>DATCWR010000210.1:0-2010 GCA_036566245.1 Mycobacteriales bacterium | reverse complement strand
ACCCGACAGGGTGCGACCGCCTCGGGCCCGTTGGCCGGTTGCGAGGTGGAACTGGAGGTCGGCCCGGTCGCGCACGGCGGGCACTGCGTGGCCCGGCACGCCGGCCGGGTGATCTTCGTCCGCCACGCATTGCCCGGCGAGCGGGTGATCGCCCGGGTCACCGAGGACACCGGTGGGTCCTTTGCCCGAGCCGACGCGGTGCGGGTCCTGGAATCCTCGCCGGACCGAGTTACGCCGGTGTGCCCGCACGCCGGACCGGGTCGGTGCGGGGGCTGTGACTTCCAACATGTCGAGGCCGGCGCCCAGCGTCGACTCAAGGCGGCGGTGGTCCGCGACCAACTCGCCCGGATCGCCGGAACGGTCGACGTGCCGGTGACGGTCGAGGAACTGCCCGGCGGTCCGCTGGGTTGGCGGACCCGGATGCAGTTCGCCGTGGACGCCGACGGGCGGGCCGGGCTGCGCCGACACCGTTCCAGGCGGGTCGAGCCGGTCGAGCGCTGTCCGTTGGCCACCGCCGGGGTCGATGCCGTCGGGGTCCCCCAACGGAACTGGCCGGACGCCTCGATGGTGGAGGTGACCGCGGCCACCGGCAGGGGAGAGGCGATACGGGTCACCCCACGGGACCGACGGGCCCAACCCAGTCTGGTCGGTGCGTCAACCCTCCGGGAGGTGGCGGCCGGACGGGAGTGGCAGGTCTCACCCGGGGTGTTCTGGCAGGTGCACCCGCACGCCGCCTCGACCCTGGCCGACTGCGTCCTGGACCTGCTGCGGCCGGCGACCGGCGAGAGCGCGCTGGATCTGTACTGCGGAGCCGGACTGTTCGCCGGGGTGCTCGCCGAGGCGGTGGGCGGTGCCGGTCGGGTGCTCGCGGTGGAGGGGGACGCGACCGCGGTGGCCGACGCCCGGGCGAACCTTGCCGGACACCCGTGGGTGTCGGTACGGCGGGCCTCTGTCACCCCCGACCTGGTGGCCAGATCAGGCCCCACCCGGGACCTGGTGGTGTTGGATCCGCCGCGCACCGGGGCCGGTCCGGAGGTGGTTGCGGCGGTGTGTCGGCTCGGTGCCCGGGCGGTCTGCTACGTCGCCTGTGATCCGGCGGCGTTGGCCCGCGACGTCGCCGAGGCAGCCCGGCACGGGTACCGACTCGCCGCGCTGCGTGCGTTCGACCTGTTCCCGATGACCCACCACGTGGAGTGCGTGGCGCTGTTGGCCCCGGTGGGCTGACCCGGGCGGTCCGCGCAAGGGTCGGGCCGGACACCCGCTCGGCCATGCGTCTCCACCGGCTGTGAGATGCGGTTCTGGCATGTGGCACGGATGGCGTATCGCGCCGTCCCAGGGGTGGCGCTAGCATCTGATCAACAACTGTGGGTGACTGAGAGGTGACTCCATGGAGCCAAAGCTCTTCAGAGAGGTTCAGGAAGAGGGCGACCTCGGCCGCGCGCACCTGGCGTTGCTGGTGATCCCGGCCCTGCTGAGCATCTACCTGTGGGCCGAACTCGGGTTGCCGTGGTCACTTCCCGCCATCGCCGTGGTCTGGGTGGCCGCGGTCTACCTCGGGTTGCGGGTGGTCGGACTGCTTCCCGGGCGGACCAACGAGATGCGGTTGGACCCCTCGGGCATCGAACTGGAGATCGAGGAGCACCAGACCCGCATCCGGTGGCAGGACATCGCCCGCCTGTCGGTGATGCGGCTGCCCTCGAAGCGGACCCCACGCTGGTACCTGGTCGCCTGGCTCCAGCCAGGGGTGACCGTGCCGGTCGACCCGAACGGCACGCTGCCCGCCTTCGACGACACCATCGGCGGGCTTCGGCTGTGTGACATCCGGGCCTGGGACTACACCGAGGCGGAGATCACCCAGGTACTCCGCGAGTACGCGGGTGACGCCTGGGCACCGGTCCAGAAGGCGAGCTGATCTTGGCGGCAGTGCCACGGTGGCCGACATCACCCGAAGTCGAGGGTGGGCGGTAGCACACCCTCGAGGGCCAGCAGCCGGCGTTTGAGATCCAGGCC
>DATCWR010000196.1:0-4462 GCA_036566245.1 Mycobacteriales bacterium | reverse complement strand
CCCGGCCGTGCCGGGCGAGCAGGCGCGCGAAGAACCGCAGCGCCGGCCGGTCCCCGGCCTCTGCATAGGGGCGGGCCAGCGCGATCGCCTCTTCGATGCTCTCCCACTCCTCCAACAGTTCGGCCGTGGTCTCGGCAGCCTTCCACCAACCTGTGGCGACGTAAGGGGCGAGCACCTCCAACGGCAGAGACCTCCGGGACCAGTACAGCTCGTCCTCCGCGTGCCGGTTGCCTGCGCCAGTGCTCAAGTTGGCCCGCAGACGCACCGGACAGCGCCGCGGCCACCGCGGTTCCGAACGCCATCCTGACCCTTCCCATGTGTTGGTGAGCATCCTCGCCCACGTGTCGATCACTACACCTCAGAGTCAGCAGGGCGGGGCCCCTGCGTCGCGCCGCCACAGCCGCACCGCGCGGACGGCGTCCAGGAGGGACACGAAGCGGTTAACAGAGTTCGCTGATCAGGAGGAGGCGGTGTCCGGCCGGGTCGGTCCACATCGTCGCCTGGTAGACGAGCCCCTGCTCGTTGGGCAGGTCGCTGTCCATGTGTCCGGCGACATTGCGTTCCC
Organism: Mycobacteriales bacterium; assembly: GCA_036566245.1. GTDB lineage: Bacteria > Actinomycetota > Actinomycetes > Mycobacteriales > DASULA01 > DASULA01. The sequence continues at coordinate 3,897 of DATCWR010000196.1, read as the reverse complement.
AGTACTCCTTCCGCTCACCGGGGTCGAGCCAGCGCAGGTCGAATCGGGCGGAGGACTCGACCGCGACCAGGGTCGCGAGTGCCGCCGGACCAATCGTCGCGCGTCGCGTTCGCCGACCCGTCTCGGTGAAGCGCGGTGCCACACCGTTCCGTCAGCCGCGGTCCACTCGCGTAGGCCCGTTCTTCCGGTGCGTTCGTCCATCGCTCGATGGCGCTGTCAGGTGGGTGGGAGGGAGAGAGAGGTGGCGAGGAAGTCTTCGATCTGGTCGCGCAGGTCGACCGCGACCGGGGCATCGTGGACGGTCGGGGCGCTCAGCCGCTCGTGCAGTAGTCGGAGTGGGCGCCGCAGCGAGGTTGTGTGCAGTTCCGGGGCCAGGCCGAGCGCGGGCTGGGCGACGTTCCGGGCCGCCTCCAGGTCGTCGTCCAACATGGCCAGCGCCATGTTGATCTGGGTGGACGCCTCGTTGTCGAATGCGCGGGCCTCGGCCGGCCCGGTCTCGTAACCGGTGAGGCATGATCTGCCCTCGTCCACCGTGGCCGAGTGGTCGCCGATGCCCAGGTAGGACTCGGCGCTGTAGAAGTACTGCTTGGGCACGGAGAACGACAGGATGCCGCCGATGTCGTCCAACTCGTCCGGGGTGGTGTGCTCCCGGGCGGCGGTGGCCCGGGCCAGTGCCGCCCGGGTGGTCTGCTCGTCACCGAGCCGGCTCGCGGCGCGGGCCTCCAGCGCGGGAAGCCAGACGCTGACCGTGCCGGCCGGGGCGTGTTCCTGTCCCCGTCGGGCGAACTCGGCGGCCTGTGCCGGCCGGCCGCCGTAGTACGCGACCGTGCTCTGCTTGCAACGAATCCAGGCCGCCAGGCCGGTGTGGCCGGCCTCCTTCGCACACAGCAGCCCGGTCCGGGTGTGTGCCATCGCCGCGTCCATGTAGCCAAGGTCTTCGGTGATGTCGGCGAGCATGCCGCAGGCCGCGCCGGCGAGGAAGTAGAGGTCGCGCGACTGGGTGATCCACTGCCGGCCGTCGAGCAGTTGGAACGTGCGGTCGCGCAGCCAGCGGGTCTGGGTGAACACCTGGTAGCGGGGGGCGTTGGCGAACGACCGGGACAGCAGGGTGATGTCCGAGCGGAGTTGGTCGATGGTGGCCGGCCCGACGTTGGACGGGTGGTCGCGGAACTCGGCGGACTCGTGTGCGGCCATGAACAACTGCTCCTCAAGGCTCAGCGGCGCACCACCTGGCCAACTTGGCCAACCTGGCCAGGTCTGCCAACCCTGCCGACCGGGCCAGCCTGGCCGGACCGACCGGCTCGGCCTGCCCGGCCGTCGACGGGTGTCGTCGTGCTGCCTGGTTCTGGCGATGGCGCGGTTTCCACGCCCAGTATGCGGGAGAAATGAGCTTCTGAACTCGGGCAGATGTGTCGCGTCCGTGCCGTGCGTTCCCGGTGTTCCGGGTGCGGCGAAGTCCGCATCGACCGGCTCGATGTCCGCATGAGCGGCGTTCGCGGACTCCTCCAGGGCCCGCTGGTGCTCGGTCTCCACCCACGGCCACATCCGGGCCAGCGCCCCGCCGGTGTCCAGCGCGGCGTCGCACGCCTCGGTGAATCCGCGCAGTGGCCAGCGAATCGCCTTCTCCACCTTGCAGATCAGGTCAGCGCTGAAGTGGGTCAACTCCGCCAGCCCCGCCTGGGACAGTTCCCGCTTCATGCGCCAGTGCCGCAGTTCGGCACCGAACAGGTCGAGGGCCGACCGGCCCGGGTTCAGGTTGCGCGCTCGTTGGGTCATCGAGAACTCCCCGACGTGTGGTTCGTCCGGCGAACCGGCCGGTGCCCGTGGTGGCGAGGGTGACCAGGGGCGGTGCGGTCGTCACCGGTGGTGATCGGTCCCGGCGACCCTAACCCGTCAGTGGTCGGCGTTTCGAGCCCGTTGCCTGCGGTTGTGGACAACCGCGCACGGTTACCGGATGTCCGCATGTGGTGTCTTCCCTGGGCGGGTGACCACTGGTAGTGGGTCGATTCCGGTTGCGGACCAGCGGGGACGGGCGGACCGGGGTTTTCGGGGGGTGCGGTCCTGGTCGCGGTGCTGGATTCCGGTCCGCACGCGGGCGTGAATGATGCCCGGCGCGTCACCGCGCCGTTCCGAAGCAACCATCCTGTAAGGACTGTCTGGTGAAGAGTGTGGGGATCCTGGACGAGCGCGGTGCCGGTGGTTCCGTTGCTCGTGGAGCTGACGGCGCCGTCGCCGAAGTACCGCCGGTGGCCGTGCTGGCGGTGTGCGACAACGGACAGGAACGGCCGATGCCGGTGCAGATCGCGGTCGGCCTGCTCGACCGTGGTCGGATCGGTGAACCGGTGAGCTGGCTGGTCCGGCCGACCGAACCGATCGCACCGGTGATGACCGCGCGGGTGCACGGGTTCGCCGACGCCGACGTGGCAGACGCGCCCGGTCTGGGCGAGATCTGGGCTGAGGTGTCCGATGTGGTCGATGGCCGACCGCTGGTGGTACACAACGCCGGGCGGGTCCTGGGCATGCTCGGCTGCCTGCCCGACCCGGGTCTGCTGGGCATTCTGGACACGCTGCGGTTGGCCCGACGCCGAGGGGTGAGTGCCGGACACTCCTACGCGCTGGCGCCGTTGCTCGCCGCCACCCGGGTGGACGTGGGGCCCTGCCACCGGTTCGAACGGGCCGACTGGGCGGCCCGGGCCATTGCCGGGCTGTTCGTGCATCTGGTCGGGCTGCGGCCCCTGGTTCCGTTCACGGTGCTGGCCGACTGGTGTCATGTGGACACTCCGCCCGGCTGGGCCGGTGCGCTGCGGCCCGGGTACTGGCCGGCCGTGCTGTGCGAGGCGCCACCGATGTCACTGCCGAACCCCGGGCTGGGCGACGTGGCGATGCCGGTGTCGTCGGTGTCGCAGGTGTCGTCGGTCCTGCCTGTGCTGCCGGTGCTGCCGCGCTCGGCGTCGGGTGGTGGGCGGTGACCGAAACCGACTGGACCAGCGACCGGCTGGTGGCCGACCTGGCCGGGTTGGCCGAGACGTTGGCCGAGGCGCCGGTCGAGGTGTTGGCACGGGCCGTGCTGGCGGTGGCCGTGGTGCACCAACTCGACCGGCGGGGGAGGTGCCAGACGTGCCGACCGCGCCGGCGGTGGTGGGGCTCGGTGGCCGAGACCTGTCCGACCCGGGAACTGCTGCGGGTGGCGGCCTGGGAGGCGCGGGTGCCCCGGTGGCGGTCGGCGTGAGGCGCGAGTGGGAGATCCGGGATCAGGGCGGCGGCCGGTTCCGGCTACGCCGGCGAGCCCGCTGGATCGGCGTTCCGGTGCTGGTCGGATTCGCCGTCCTGGTCGGCAGCGGTGCGGCACGGTCGCTGTGGGACCGGTTCACCGTCTGGCTGTGGGAAACCACGCACCTGGCCCCGGGCACCGTGCTGGGTGCGGCCGTGATCACCATCGTCTTCACCCTCCTCTGTCGCGCCTCCCGCTGACCTCGCCGTCTGCCAGAACGGTTCCCAGAGAAGTGGGCAGACGCCCCTTCCGTCGAGGGTGTTTCGCGGCCACGGAAGTACCGTTGCCTCGGGACAGTGTTCGGGCGCAGGTTCTCACCGCGTGGCGGTGAATCCCTGTGCCATGGATACCGTGATGGCGGAAGTAATGCGATGCCATATCGCCGCTGTGAATGCCTTGTCGGTAGGGTCCAGGGCATGGCGTCGGGTGGTGAGTGGTTGACGGCGTTGGTGGATGTGCGGGGGCTTGAGGGTGAGCGGTTTGTGGAGGTGGCACGGTCCTGGTTGATGGAGACGGGTCGTGTGTTGGCCGGTGATCTGTGGGGGCGGTTGCAGGCATCGTTGCCGTTGGTTCAGCCGGTGGAGTGGGATGATCCGCACGGTGAGCCGCATGGGGTGTGGGCCAGC
>DATCWR010000189.1:0-10198 GCA_036566245.1 Mycobacteriales bacterium | reverse complement strand
CCTGGCCGGCGCCGCCGCCAGCGTGACGCTACGCCGACGCCGACGGTGAGTCCGGTGCCGAACCGGCCCCGGTGATCCGCCCGTCCACCGGCCCGTCCGGCGCGTTCTCGGCCCTGACCCCGGTCTCCGGCGCCGACGCGGACAACAGCAGTGCCACCAGCACGATGCCGGCCGAAACTCCGAACGCCGACGAGAAGCCGTAGCTGTCGGCGAGCAGGCCGGCCACCACCGGGCCGGCGATGTTCCCCACGTCGGCGGCCATCTGGTAGGCGGCCACCGCCGTGCCACCACCGCCGCCAACCACGTCACCGAGGATCGCCCCGGGCGCCACGTCCAGCGTCCCCGATCCCAGACCCATCAGGGCCATGGCACCGAGGTAGCCGGGCAGGTTCGGCGACAGGGCCAACAGGACCAGCGCGGCCGCGCACAGCGCCAGGCCGCAGACCAACAACGGTCGGCGCCCCCGCGTGTCGGCGAAGTTCCCGGCGGGTAGCAACAGCACGGCACTCAACGCGGCCACGATCACGAACCCGACCCCGATCCACACCGGATCCAGGCCCAACGCCTCGGTGACGAACAGCGGCACGATCGCGCTGCGTACCGCCAGCACCGACCACGCCCGGGCGAGGTTGGTGGCCATCGCGGCCCGATACGACGGGTGCCGGAACGCGGCACCCAGCCCGGTACGGCCGGCCGACCCGGCACCGACCCGGTCGCGCAACGCGGTGCGCCGCAACGCGACCACCGCGACCACACCGGCCACCGCCAGCGTGCCGGCGTACAGGAAGAACGGTGCCCGGATCGACACCCCGATCACCGCGCCGCCCAGGGCCGGCCCGCAGATGGTGCCGACCAGGAAGCCTCCCTGCCACATGCCGACCGCCCGGCCGCGCTGCGCGGTGCCGACCACCCGCAGCAGCAGGCTGGTCGCGCTCACGCTGAACATGGCCGAGCCAACCCCGCCGACGCCCCTTAACAGGACGAGTTGGGGGTAGGTCTGGGCCAGTCCGGCCAGCATGCTGGACACCGCCACCACGGCGATGCCCACGGCCAGGACGATCCGTTCACCGATCCGGTCGACCAGTCGACCGGCACCCAGGGCCGAGACCAACCGGGCCACCGCGAACGCGCTGATCACCGCGCCGGCCGCAGCGTTGCCGACCCCGAACTGTCGGGCGAACACCGGGAGGGCGGGTGCCACGATGCCGAAGCCCACGGCCACGAAGAAGGCCACCGTGACCAGTACCGTCACCTCACGGGGCAGGTCACGCAGGGGGTTCCGCACGTGGGGCATCCTCGCATCCCGCCGGTCGGCCGAAGGCGGACCCACGTCGGGTGAGCAGCCGGTGGAGGGTCTGCTGGATGGTGTCCCGTACCTGGTCGGACAGTTCGAACACCAGGAACGGGTCCTCGGCGTGTTCGGCCAGTCCGGCGGTCTTGACCGGTTCGCCGAACTCGACCAGCCACTTCGACGGCAACGGAACCAGGCCCAGCGGTCCGAGCCAGGGAAAGGTGGGCGTGATCGGGAAGTAGGGCAGGTCGAACAGTCGGGCCAGCACCTCGACGTTCGCCAACATCGGGTACGCCTCCTCGGCGCCCACGATGGAACACGGCACGATCGGCACCCCGGCCCGCAACGCGGCGGTGACGAAACCGCCCCGACCGAACCGGCGCAGTTGGTACCGCTCGGAGAACGGCTTGCCGATGCCCTTGAACCCCTCCGGCCACACCCCGACCAACTCCCCGGCGGCGAACAACCGTTCGGCGTCGGCGTTACAGGCCAGGGTGTGTCCGGCCTTGCGGGCGTACTCCCCCAACAGCGGCGTACGGAACACCAGGTCGGCGGCGAGCATCCGCAGGTACCGGTGGGCCGGGTGATGGTCACGCAACGCCACCCAGGTCATCAGGGCGTCCACGGGGAGGGTGCCGGCGTGGTTGGCCACGACCAGTGCGGCTCCCTCGGACGGCACGTGTTCCAGCCCGGACACCTCGACCCGGAACCAGTCCCGATACCACGGACGCAGCAGCGGCAGCAGCACCCGGTCGGTCAGTTCGCGGTCGAACCCGAACTCGTCCACCTGGTAGTCGCCGGTGATCCGTCGGCGCAGGAAGGCCAGTGCCCCGGCGATCCGGCGTTCCCAGTCCGACCGTGTTCGGCCATGGTCTTCGATCGGGTCGTCACCGGTTGGGTCGTCATCCACCGGGAGACCGCCTCGGTTCACCGACCGACAGGTGCCCGGCGGCCCACCCCGTCGCCGAGGCCACCGCCCGGCTCACCGTGTCGGAAAGTTGCCGGCGGACGAACTCGTCGAACGCCTGGACCCCGCTGCGGCGGGGTTGGTAGCCGAACTCCTCGCGCAACCGGGTGGTGTCCGCGATGCCGCCGAGGGTGAACAGCCCGGCCTGCTCCGGGTGGAGGCCGACCAGGCCGGCCAGCGCGTTGCCGACCGGTCCGGCCAGACCCGGGACCGGCAGGGGTACCCGCCCGGCCCGACGGATCGCCTGGGAAAGCAGCAGCACACCTGGCCCGGCCACATTGACGGTCCGGTGCCGCTGGTCGGCCCGGAACCCCGACGCCGCCGATCCGGGCCGGTCAACCACGTCCGGGGCGAACGTACCGCCGCTCCGGGCGGCCAGCCGGAGCACCTCCACCGCGTCCTGCTCGTGCAGGAACTGGAGACGGGGGTCGAACCCCAGCATGGTGGGCACCACGGGAGGGCGCAGGTAACGGGTCAACGGGCTGGGCACCGAGGGTCCGACCAGGTTCGCCATCCGCAACACCAGCACGGACACGTCCGGGCGATGTCGGGCAAAGGCACGGACGTGTGCCTCGATGTCCACCGCGTCGCGGGCGGGGCCGCCGTACGGGGGCAGGTCCGTCTCGGTGTCCTCCTCCACGAACAGGGCCGGGTCACAACTGGTACTGCCGTAGACGGCCGTGGTGGACCGGACCACCAGTCTGCGCACCGCCGAACGTTGACACGCGGCGAGCAGGCGCAGGGTGCTGACCACGTTGTTGCCCCGGGTTGATCGGGAGTCACCCGGTGGTTCGCTGCCGACACTGGCATGCACGACCGTGTCCACGCCAGCCTCGGCGACCAGTCGGGCGACCCGGGCGTCCCCCGGATCGGCCTCGACGAACTCCGCGGTGGACGGGAACCCGCCGGGTCCACCGGCCTTCCCGCCCACCCACGGTGCGTCCGCGTCGACTCCGATGACCCGCCCGACGTCAGGTTCCCGGGCCAGTACGGCGGCGACCCGGGCACCGAGGAACCGGCCGACACCGGTGACCAGCACGACCGACGGCATCATGGCCTCTCCCGGTCCGGGCTCGCGCGGTCGCCGAACATTCTATGCCGACCGGAGTGACCGGGCACCCGGGCGGCGAGGAGCCACCTCGGTCCGTGACCCACCGGGGCAGGTCCACCGGACCACCTGACCAGGGTGCGAGGTGACCCGGTCAGGACGGAGGCTGGTCCACCACCGCGAGGGGACGACTGACCATCTGGGGCATGTGGTGTACCCGACTGAGCACCACAGGTTCACCCGGGCCAGCCTTGAGGGTCCGGTCGGCACGGCCCATGTTGACCACGATCGTGATGGCCCGGAACGAGTCCTCGCAGACCACTGTCCGACCGGGAGCGACGTCACCGAAGTGTGGCGAGAACGGGACCTGCATCTCCCGCCCACTGCACCGCACCTCCACCACGTTGCCGAGCGCGATGCCGGCGGCCTCCAGGTCCGAACGGCGGACGTTCAGCGACAGGTTGCCGAAGTGGTCCACCATCCGGACCGTGCCGTGTACGTGGTCACCGTGCACGTGCGGCGGTTCCGGGGTCAACGACACCAGACTGTTGGGGTCGACCTCGGTACCGACCGCCTCGAACGCCAGTCCACCGGCCAGGCGCGCGGCGACCGGCGCGAACACGTCACGGCCGCGGAAGCTGCGGGCCGGATTGGGGTTCCACAGCTCGGCGTTGGTCAGTTCCCGTACCGCGGTCACACCACCGAGCACCTGCCAGGCCAACGACGACACGCCGTTGTCCGGGCAGACGATCGTCGACCCGTCCCGACACCGGACCGCCACGCCGCGCGCACCGCCCAGCCGGTAGGGGTCCACGAGGGCCAGGTGCACACCGTGGGGCAGGTACGGAAGAGCCTCGGCGAATATGGAGGCGCCGATGTTGACATTCTGCGGGGTGACCTGGTGGCAGATGTCGATGATCTTGACCTGGGGAGTGGTCCGAGCGATCACTCCCTTGCACACACCGACAAAATGGTCGTCGAGACCGTAGTCCGACAGGAAGGTGACCCAGCTCTCGCTGCTCACGTGGGAGTCCTCCACGATGTCGGCCGGCCCCGTTGCCGGCCTGGTGGTACGCCACCGTATCGCCTCCGGATGGCGAACCTGTACCAGGCCGAAGTCTGACCGTTACTTCTTGTTACGGCGCTGGACCCTGGTTCGCTTCAGCAACTTGCGGTGCTTCTTCTTCGCCATGCGCTTACGGCGCTTCTTGATGACAGAACCCATACTGGACCCCTCTGTGTCCGGCGAGATTCGCTGGATGCGGGATGAACTGGGCGTGCCCGACCGAACCGGCGGACCGCACGGCTGCTCAGACTACTCGTCAAGCCGGCCGATACCGCATTCAGGCCGGACGACCGCGGAACCAGGGCTCAGCCGTGCGCGTCGCCCAGTTCCCGGCTGCGGTCCCGGGCCGCCTCGATGGCGGCCAGCAGTGCGGCCCGCACCCCGTGGTTCTCCAGTTCCCGGATGGCGTTGATGGTGGTGCCGGCCGGGGAGGTCACCGCCTCGCGGAGTTTCACCGGATGTTCCCCGGAGTCACGCAGCATCACCGCCGCGCCCAGGGCGGTCTGCACGATCAGTTCGTGCGCCACGCTGCGCGGCAGGCCGAGCAGGATGCCCGCGTCGGTCATCGCCTCGACCAGGTAGAAGAAGTACGCCGGCCCGCTGCCCGACAGCGCGGTCACCGCGTCCTGTTGCGACTCGGGAACCCGGACCACCCGGCCAACCGGACGTAGCAGTTCCTCGGTCAGGGCGAGGTGACTCTCCTGAACGTGTGTGCCCGGTGACACCGCGCTCATCGCGTGGTCGACCAGCACCGGTGTGTTGGTCATCACCCGGATCACCGGGGTGCCGGCCGGCAGCCGTTCCTCGTAGTACCGGGTGGGGATGCCGGCGGCCAGCGAGACCAGCAGCGTGTCCGGTGAGTACGCCGGCGCCAGTTCGTCCACCAACGCGTCGATGTCCTGCGGTTTGACGGCGACCAGCAGCACGTCGCTCTCACTGGCCGCCTGTGCGCTGCTCACCGCGCGCACCCCGTATCGCTCGGTCAGTACCTTGCCCCGCTCGGGCCGGCGCACGCTGACCACCACGTCGTTGGCGGACCGTCCGGCCCGCAACATGCCCGACAGCAACGCCTCGCCGATCTTGCCGCCACCCAGCACGGCCAACCTGGTCATCGGGTGGACACCAACGACCGCAGGAAGAAGGTGAGATTCGCCGGTCGTTCGGCCAGCCGGCGCATCAGATACCCGTACCACTGGGTGCCGTAGGGCAGGTACACCCGGACGGTCTCACCGCCGGCGGCCAGCCGACGCTGCTCGTCGGGGCGCACCCCGTAGAGCATCTGGAACTCATAGCTGCCCTTCTTCCGGCCGTGCCAACGCGCCCGCTCGTCGGCGATCGCGATCAGTCTGGGGTCGTGGGTGGCCACCATGGGGTATCCCTCGCCGGCCATCAGCACGTTCAGGCACCGAACGTAGGACCGGTCCACCTCGGCTCGGCTCTGGTAGGCGACCGAGGCTGGTTCCTGGTAGGCGCCCTTGCACAACCGTACCCGCGAACCGGCGTGGGCCAGTTCCCGGCAGTCGTCCTCGGTCCGGTGCAGGTACGCCTGGAGTACCGCGCCGGTGGTGGGGAAGTCGGCCCGCAGTTCGCGCAGCACCCGCAGGGTGGAGTCGGTGGTGGTATGTGCCTCCATGTCCAGGGTGACGGTGGTGCCAACCCGCTGGGCAGCGGCGCACACCTCCCGGGCGTGGTCGAGCGCCATGTGTTCGTCCAACATCTGTCCCACCGCGGACAGTTTCACGCTCACCTCGGCGCCGTCGGTCAGCCCGCCGTCACCGAGCCGCTGGAGCAGGGTGAGGTACGCCCTGGCCGTGGCCGCGGCCTGGGCAGGCTCGGTGGTGTCCTCGCCGAGGTGGTCGAGGCTGACCCGCAGGCCGCCGGCGGTGAGCCCCCGGGTGACCCGCACCGCGTCATCCACGTCCTCGCCAGCGACGTACCGGCGCACCACGCTTCGACTCAGCGGTGCGGTGGCGACGAGGTTCTTCACCCGACCGTTCCGGGCGGCAGCCAGGATTACCGAACGCAGCATGCCCAGAGGCTACGACGAACTGGACGAACCGTCGGGCTGGCCCCCTGGTGGGCCGGTGCGGAACGAGCGTCTCAGGAGTTACGGGCGGGCGCGGCCAGGTGCAGTCGGGTGAATGCCAACGCCTCGGCCAGGTCGAACTCGCGTTCCTCCCGGTTCACCGCCCGCCGGGTGTTGATCTCCACGATCACCGACCCGTCGAACCGCCGTTCGGCCAGCGACTCCAGCACCTGCGCGCAGGGCTGGGTGCCACGCCCGGGTACCAGGTGCTCGTCCCTGGCCTGGCCGGTGCCGTCGGCCAGGTGCAGGTGACGCAACCTCTCACCCATGGCACCGACGACGCGGAGCGGGTCGGACCGGGACACCGCGGTGTGTGACAGGTCCAGGGTCAGGTCGGGGTAGTCCTCGTCGACCGGATTCCAGTGTGGGGAGTACACCGACACCTCGGTGCCCCGGAAGCGGAGCGGGAACATGTTCTCCACACAGAACCGGACGTCGGTCTGTTCGGCCATCCTGGCGATGCCCTGGGAGAACCGGCGCGCGTAGTCCCGCTGCCACCGGAACGGCGGGTGCACCACGACCGTGGCGGCGCCCAACGCCTCGGCGGCGGCCCGTCCCCGGCGCAGCTTCTCCCACGGGTCGGTGGTCCACACGGCCTGGGTCACCACCAGGCACGGTGCGTGGATGGCCAACACCGGGATGCCGTGGTGATCGGACAGTCGGCGCAACGCGGTGGGATCCTGGCTGACCGGGTCGTTCCACACCATGATCTCGATACCGTCATAACCGAGCCGGGCGGCCAGGGCGAACGCCGCGGCGGTCGACTCCGGGTACACCGACGCGGTGGACAGGCCGACCTTGGCCTTCGGGATCGAGACGGGGTGGGGTTCGGTCGGGTTCGCCCCGTTCATCAGGTTGCCGTGGTCATCATGATCATCCGGGTCACCATCGGTCGACCCGGATGCCGGCACCTCGGGAGCACCCACGCCTATACAGGCTACGCCGGCCGGATCCCCCCGACGGCCGGGCGGGGGCACCCGATCGGTCCCGGCCGAACCTCCGCCCGGGCACCGGTTGGGTGTCTGACCGTTGACTCTCCGCGAAACCCCCACGTGTACATGTGGTCGTCGCGGGATGACACAGGTTGACCAGGTTGACGATCGTCAGCTGGCAGGGCACTGTGGGTCCCGAGGCCGGCCGGTCTGCGGACGCGGTCGGAAGTGAGCCCGGGAAGTTCCCGCCGGAGACGGGGTCCCGGGCTCGCGGCTTCTCCTGGGCACCACGGTGAGGTCCACGGGACCAAACCGGGGCCTGGTACGCACTCCCCCTGAACCGACCGCTCTGGAGCGCCGCCGCACCCCCACCACCGGTCGACACCGCGCCACCCGCCCTGCGCTACCTGCCGGCCCGGACACCACACCCATGCTCACGGCCAGTCCCACCTCTACCGGTAACGCGGCTGGTCCTGGCGTGGGTCGGCGGGGACCACGTCGAGACGGGAGTCGGCCAGAAGGTGGTTGATTGCCGGGATGCTGGCTCCGATGCCCGCCCAGTGCGGGTCGACGTCCCTGGCGAGGCACCAGGCATGGTCGGCGGGCCAGACGAACGCCGGATCAGCCGTGTGTGACCCGGGCTGGCCGGGCCACATCCACCCCGCACCCGGGTCGGGGATGTCTGACACCGCGCCGTGGAACAGGAGGTAGGCGCGGTGCGGGAGGACCACCTTCGGTTCACCCGGCACCGGGACTCCGGACGCCGGCGGACTCTGCCGGCCCGGCCGGGCGATACCCGGGTGCCGGTCGGGGGTCGGCGTGCCGGGGTCAGACTCGATGGTCGAGGTCCAGCCGTCCCACAGGCAGAAGTAGCAGTCCTCGGGGGTGCGGGTGTGGCGGGTCAGTGTCTCCAGGGCGGCACGCAGCCGCACGGTGTCCGAGGGGGCATCACCATCGCGGTGGACGTCGTTCTCGCTCTGTCCCGGGTAGGCGGGATCGGGCAGGAACCGCAGCCTCGCATACGCAGGGAAACCCGCCGGTCCGAAGCAGACCACCTGCTGCCACGGCCGGTCACCGGCGATGATCCACTCCGCCGCCGACAGGTCCGAACACGGGGTGAGCGCCACCCAACCATCGTGCCGCCTCACCACCCCGACAGCCACCGTGGCCGTGAGCCCGGCCTACCGGGGTGTGGCATCCGCTGATCACGCGAGCCGGGATACTCGCCAGATCATCCCCCGCGTCGAAGGGACACACGTTCGTGCCGTACGCCCGGAGCGTGGACGGAATCCGTGTCGCCTACCAGTGCCAGGGTGACGGCACCCCGCTGGTTCTGCTGGCGGGCCAGTCGAACAACCACCACTGGTGGGACCAGATCCGTGACGACTTCCACGTCGCCCACCGCACCATCACGCTCGACTACCGGGGTACCGGCGAGAGCGACAAACCCGACGAGCCCTACAGCACCGAGGGGTTCGCGCAGGACGTGGTCGCGGTACTCGACGACCTGGGCATCGACCGGGCCCACGTCTACGGCACCTCGATGGGCGGACGGGTCGCCCAGTGGCTGGCCGTCCGCCACCCGCACCGGATCCGTGCCCTGGTACTCGGCTGCACCTCACCGGGCGGCCGGTACAGCATCGAACGCGACAACAACGTCCGCAGGTCGCTGGCCCAGCGTGGGCCCGCGGCCAGGCAGGCGCTCCTCGAACTGATGTACACCCCGGCCTGGTTGTCCACCCACCCCGGTCCGCACAACACGCTCGGTGACCCTGCCATGCCGACCTACGCCCGACACCGGCACCTTCTCGCCAGCAACCAGCACGACGCATGGGACGTACTGCCCGACATCTGCGCACCCACGCTGGTGGTGCACGGCACCGACGACCTGCTCAACCCCACCGCGAACGCGGTCCGGATCGCGGGCCGGATTCCAGGCGCCCGGCTACACCTGGTTCCTGGAGCGCGGCACGCCTACTTCGAGGAGTTCCGCGCCACCGCCGGTCCACTCGTCCTGGACTTCCTGACGGAACACGACGGGCCCGACCCGACGGCCAGACCGCTCATATAGGTCGGAGGACGAAGGCCACCGGGGAGACGGTCAGCACCAGACCGACGATCACCAGCACCCCGGCAGTGACCATGTCCGGGGGTTCGTCGGGATGCCGATGTCGGTGTATCTGGTGCCCGGTGACCAGCATGACGACCAGTACCGCGGCGGCGGCGACGGCCGCTCCGTAGGGCCAGCGCCGCCACAGCGTCTGGAAACCCAACCAGACCGCCAGGCCACCGGCCGCGGCCACGAGGATCTGCATCAGAAAGGACGTCCAGGCGCCCAGGAACGAGCGTTCGGCGCGGTCGCCAGCGGACGCCGCCTCGGCTGGTTCATCGTCGACGTCGTCGTCGGGGACGAACCGCTCCGGCAGTGCCCCGGCGGCCGGACGGGCGAGCACCAGATCGCGCCGGGGCTCTGCCAGTTCTGGCAGCCGGTCATCTGGTTCGTCGGCCCGGCCCCGGCGGCGCGGGACGGCCGGACGATGGTCCTCCGCGAGGACCACCTCATGTCCGGGAGACTCACGCCGTTCACGCCGCCCGGTCCGGTCGGGCCGATCGGGACGATCAGGTTGGCCGGGCCCGTTCCAGCCGGCACGTCGGTCGGGTACGTCCGGCACATCGGGTCGGACGATCTGCCCGGACCGCTCACCCACCCGGTTGACGACCTGCGTCTCGGCCGGTGCGGCCGGGTGGGCCGGCGGACGGTCGGGTGGACCACCACCGCGCCGGTAGCCGTCCAACGACGGCTCGGCG
>DATCWR010000184.1:0-8819 GCA_036566245.1 Mycobacteriales bacterium | reverse complement strand
CCTGGCCGCCCGTCGTGACGCGCTGGTCCGGGCCCTGACCGTCCACGCACCGACCGCGTGCCCGACCCGGACCCCGGCCGGCGGCCTGCACCTGTGGGTGCGACTGCCCGACGGGGTTGACGACGTGGAGTTGGCCCGGCGCTGTGAGCTGCGCGGCCTGCTGGTCAGTGCCGGCACCCCGTACCACGCGGGTGAACCGCCCTTCCCCTGCGTGCGGCTCACCTACTGCGCCGAACCGGAGGAACGACTGGTCGAGGGTGCGCGACGGTTTGGCGAGGTGTTGGGCGAGATGTCGGATCGGCTGGGAGTGGGGCTTGCCCGTTCCGGCGCGACAGGCAGACTGTCGGAGTGACCGAGTTTCTGCAGAGCCTTGGAGAACATGTCGGTGCCTGGCTCTACGTCATCACCGGTGGTCTGGCGTTCGGCGAGGCTGCCCTACTGCTCGGCATGGTGCTACCCGGCGAGACGGCGCTGTTGGTGGCCGGTTACTACTGCCACGAGGGTGTGCTCAGCCTGCCGGTCATGATCGCCATCGCGGTCTGCGCGGCGGTCGTCGGGGACACCGTCGGGTACGAGTTCGGGCGGCACTTCGGGCCGCCGCTCCGGCGTTCCGGCCTGGGGATGCGGGTTGGTCAGCACCGGTGGGACCGCGCTGACGCGTTCCTGCGCCGATACGGTGGAATCGCGGTGCTTCTCGGCCGGTGTACCGCACTGTTGCGCGCGCTCGTGCCCAGCATGGCGGGGATGGCAAGGATGCCCTATGTACGGGTGTTTCTACCGTGGAACGTGGTTGGCGGTATCACCTGGGGGTCGGCATGTGTCCTGCTCGGTTATGGTTTTGCCGCATCCCTGCACACGGTGGAGCATTACCTGACCTGGGGACCGGTTCCGATCGTCGTGATCGTGGTCGGCACCCTGGCTCTGGTGGAGGCCCGCAGACGCCGCCGGGAACGAATCGCCCGTGCCATGGCGGCCAACGAACCGGAGGACGTGTGCCCATCCTGACCCGCCCGGCCCTACCCGAGGACGCCTTGGCGGTGGCCATGGTGCGAGTCGGGTCCTGGCAGGCCGCCTACGCGGGGATTATCCCCGACGAGGTGTTGGACGCGATGGATCCACGGGCCCAGTCCGAACGACTCCGGTCCCAACTGGCCGACCCGGCCTCCCGGTTCACCACCCGGGTCGCCGAACGGGACGGTGTGGTCGCCGGATTCACCGTCACCGGTCCGTACCGGGGCGACGACGTGCCGGTCGGAACCGGCGAGGTGCTGGCCATCTACGTCGATCCTGACCACTGGTCCACCGGGGTGGGCCGAGCCCTGATGGACGACGCACTGGCGCGGCTGTCCGCCGCGCGGTTATGGCCGGTGCTGTTGTGGGTGTTGCGCGACAACGCCCGGGCCCGTCGGTTCTACGAGAAGGCCGGATTCGCGCCCGACGGTGCCGAGCACTTCTACACCGCCGGTGGCGTGCCGGTCCCCGAAGTCCGCTATCGGCATGGGTAACAGGGTGACCGGGTGATCCGGGCGACTGCCCGGCTGGAACCCCCGGCTGCGGGGTGGCCGAGGTTCCATGTCGGGCCGACGTCGACCGGCGGCTTCTGCTGACGTTCTCTCGCGAGAACTTCTGCAACCGGTTACCTGGGACGTTTCACGCAAAAACGTGTTTCAGAAGATGGCACGTGGGTGCGCAGCTACCTGTATGGCTTTCTAGGTTGATGTCCGGAATATTAGTCTTGTTCTAGACACCCCTCGGTGAGGAGCCCTGCGCATGTACCTCTTCACTTCGCACCCTCGTCGCGTCGGTGGGCTGGCCGCCGTGCTGTTGGCCGCCACCCTCACCCCGATGCTTCCCGCCAGCCCCGCCGCCGCCACCGACACGGTTGCCACCCCCGCATCGGCCCCCTCCCGGGCGACCTGGCAGGTCGACCTGTCCCGACCCGCCCTGACCGAGGTCAACATCGACCGTGACGCCGCAGGCGTCCGGTTACGGGACCCGAACCAGCATCCGGCCACGATGGACCGCGGGTACGGCCTGGTCCTGCTGCCAGCCCGTCGACTGGCCGCGCCGGTCACCCGGGTGACCGTCACCACCACCGCCCAGATCCCGGACGGCGCGTCGGTGGTGGTCGAGGTTCGCGGCGCGCTGCCGGCCGGCCGGTGGACCGAGTGGCGGCAGGCCACCGACTCCACCCCCGCGCTGCTGCCCGCACCGAGCCGGGCCGTACAGGCGCGGGTGCTGCTGTTGGCCGGCACCGACCACACCAGCCCGATCGTGTCCCGACTCACCCTGCACGCCGAACCGGGCGGTGGCGGTGGGACGGTCACCCCGTCGGCCGAACTCGTCTTCACCGTGTTCGCCACCCGTGAGGGTCTGGTCGGCGGCACCACCGCGAACGGGCACACCATCGTCTCGCACGACCACTTCGTGGCCCTGCCCAGCGGTCGGTCGTTGGCACCGGCCAACACCGGCGACTACAGCGTCCGGGTGTGCTCGTCGGGCACCGGCCGGTGCGCCTACGCGCCGGTGTGGGACGTGGGCCCGTGGAACACCAGGGACGACTACTGGAACCCCTCGTCGATCCGACAGAACTGGCAGACCCTGCCGCAGGGCCTTCCCGAGGCACAGGCGGCCTTCCAGAACGGTTTCAACGGCGGGCTGGACCAGTTCGGCCGACAGGTACTCAACCCGGCCGGTATCGACCTGGCCGACGGCACCTTCCTGGACGGGCTGAAGCTGCTGGACAACGGGTTCGTCACGGTCGACTACCTGTGGACCGGTAACCCGCCACTGACCGGCACGATCACCACCGCGTCCGGCGGGCCGCTGACCGTCCGCTCCGGGCCGCACGTCAGCAATGCGGCGGTCGGTCTGGCCGGCGCGCACACCCGGGTGAACATCACCTGTCAGGTGCTGGGTGACACCGTGACCGGAACACGGGGCACCAGTGCGCACTGGGACCGGATCGGGCCCGGTAACTACGTGTCGGACGCCTTCGTGAACACCGGTGGCGTACTGGCCCCGCCCTGTTGACCGACGAAGCCGGCCGAACCGTGGTGGACGGGCGGGAAGTAACCTCGCCAGCATGGCCGACGTGAGCGTGCGACCCGCCCGTACCACCGACACCGCGGAGATCGCGCGGATCCAACTGGGGACCTGGGCGATCGCCTACTCGTCGCTGTTGCCCGCTGAGGTGTTGGCAACACTCAGCCCAGAACAGGCCCAGGCGCGGTGGACCGAGGCACTGACCGCGCCCCCCTCGGAGCGGCATCACCTGCTGGTGGCCTGCGAGCGGGAACGTGTGGTGGGATTTGTCGCGTTCGGACCGGCGGATCCGACCGACACCGTGGACACCGCCGATGCCGCCGGTGCCTTCGCCGACGAACCTGAACCGCCCGCGCCCGAGGGGGTCGGGGTGATCTTCACCCTGTTGGTGGAACCCCGATGGGGTCGCCGCGGGCACGGCAGCCGACTGCTCGCCGCAGCCGTGGACCACCTGCGGGTGGACGACATCAGGTATGCGGTCGCCTGGGTGCCCGAGAGCGACACCGCGTCGATCTCGCTGTACGAGTCGGCCGGCTGGGAACGCGACGGCTACGCCCGCACCCTGGACGCCGAGGGTCACCAGATTCGCGAGATCCGGTTGCACGCCCGGATCGACGAACCACCGGAGTCCTGACCGCACCGCCCTGCCAGATGGCTGATTCCACGATGTCGCCGGGGTTCCGCGCCGGCGCGGGCCTGGGACCAGCGGGCCGATGGCCCGAGATGCCGGTTGACAGGTCTGGAGTGATGATTCGCGGGTGACCGAACAACCCGCCGCGAATGGAGCGGCCATCCCCTACCTGGCGGTGCGGGATGCCTGGCGGGCACTGGACTGGTACGTCGACGTGCTGGGCGGGCGACGGCGCGGCGAGCCGATCAGGATGCCCGACGGACGGCTCGGCCACGCCGAGATCGCGTTCGCGACCGGACTGATCTACCTTGCCGACGAGTTCCCCGACCTGGGCGTCACCGCCCCCACCCCGGACGGCGCGTCGGTGACCCTGGTGCTGCCGGTCACCAACGTCGACGCCACCGTGGCGGCGGTGGTCTCGGCCGGCGGTCGAGCCACCCGGGAGCCGCACGAGGCCCACGGAACCCGCACCGCCACCGTCGTCGACCCGTTCGGCCACCGCTGGCTGTTGCAGTCCCCACTCCCCTGACCACACCTCGTCCGGGTGTTGCCGCGCGTCCTTCCCGACCGACCCGGAGCAGTTCGGGCAGTGGTCACGGCAGGGCAACGGTCAGTCAGGAGTCGACCGGCGGATGTGGCGGCCGATCACGGCCGTGAGCCCGATACCGACCAGCATGCCCGCGACGTCGGTCAGTGCGTCGGCGAGGCCGCCGTCGCGGGAGATCGGCGCGTAGGCCTGGACGAACTCGCTGGCCACCGCGTAGCAGCCCAGGGCGACGC
Organism: Mycobacteriales bacterium; assembly: GCA_036566245.1. Lineage (GTDB taxonomy): Bacteria > Actinomycetota > Actinomycetes > Mycobacteriales > DASULA01 > DASULA01. The sequence goes on along the minus strand of DATCWR010000184.1, from coordinate 4,363 downwards.
CCAGCGGTGCCGGCCGCACGCCGGCCAGCCGGCCGGTCAACGCCAGCAGACCGAACAGTCCGAAGTGCACTATCTTGTCCACTCCGGGCGGGGCGCCCGGCACGCTACTGCCCGGGGTGAACAACACCACGAGGCTCAGCAACACCGCGAACCCGAACGGCACCCGACGAAGAATCATCGGGTTCCAGTGTGGCGGGTCCCCGGCCGACCACACAGATGGTTGGTCCGGGGCGACCGTGGCGTACCCGCCAGTGTGAACGCCCGTCGCACCACCGGCGGCACCGCCGACCCAAACCGCGGCCACCGATGACGAACGACCCAGATCTCGACAACCGGCACCCGCGAGCCCTACGGAAATCCAGCGCCACGTCAAGGTACAGTCGCCGTGTATCCAGCCCGGCCGCTCCGTTGGAGGGCCTGCGGCCCCATCGATTCCAGTGGACAGGACAGCATGCCCGCACAGGCGGCGACCAGCCCCGAGGTGCTGGCGGAGGCCGCGAGGCGACGTACCTTCGCGGTGATCAGCCACCCCGACGCGGGGAAATCCACCACCACAGAGGCCTTAGCCCTCCACGCCCACGCCATCACCTCGGCCGGTGCGGTGCACGGCAAGGGTGCCCGGCGGGGGGTGATCTCCGACTGGATGGAGTTGGAGCGCCAGCGCGGCATCTCCATCACCTCCGCGGTACTCCAGTTCCGGTACGCCGACACGGTGGTCAACCTGCTCGACACGCCCGGGCACGCCGACTTCTCCGAGGACACCTACCGGGTGCTCGCCGCGGTCGACTGCGCGGTCATGCTGCTGGACGCGGCCAAGGGGCTGGAACCACAGACCCTCAAACTGTTCGACGTGTGCCGGCATCGGGCCGTGCCGGTGATCACGTTCGTGAACAAGTGGGACCGCCCCGGCCGGGAACCGCTCGAGCTGCTCGACGAGATCGAGCAGCGTATCGGCCTGCGACCCACCCCGGTGAACTGGCCGGTCGGACCCGCCGGTCGCTTCGCCGGCGTGGTGGACCGACGCACCGGTGACCTGCTGCGGTTCACCTCCAACCCCGGTGGTAGCGCCGCCGCCACCCAGGAGCGGATCCCGGCCGCGCAGGCCGCCGCCGAACTGGGAGCGGACTGGACCACCGCGTGTGAGGAACTGGCGCTACTGGACGAGATCGGCGCGACCTGTGACGTGGAGTCCTACCTGAGGGCCGAGTCGACGCCGGTGCTGTTCGGTGCGGCGCTGCCGAACTTCGGCGTCCGGCAGTTGCTGGACGTGCTGGTGGATCTCGCCCCGGCACCGACCGCGATGCGGGACACCGCCGGCAGGGCCCGTCCGCTGGACGCGCCGTTTGCCGGCCTGGTGTTCAAGGTGCAGGCCAACATGGACCCCGCCCACCGGGACCGAATCGCGTTCGTCCGGATCTGTTCTGGCCGTTTCGAACGCGGCATGGTGGTCACCCACGCGGCGTCGGGTCGCCCGTTCGCCACCAAGTACGCGCAGCAGATGTTCGGTCGGCAGCGCAACACCGTCGAGGTGGCCTACCCGGGCGACGTGGTGGGCATGGTGAACGCGTCCGCGTTGGGCGTCGGCGACACCCTCTACGCCGAGGAACCGGTCACATTTCCCGGAATGCCCAGCTTCGCCCCGGAGCACTTTGCCGTGGTCCGACCGACCGACTCCAGCCGGTACAAGCAGTTCCGTCGGGGCATTCGGCACCTGGACGAGGAGGGGGTCGTGCAGGTGCTGTCGTCCAACCGGCGCGGCGAACAGGCCCCGGTCCTCGCGGCGGTCGGCCCGATGCAGTTCGACGTGGCCATGCACCGGTTAGCCGGTGAGTTCAACGCCCCGGCGCGGCTGGAACACCTGTCCTACACCCTGGCCCGACGCACCGACCCGACCAGTGTCCCGCTGGTCGAGTCAGCCCCGGGGGTGGAGGTGTTGACCCGACACCGCGACGGTGCGCTGCTGGCGCTGTTTCCGGACCGGTGGCGGTTGGGCACGGTGCGCCGGGACCACCCCGACGCCACCCTCGAACCCCTGGTCGCCGACACCGCAGAGGTGTGACCGAGGGGATCCGACGAAGGGTCCTGCTCCACGAACGGAGCAGGACCTCGCACCGACCCGGCGTCCCGGCCTCAGACCTCCAACAGTGACTCGATGCCCAGGGTCAGCCCGGGACGGGTGGAGATCTGCCGGACGGCGAGCAGCACGCCCGGCATGAACGACGCCCGGTCCACGGTGTCGTGTCGGATGGTGAGCGTCTCGCCGGTCGAGCCGAACAGAACCTCCTGGTGCGCGACCAGACCGGCCAACCGCACCGCATGCACCGGTACTCCGCCGACCCGGGCGCCCCGGGCGCCGTCGAGCCCGCGGCTGGTCGCGTCGGGCATCGGCGCCATGCCAGCCTCGTCCCGCGCCGCGGCAACCAGTTCGGCGGTGCGCGCGGCGGTACCACTCGGGGCATCCACCTTGCCCGGGTGGTGCAGTTCAATGATCTCCACGGACTCGTAGAACCGCGCCGCGACCTGCGCGAAGCGCATCGACAACACCGCCCCGATGGCGAAGTTCGGGGCGATCAGCACGCCGACCTCGGGTGTCTTGGCCAACCATTCACGTACCGTGTCGAGACGCTCCTGGTCGAACCCGGTGGTGCCCACCACGCAGTGGATGCCCTGGTCGATGCACCACCGGATGTTGTCCATGACCACGTCGGGCCGGGTGAAGTCGACCACCACCTGCGCGCCCGCGTCGGCCACGCTGAACAACCAGTCACCGGAGGCCACCATGGCCACCAGATCCAGGTCGGCGGCAGCGTCGACGGCCCGACAGGTGGCCGAACCCATTCGTCCCCGAGCGCCCAGCACTCCCACCCGCAACGGTTCGCTCATCTGTGATCACACCCAACCCTCTGGCCGGTCGCTCCGGCGTTCACGGTGCCCCGGTGGTCACCGGACGACGTCGAAATCGCTCTCGTCGAACGGACCGATCACCGCCAGGCACATCGGCCCCCGCAGTAAATCGGCCGCGACCGTCCGGATGTCATCCGGGGTGACCGCGTCCACGCGGTTGAGCAGGTCGTCGACCTCCAGCACGTCACCGTAGGCGATCTCGCCCTTGCCGATGCGGCTCATCCGCGAACCGGGGTCCTCCAGGCCGAGTACCATCCCGCCTCGCACCTGGCCCTTGCCACGCGCGATCTCCTGGTCGGACAACCCGTGGGTGGCCACGTCCTCGAACTGCTCACGCACCACGTCGAGCACGTCGCGAACCCTGGACGGATGGCACCCGACATACACCCCGAAGTGGCCGGCGCCAGCGTACTGGCTGGAGTAGGAGTAGACCGAGTACGCCATCCCCCGCTTCTCCCGGATCTCCTGGAAGAGCCGGGAACTCATGCCGCCGCCCAGGGCGTTGTTGAGCACCGACAGAGCGAACCGCCGATCGTCGTCACGAGCCAACCCGAAACCACCGAGTACCAGGTTCGCCTGCTCGGTGGGCCGGCTGAGGGTGACGACCGGGCGGGCCGGGGTGCGGGCGGACCGGCGACCGGTACGGGTTGGTTCGGGCAGTTGGTCACCGTCGAGCAGTGCGCCGAACGCCTTACGCACCAGGCGTACCACGGTCCGGTGTTCCAGTCGCCCGGCAGCGGCCACCACCATGGTGGGCAACCGGTACCGACGCCGGTAGTACCCGGCGATCTGGTTCCGGCGCACCGCCTCGATGCTCTGCACGGTCCCCAGCACGGGTCGACCCAGTGGATGGTCACCGAACAGGCCCTCGCCGAACAGGTCGTGCACGCCGTCGCTGGGGTCGTCGTCGCGCATGGCGATCTCTTCGAGGATCACCCCACGCTCGTTGTCCACGTCGGCAGCCGCGATGCTGGCGTGCAACACCACGTCACTGACCAGATCCACCGCCAGCGGCAGATCCTCGGCCAGCACGTGCGCGTAGTAGCAGGTGTGCTCCTTGGCGGTGAACGCGTTCAGTTCTCCACCCACCGCGTCGACGGCGGCGGCGATCTCCATGGCGCTACGGGTTCTGGTGCCCTTGAACAGCAGGTGCTCCAGGTAGTGGGAGGCCCCTGCCAGCGTGGGTGACTCGTCGCACGAACCCACCCCGACCCAGATACCCAGGGCGGCCGAACGGGCCCCCGGCATGGCCTCGGTCACCACCCGCAGTCCACCGGGTAGGACGGTGCGGCGGATCACCGCGCCGTCCTGGTCCTGCGACAGGGTTCTGGTCGTACCGGGTCGCTGGGGCGTGGACACCCGGTTGGTCCTACTCACCACTCACCCCAGTCCTGTTGCCGGCACCCGGTGGGTCTGCTGTCTGTCGGTCGCGGCGGCACCCGAGGTACCGCCGCGACCG
>DATCWR010000167.1:0-19427 GCA_036566245.1 Mycobacteriales bacterium | reverse complement strand
TCGGCCTGGACCGGACCGACCTGGACGCGCGGATCGACCAACGGGTGGATCTGATGTGGCAGGCGGGCCTGGTTGAGGAGGTGCGTGGGCTGGTCCGGCACGGGTTGGCTGAGGGCCGAACCGCCAGCCGGGCCCTGGGCTACCAGCAGGTGTTGGACCTGCTGGCCGGCAACCGCACCGAACAGCAGGCCCGGCAGGACACCAAACAGGCCACCCGGAGGTTCGCCCGGCGGCAACGGTCGTGGTTTCGCCGGGACGACCGGCTGGTGTGGTTGGACGCGGCCGACGCCGACATGGTGGACATCGCGGCGCGGACGGCCGGACATAGGATCGACCGGTGAGCATCCGCTACACCAAGGGTCACGGAACCCAGAACGACTTCGTGCTGCTGCCCGATCTGGATGACCGGGCGCTGTCGGCCGATCTGGTACGGGCGCTGTGTGACCGGCGGGCCGGACTGGGTGCCGACGGGGTGCTACGGGTGTCGCGCGAGGGCGGCCGGTGGTTCATGGACTACCGCAACGCCGACGGTTCGGTGGCCGAGATGTGCGGCAACGGGGTGCGGGTGTTCGCCCGGTACCTGGTCGACGCCGGTCTGGTTGAGCCCGGTGAACTGGCCGTGGATACCCGGGGCGGTACCAAACGGGTCTGGGTGCCGCCCGCCGGTCCGGTCACCGTCGACATGGGCGAACCGGAACTGCTCGACGCCCGACCGGTGGTCGACGGGGTGCCGGGTACCGCGGTGTCGATGGGCAACCCGCACGTGGTGGTGCCGGTGAACTCCGAGACCGAGCTGACCGGGTTGGACCTGTCCGGTCCGCCGGAGGTGGTGCCGGGTCTGCCGCACGGACAGAACGTGGAGTTCGTGCTACGCCGGGGCCCCCGGGCGCTGGCGCTGCGGGTGCACGAGCGGGGGGTGGGGGAGACCCGGTCCTGTGGCACCGGGGTGTGTGCCGCGGTGGTGGCCACCGTGACCGCCGACGGGCAGGGACGTGACGACACCTGGACGGTGGACGTGCCGGGCGGCCGGCTGACCGTGCGGTGGACCGCGCCCGGCCCGGTGCTGCTCACCGGGCCGGCGGTGCTGGTGGCGCGGGGCGAACTGTCCGAAAACTGGTTGTCCTCAGTCGATCGCGACCGGGGCTGACGTCGACGCGGTGTCGTCGTCGGGCAGGCTGGGCAGCTCCCGCATGGTGCGCAGCGGCGAAAGGTAGATCGGCAGGAAGGCCAGACAGGTGCCGGCCACCCCCACGAACAGGGTGGGCCGGACACCGACCAGCGACCCCAGCGCCCCGCCGAGCAGGCCGCCCAGGGGCAGGGTGCCCCAGACCAGGAAGCGCATGGTGGCGTTCATCCGGCCGAGCAGCCGGTCCGGGCACAGGCCCTGCCGGAAGCTGACCTGGGTGATGTTGTAGACGACCGCGCCGCCGTACAGGACCAACTGGGCCAGTACGAACAGGCCCAGGGTCCAGTCCCGTTGCAGGAACGGCATGACCAGGCCGAACGGTGCGGTCAGCGCGGCGCTGAGCCAGATCGCCTGCCCCTGTCCGACCCACTCGGCGATTCGGCGGGCGACCAGCGCGCCGAGTAGGCCGCCCACGGCGCTGGCGCTGAACAGCAGACCGATGACGCCGGCGGGCAGGTCCAGGTCACGGGCCAACACGATGATCAACATGGCGCTGACGGCGCCGCCGAACAGGTTGAACACGCCGGTGCAGGCCGCGATGGCGCGCAGCAGCGGATGTCCCAGGACGAACCCCAGCCCCTCCCGGATCTCCCGGACAAGGTTGGTGTCGGCGGTGCGCTGCGGCCTGGGTTCACGGTGTCGGATGGCGGTGACGCAGACCGCCGACCACAGGTAGGACACCGAGTCGACCAACAGGGCGTAGGGCGCGGTGAGTAACTGCACCAGAAATCCACCCAGTGACGGGCCGGCCACCTGTGCCACCGACTGGGTGCCCTGCAACTTGGCGTTGCCCTCCACCAGATGGTCGCGGCCAACCAGGGACGGCAGGTAACTCTGGTAGGCCACGTCGAAGAAGACGGTGAAGACCCCGTTGACCAGCGCCACCAGGTAGAGCTGGGCCATGGTGAGCACCTGGTAGTGGGCGGCCACCGGTAGTGAGGCGAGCATGACCGCCCGGCCCAGGTCGCCGACGACGAGCACGTTGCGGCGGCGCAACCGGTCCACCCAGGCTCCGGCGGGTAGGCCGATCACCAGGAACGCCAGGGTCTCGAACGTGGTGAGCAGGCCGACCTGTAGTGGGCTGGCGTGCAGCGTGCGCACCGCCAACAGTGGCAACGCCAGCATGGTGACCATGGTGCCGACCTGGCTGATCGCGTCGCCGGCCCACAGCAGGCGGAAGTCGCGGTGGAACAGCAGGCTGGTTCGGGTACCTGGTACCTCGCCGGAGGGACGTGACTGGGCCATGGTGCTGAGCATGGAGCACTGATTGGGTTTCGTCAATCAGTTAACCGGACTCGGTACCCTGCTTCCGTGACCGCACTGCCGGAGCACGACCACCACCCGGGTGCCACGCCGCGCCGGGAGGCCACCGAGGCCGAGGCGCGTGCCCTGGCCTCGGCGGTACGGCTGCGGATCCTGCGGCTCACCCTGGACCAGGCACTGACCAACAAGGAGATCGCCGAACGGCTGGACCGCAACCCCGCCTCGGTGCTGCACCACGTGCGCCGGCTGGTGGACACCGGCTTCCTGGTGGCCGAGCCGGTACGTCGTGGTCGGCGCGGCTCCCGCGAGGTGCCCTATCGCGCGACCGGAAAGTCCTGGACCGTGAACGTGTCGGGTCCCGAGGCCAGATCGACCGGCGAGCAGGCGATCGTCGCGGCGTTCCTCGAGGAGATCCGCGACATCGACCTGGCGCGGACCACCTCGACCAGGCTCGGTCTGAGGTTGACCACCGAGGAGTTCGCGGAGCTGAGCGCCCGGATCCAGGCCATCCTCGACGAGTTCGTGCGGCGTCCGCGGTCGGAACAGGGCGAGCCGATCGGGGTGTTCATCATGGCGTACCCCGATCCGCGGTGAGCGGCGCGGAAAAGATCACCCTGAATTGGCTCGCCGTCGGGGGCCACCCGTGTCACCATCGACGGACGACCTAGACGGAGGGGCAAGATCCTGACAAACACCATCATTCATCTCAACGGCTCGCAGCTGTCGAACGCTGACGCATCCGCCACACCGGACGCCACACCGGACCGGCTGGACCGGCTGGACGGACATGGTCATGACGGACTGGACGGGCTGGAACTCGAGGAGCGCAACGCACTTCGTCGGGTACCCGGTCTGGCCACCGACCTCACCGACGTCACCGAGGTCGAGTACCGGGCACTGCGGCTGGAGCGGGTGGTGCTGGTCGGGGTGTGGACCGAGGGCAGCCAACTCGACGCGGAGTCGTCCCTGGCCGAGCTCGCCCAACTCGCCGAGACAGCCGGATCCCAGGTCCTCGAGGCGCTGGTGCAGCGCCGTGGTCGCCCCGATCCGGCCACCTACATCGGCTCGGGCAAGGCCCGGCAGGTTCGTGAGGTGGTGCTGGCCACCGGGGCCGACACCGTCATCTGCGACGGCGAACTCACCCCCGGACAGCTCCGCCAACTCGAGGAACTGGTCAGGGTCAAGGTCATCGACCGGACCGCCTTGATCCTGGACATCTTCGCCCAGCATGCCCGCAGCCGGGAGGGCAAGGCCCAGGTCGAACTGGCCCAGATGCAGTACATGCTCCCTCGACTTCGTGGCTGGGGTGAGTCGATGTCCCGGCAGGCGGGTGGCCGGGTGGCCGGTGGTGGCGGGATCGGCACCCGTGGCCCCGGTGAGACCAAGATCGAGACCGACCGGCGTCGGATCCGGGCCAGGATGGCCAAGCTGCGCCGGGAGATCGCGGCGATGGCGACATCCCGGACGGTCAAGCGGCAGGAACGGGTCCGTAACCAGGTACCCGCGGTCGCGATCGCCGGTTACACCAACGCCGGCAAGTCGAGCCTGCTCAACCGACTCACCGGCGCCGGGGTCCTGGTGGAGGACGCCCTGTTCGCCACCCTGGACCCGACCGTGCGCCGCGGTACCACCCAGGACGGCCGGGTGTACACGCTGACCGACACGGTGGGGTTCGTCCGGCATCTGCCGCACCAACTGGTTGAGGCGTTCCGGTCCACCCTGGAGGAGGTCACCGAGGCGGATCTGATCGTGCACGTGGTTGATGGCGCACACCCGGATCCGGAGTCCCAACTCAACGCCGTGCACGAGGTGTTCGGACAGATCGGCGCGCAGCGGGTGCCCGAACTGGTGGTGGTGAACAAGATCGACGCGGCCGACCCGGACCTGTTGGTCAGACTGCGCCGACTGCTGCCCGACGCGGTGTTCGTGTCCGCGCGGACCGGCGAGGGTGTCGACGGACTGCGCGAGGCCATCGAACAGGCACTGCCGCGTCCGGACGTGGAGGTGCACGTGTTGGTGCCGTACCACCGGGGCGACCTGGTCTCGCGGGTACACACGTCCGGCGAGGTCCTCGGCGAGGAGTACACCGAGCAGGGCACGCGACTGCACGCCCGGGTGGACGGCGACCTCGCCGGAGCGTTGTCGGACTACGCCCTGGCGACCTGAGACCGGCGGCGCGGTCTCACCGTGGCCCACCCCGTCCGGACACTTCGGCGGTACTGTGGGACGGTCCTACGCGCCGCACGGAGGGACCCGCGCGATGGGTGAGTTCAGCGTCTGGCATCTGCTGGTGGTGGCGCTCGTGTTCCTCGCCCTGTTCGGGTACCGGAAGCTGCCCGACGCGGCCCGGTCGCTCGGCCGGTCCCTGCGGATCTTCAACTCGGAACTGCACCAGATGCGTGCGGAACAGGACGCACCGGTACGACCTACCACCGTGCCCACCGACCCGGCACCGAGCCCAGCCCTGACCTCACCCCTCGACACGCCGTCGCGACCGGAACCGGTGAGGGGTACCGACGCCCGGCCTGCGCGTGACGAGTAGCCGAACCCCGGCCAGCACGGCACCCCGCCGGGGCCCGACGCGTCCTCCGGGCCGGGTGGCGGTCACGCTCAGCACCGCGGTGGTGGTCTGGTTGGCGTGGGACGTGTTGCACGGCGGCTGGTGGGTCGCGGTGGACCAGCACACCTCGGCGCTGGTCCGTGAGATGGGTCTGCGGAAGACGTTCTGGCCCAAGGTCGGCGTGTACGCGTTCACCCAGCTCGGTGCTCGCGGCACGATACTGGTGCTGTTCAGTCCGTTCGTCGCGATACTGGCCTGGCGCCGGCAGACCTGGCAACCAATACTCCGTTTCGTCGTTGCCCTGTTGCTGCTCACCGCGGCCGTCTACGCCTTCAAGTACGGCGTGGGCAGGACCGCTCCACCACTCCAGCGGATACACACCGACGGACAGTCCTTCCCGTCCGGGCACGCACCCAACTCGGTGCTCATGTGGGGCCTGCTGGCGTGGCTGTCGGTCGACTACGGGGTGCCGGACCGACTTCGTCGCCTCACCGCGGTGCTGCGCTACGCGGGTCCGTTGCTGACCTGTCTGGCGATGTTGCTCCTGGACTACCACTGGCTCTCCGACCTGGTGGCCGGCCTGGCCATGGGAGTGCTCCTGCTGCGTGTGCTGCACCTGATCTTCGACGGCAGGCTGGGACAATGGGGAGATGGGCAGCGGGCGCGGGTTTCCGGTCGTCGCGGCGACCACGGCCGTGGTGTGGCTGCTCCTGACGTCGGTGTCGTGGGCTGAATCTACTGAACCGGCCGTACCGTCCGGTTCGCCGGATTCGGACCAGTCCCATGTTGTCTGCACGATCGCTGACCCGCGGATCACCGAGGCGAGCGGTCTGGCCGCCACCGCGGATCGGTTGTACGTGGTCAACGATGGCGGCGACCAGGTCACCGTGTTCGAACTCGACCGGACCTGCCGGGTGCGGGATGTCCTGGACGCTGCCACCGACCCGTTCGACGTGGAGGACCTGGCCCGGGCCGCCGACGGCACCTTCTGGCTCGCCGACATCGGGGACAACCGGCAGACCCGCGACACGGTGGCCATCGAGACGCTGACCCGGTCGGGATCGCTCACCCGGTACCGGTTCAGCTATCCGGACGGGCCACACGACGCGGAGGCGCTGCTGCTCGACCACACCGGCCGGCCGTACCTGGTGACGAAGAACGTGCTCGGGGCCAGCGGTGTCTACACCCCGGTGCGGACACCCTCCTCGCGGACCGCCACGCCGTTGCGCAGGGTCACCACACTGCATCTGGGGTTGACCGGCACCCCGGGAGGGCCGGTGGGCACGGCCTCCCAACTGTTGGTCACCGGTGGCGCGGTGTCCCCGGACGGCACCAGGGTGGCCCTGCGCACCTACACCGACGTGTATCTGTGGGCGGCGCCGGACGGCGACATCGGCGCGGCGCTGGACTCGGGGTCACCGACCCGGCTGGCACTGCCCGGTGAGCAGCAGGGTGAGTCGGTGACCTTCAGCCCGGACGGTGGATCCCTGTTGACCACCTCGGAGGGAGTCTCGGCCCCGGTGCACCTGGTCTCGCTGCCTGCCGCACTCGGACCCGCCACCACGACCTCGACCCCGTCCCGGTCGGCGGCGACCCGGCCCGAAGCACCAGAGACGGATCGCACCGGGTCACGGTCGGTCCTGGCGAACCTGGTACTGGCAGCCGTGATCGCCACCGTGATCACGTTTGGTCTGGGTCGACTACGCCGGAAGTAGCCGACATGTTCGGTCTCTCAGACCCGACGCAGTACAGCCACCACCCGTCCGAGCACTGTGGCCTGCTCACCCGGGATCGGTGAGTAGGACGGGTTGCGGGGCAGCAGCCAGACCTGGCCGTCGGCGCGGCGGAAGGTCTTGACGGTGGCCTCGCCCTCGATCATCGCCGCCACGATGTCACCGTTGTCGGCCACCGGCTGTTGGCGCACCACCACCCAGTCGCCGTCGGTGATGGCCGCCTCGATCATCGAGTCGCCGACCACCCGGAGCAGGAACAGGTTGCCCTCGCCAACGAGTTCGCGAGGCAACGGGAACACGTCCTCGATGGCCTCCTCGGCCAGGATCGGGCCGCCGGCCGCGATCCGACCGACCATGGGTACGTATGCCGGTTCTGGGTGCATGTCCGGCAACTCGCCGTCGCCGACCGCCACGACCGTGGCCACGGTGGCCGCACCACCGGGGGAAGCCGCGGCCCCGGAGGACGGTCTGGACAGGACAGACTCCGCACCGGTCCGGTCGGCCTGCTCGCCCCCCGTTCGATCAGTCCCGTCGGGCATCCGGACGTCCACCGCGCGCGGCCGGTTGGGATCGCGGCGGAGAAAGCCCTTCTTCTCCAGGGCGGTCAACTGGTGGGTCACGCTGGAGGTGGAGGCCAGCCCCACCGCCTCACCGATCTCCCGCATGCTCGGTGGGTAACCACGCCGTTCGACCGAATCCCGGATCACCTCCAGGATCCGGCGCTGACGATTGGTGAGGGTCACCTCGGGCGCGGGGTCCCCGATGGTGGTCTTCGGGGAGCCGTCCGGGCGGCCGTCGGGGTGAGCCGCCCGGTGGGCCGACCGGTGTTGGGCCGAGCGCCCCTTCGGGCCCTGCGTACCAGACCGTGATGCCACCGAACCTCCCGATCGCCGGGGCTGTCGCCCACCAGCTGCCTGCCCACCGGCTGTCGCCAGCCATAACGCTAGCGTCATTGTTGGTGGCGTTCAAACATCTGTTCGAAGACACGCGGCCTGGATGTCGATTTTCGGTCAGGTTCCTGGTACAACTTCTCCCGCATGATCGAACGTGTGTTCGAGTCCCCTCGAGTTGCTCCGACCAGATCGGGAAGGACGGGGGTCCTCATGTCCGTTGTTCCGGGATTCTCGCGGCGCGGATCTGTGCCACCGCCGTCGGGTGCGGTGATCATTCCGTTTCCGACCCGGCGCACCCGACCGGGCGCGGGCCCCGGTGTCGCTGTCAGGTCGCGTCCGCCGCTGCGGTTGACCCGTCGGGGTCGGGTGGTGGTCGCGGTGTCCGTCGTCGTGCTGTCGGCGATGCTGGCGGCGGTGTCCCTGGTGGCGTTCGTCACGGCGGTGCGGTGAGGTGTGCGGTCGACTCGTGCGACACGCCCGGGGGCGGGTGCCGGCCGCATCCCTCGCCACCTGCGGTTTCATCCGACACCGCCGTGCCGAACTTGCATTCCACGGGCATCCGACCTACCGTCAGACACCACATCTTGTGGTTACACAGGCGTAAGTTGTCCACAGGTTGGGGTGGACTCTCCACAGGTCATCCACAGGTCATCCACAGGCTCACGCCGGTCCCGGGTACCGGGAGCAGGCGTTGACCAGGGTGTGGGACGTCCATGGTCCGGCCGTCGACACGAGGAACACGAGGAGGAGGACAGCCGTGCGCTGCCCGTACTGTCGGTTCTCCGACTCGCGAGTGGTCGACTCGCGTGAGGTGGACGAAGGACAGGTCATCCGCCGTCGTCGGGCCTGTCAGGAGTGTGGTCGACGGTTCACCACCGTCGAGGAGGCCACCCTCGCGGTGATCAAGCGGTCCGGGGTGACCGAGCCGTTCAGCCGCGCGAAGGTGATCAACGGGGTGCGTCGGGCCTGTCAGGGCCGCCCGGTGGACGAGGACGCTCTCGCCCTGCTCGCCCAACAGGTCGAGGACTCGGTTCGCGCCACCGGCTGTGCCGAGATCCCCAGCCAGGAGTTGGGCCTGTCGATCCTGGGGCCGCTCCGGGAACTGGACGAGGTCGCATACCTGCGCTTCGCCAGCGTCTATCGATCCTTCGAGTCCGTGCAGGACTTCGAACGGGAGATCGAGGCGCTCAAACTGGCCAGGGGCGGAGGCGGTCCGACCGAACGGCCCGGTGAGCAGCCTGGTGCGGGGTCCGGCGGGGTGACCGGTGCGGAGGCCGGGGCGGTGGGACCGATGGCGACCGGACCGGTGTCCTGACCCGGTCAGGAATCACCGGCGGACCCGTCCCGGGTGAGACCCGGACGGTCCGTGACAACCAGAACAGAGCAGACCGGCGTCGTGCGCCGGAGTACACACCCGCCGTCACGGGAGCGAACGCGCCGCAGGCGGGTACATGAGCGACAACGAAGGGATCAGCGTCATGACCGAGGCCGTCGGGACCCAGTCGGGTGGTGACTCACACGCACCGGAGGACCAGCGTGGACGACCGGGGAACCGTGGGTTGCGGACAGGTCGCATCTACACCACCGAGGGCGTCCACCCCTACGACGAGGTCGTCTGGGAACGCCGTGACGTGGTGATGACCAACTGGCGCGACGGCTCGGTGAACTTCGAGCAGCACGGGGTGGAGTTTCCCGATTTCTGGAGCACCAACTCGGTGAACATCGTCACCACCAAGTACTTCCGTGGCGCGGTCGGCACGCCACAGCGGGAGTGGAGCCTGCGCCAGCTCATCGACCGGGTGGTGAAGACCTACCGCGCCGCGGGCGAGCGGCACGGGTACTTCGCCAGCTCCGACGACGCGGAGGTGTTCGAGCACGAGCTGACCTGGATGCTGTTGCACCAGGTGTTCAGCTTCAACTCGCCGGTGTGGTTCAACGTCGGCACCAGCGCGCCGCAACAGGTCTCGGCCTGCTTCATCCTGTCGGTGGACGACACGATGGAGTCGATCCTCAACTGGTACCGGGAGGAGGGGCTGATCTTCAAGGGCGGATCGGGCGCCGGGCTCAACCTGTCCCGGATCCGGTCGTCGAAGGAACTGTTGTCCTCCGGCGGCACCGCGTCGGGCCCGGTGAGTTTCATGCGCGGCGCCGACGCCTCGGCCGGCACGATCAAGTCCGGGGGGGCGACCCGGCGGGCCGCCAAGATGGTGGTGCTCGACGTCGACCACCCCGACGTCGCCGAGTTCATCGCGACCAAGGCACGCGAGGAGAACAAGATCCGCGCGTTGCGCGACGCCGGGTTCGACATGGACCTGTCCGGTAAGGACATTGTCAGCGTCCAGTACCAGAACGCCAACAACTCGGTCCGGGTGTCCGACGAGTTCATGCGGGCGGTCGAGCAGGGTACCGAGTTCGGGCTGCGGGCCCGGATGACCGGCGAGGTACTCGAGACGGTGGACGCCCGCGAGCTGTTCCGTTCGATGGCGCAGGCCGCGTGGGAGTGCGCCGACCCCGGTATCCAGTACGACGGCACCATCAACGACTGGCACACCAATCCGGAAACCGGACGTATCACCGCAAGTAACCCATGCTTCCCCGCTGACCAACGAGTCACGACCGACAAGGGTCTGATCCGGATCGGCGACCTGGTCAACCGTGCCGCGGTGGGGGAGGCATTCGACGTCTACACCAACGACCTGACCAACCGTGACCTACCGGTGTCACGGATCGTGGCGAGCCGGCCGGCCCGCTACATGGTGACCGGCACGAACGAGATCCTGGAACTGCGGTTCTCCGACGGTTCCCGGCTCCGCTGTACTCCTCGCCACCGACTGTGGACGGCGAACCGCGGCTGGGTGCACGCCGACGAACTCGCCCCGGACGACCAGGTGGTCCGGTCCTTCCACTACGCCGAGCGGCCGTTCGCCGAGCAGATGCTCCCGGCGAATGCGCTGCAGGCCGCCCGGACGGCGACGGGCAGGGCGCTGGCCCACCTGCCGGAGAAGTGGAACGAGGAGTTCGCCCACTACCTCGGTTGGCTGGTGGGTGACGGCTGCCTCACCGAGCAGGGTGCGATCACGGTGTACGGCAGCGAGTGGGAACAGCAGCACGTACTGCCGCGACACCGGGAGTTGTTGGCCTGGATCACCGGGTTCGCCAGCAAGCCAAGCGTGCAGGCGAACGGTACCGTCCAACTTCGTGCCTACCGCGGGGCCTTCGCGGGACTGCTCGAAGGCCTTGGCGTGTCGCGCGGTAGGGCAGCCGGAAAGGTCGTACCGGAGGCTGTCTTCGAAGCGCCCGAGCCGGCACTGCACGCGTTCCTGCGCGGGCTCTACGATGCCGACGGGTGTGTGGTCAACCAGCGGGCGAAGGGCACCAGGTACGTCGGCCTCGGCAGCCGTTCGGAGGAACTCCTGCTCGGGGTACAGGAATTGCTCGCCAGCCTGGGGATCATGGCACGCCTCCACACCATGGCCGCCAAGGCCGACAGTTTCCACCACACCCGCAAGGATGGGACCGCCGTCTCCTACGGCAGCGACGGCCCGTCCTACGACCTGCGGATCAGTGGGCGGCACATCCAGCGGTTCGCCGAGGTGGTGGGATTCGACCACCTGGAGAAGGCCGAGAAGCTGGACGTGCTCATCTCGTCGCACTCCTTCTACGCGAAGGACGAGTCGGTGCGGCTGACCTCACGGGTGAGCCGTGGCTTCGAGCCCACGTTCAACCTCACCGAGCCTCGGAACCACTCCTATGTGGTCAGCGGGATCGTCGTGGCCAACTGCTCGGAATATCTTTCATTGGACAACTCTTCGTGCAATCTGGCTTCGATGAACCTGTTGAAGTTCCTGCGCGAGGACGAGACCTTCGATGCCGAGCGGTTCGTCAGGGCGGTGGAACTGGTCATCACCGCGATGGACATCTCCATCTGCTTCGCCGACTTCCCCACCGAGAAGATCGGTGAGACCACCCGGGCCTACCGGCAGTTGGGCATCGGTTACGCCAACCTCGGCGCGTTGTTGATGGCCACCGCGCACGCCTACGACTCCGAGGGCGGCCGGGCGCTGGCCGCGGCGATCACCTCGCTGATGACCGGCACCGCCTACCGCCGGTCGGCCGAACTGGCCGGCATCGTCGGCCCCTACGACGGATACGCCCGCAACGCCGCCGCGCACACCCGGGTGATGCGCAAGCACGCGGAGGCCAGCGAGGCGATCCGCCCGGTTGGTGCTGACGACGCGCGGATCCGCGCGCTGGCCAACGAGCAGTGGGCCGAGTGTCTGCGGATCGGCGAGCGCAACGGCTGGCGCAACGCACAGGCCTCGGTGTTGGCGCCGACCGGTTGCCTGACCGCCGACACGATGGTCACCACCGACCGCGGTCTGGTCCGGCTCGGTGAGATCGGTGACCAGTACGGTGACCGCTGGCAGGACCTGGTGATGTCGGTGTCCACCGATGCCGGACCGCGTCCGGCGACCCGGTTCTTCGTGAACGGCGAGGAGCCGACCCGGCGGCTGGTCACCGAGGGCGGCTACCGCATCCAGGGCACCCTCACCCACCGGGTGAAGGTGGTCGATCCCGACACCGGCGAGTGGATGTGGCGGCGGTTGGCCGACGTGGCGCCCGGTGACGTGGTGCCGGTGCAGGCCGGCACGCTGGTCGGTGCGCCCCGGCGGGTGCCGCTTCCGGCGGCCGACCAGGACGCCCGTTCCGACGATCACGCCGTCGTGCCCGAGTTGGTCGGTGCCGACCTGGCCGAGTTGGTCGGTCACTTCACGGCCGCGGGCACGTCGCACGCCACCGGAGTCAGTGTCGGGGTGGCCGGCGGTGACCTGGACATGGTCGAGCGGTTGCGGGTCTTGGGCAAGGGCCTGTTCGGTGTCGAACCGACGGTCAGCCCGGGCGACCTGGATGGCGACCTGACCGTGACGTTCGGGTCGGTACGGCTGGCCCGTTGGTGGCGGTCGGCCGGCCTGGCCCGGACCCTGTTGGCGGAGGAACACCGGGGCGAGGGCGAGTCCAGGATTCCCTCGGTGATCCTGGAGAGCAACGACCCGGCGGTCTACGCGGCGTTCCTGCGCGGACTGTTCGCGGCCGACGGTTCGGTCACCCGGGGAACGCCCGGCGTGGCCACGCCCTCGCGGGCGTTCGCCGACGAGGTGCGTACCCTGCTGTTGGTGTTGGGTGTGGCCACCACGACCCGGACCGTGGCCGGCGACCTGGACCGGCCGGAGTACCGGATCGAGGTTCGGGACGGCGCGGCCGCGGCGGCCTTCGAGCGGATCGTCGGGTTCGGTGGCACCGCCGACCAGCGTCCGACTCCCGGGTACCTGTTCGAGACCGTGGCGGCCAACGAGGACGGCGGGGTGCGTCCCACCTACGACCTGTCCGTGCCGAGCAACGTCACCTATGTCGCCAACGGGTTCGTCAGCCACAACACCATCGGCCTGATGATGGGGTGTGACACCACCGGGATCGAGCCGGACCTGGCACTGGTGAAGTTCAAGAAGCTGGTCGGCGGCGGGTCGATGCAGTTCGTCAACCAGACGGTGCCGCAGGCGCTGCGTTCCCTGGGCTACCAGGAGGAGCAGGTCGAGGCGATCGTGGAGTACATCGCCGAGCACGGACACGTGGTGGGTGCGCCGAGCCTGAACGAGAAGCACTACGAGGTGTTCGACTGCGCCATGGGGGAGCGGTCCATCGCCCCGATGGGCCACGTCCGGATGATGGCCGCGGTGCAACCGTTCATCAGTGGCGGAATCAGCAAGACGGTCAACCTTCCCGAGACGGCCACGGTGGAGGACATCGAGCAGATCTACTTCGAGAGTTGGAAGCTCGGAGTGAAGGCGCTGGCGGTCTACCGGAACAACTGCAAGGTGGGTCAGCCACTGTCGACCGGTACGGGTTCCGGCTCGGGTTCGGGTGGGAGCCCGGTGAACTCGGCGGCGGCCGGGGTTCTCGCGCAGGCCGCCCAGGCGGCGCAGGCGGGCCACGCCGAGGCGCGGCCGGTCCGACGCCGGCTGCCCAAGCAACGGCCGAGTATCACCACCCGGTTCGGGGTGGCCGGGGCCGAGGGATACATGACGGCGTCGTCCTACCCGGACGACGGGTTGGGTGAGGTCTTCCTGAAGATGTCCAAGCAGGGTTCGACCCTGGCCGGTGTGATGGACGCCTTCTCGGTGGCCATCTCGATCGGCCTGCAGTACGGCGTGCCACTGGAAACCTACGTGCGCAAGTTCGTCAACATGCGGTTCGATCCGGCCGGCATGACCGACGACCCGGACATCCGGATCGCCAGTTCGGTGGTGGACTACATCTTCCGACGGCTGGCGCTGGACTTCCTGCCCCGGGAGGAACGCGCCGAGTTGGGCATCTTCACCGCGGCCGAACGAGCCGAGCAGGTGGCTTCCTCCTACGAGGGTGCCGGCCAGGGCGGTGACGAGGAGATCGACGTGGTGAGCCTGCGTGCCTCCGCGCCACTGGAGCGGGACCGCGACCTGCCCGAACCTCCGGCCACGGTCCGTCCGGTCACGCCGTCGGTCGGGTCGTCGGTGGAACTGATGGAGGCCAAGCAGGGTCGGTCCGCGGACGCTCCGCTGTGCTTCACCTGCGGCACCAAGATGCGCCCGGCCGGAAGCTGCTACGTCTGCGAGGGCTGCGGCTCCACCAGTGGCTGTAGCTGAGGGGTCGTCCGTCAGGAACGCGGATGACTGACTGTAACCGGGAGCCGGTGCACGCAGGCTCCCGGTTACAGCCCGCTGTGGGACCGCCCCACGCATGCGGCGATGAGCTGAGTCCTTGTTACTACCGATGGTAGTATCGGCATGTGACCGCGGTACCCGACGAACCTGCCAACGAGGGTGAGGCCTCACTGGCCGGCCACCTTCGATCGGCGATGGAGCTTCTCCAAGAGCTGGCCGGGATACACGACATGGGCAAGGTGGCGCCGGAGTTCAGGCAGACGTACGAGGGCGCGCGGGCTTCATCCCGATCCGGGGGGAACGTGCGTGGGCTTGGTCCATCACGCAAGATCAGCATCTCGATGCCGGAAGATCTCACCATGGCGGTGCGGCAGCGGGTCGGCCGAGGTGAGCTCAGTCAGTACGTGACCGAGGCGGTGTCGCGGCAACTCGAGTTGGATCTGCTGAACGAGCTGGCCGCGTTGCTTGAGGCGGAACACGGCCCGGTTCCAGAGGAATACCTGACAGAAGCCAGGGCGGCATGGCCGGACGCCGACTGACGGCGGGGACCCTGGTCCTGGACAGCGAGGGGTTGTCCAAACTCGCAGACGGCGACCCGCGTGCGCGTGCGTATCTGGAGACTGCAGGTCTCCGTCGCGCCAGAGCAATGGTCAGTGCTGTAACGCTGGCAGAGGTGCTTCGCGGAAGCCCCCGCGATGCGCTGGTTCACCGCGTACTGTCTCGGGTCTTGGTTATGCCGGTAACGGCCGAGATTGGCTGTGCCGCCGGAAAACTGCTTGGTGTCACCGGACTGTCTGGCCACCGCTGTGCGATCGATGCCGTTGTCGCAGCGACCGCACTTCTGGCGGCCCGTCCGGTGGTTCTGCTCACCAGCGACCCGAACGACCTCGGCCGATTGGTCGAGGAACCCGGATGTGCCAAGGACAACAGGGTGGTCGTCGTACACGTGTGACGAGTGATGGGTCGTCTCCCGAGTTTGGGTGCGCGGCCGGCGGTGGGTGCCTACCGCGGTCGACCCGGTCACGTGTCTGTCCGCAGGCTCTGGAGGAGTTGTGGCGACGAGGCAGCACGGTGACATGCGGGCCAGCGGATGCCTGTTCGGACTGGCATACGGTGATGCGCTGGGCGCGCCGACCGAGTTCCTGACCGTGGACCAGATCGTCGCGCGGTACGGGGCAGACGGGCCGCGTGGCCTGACGGGCGATCCGGCGCTGGTCACCGACGACACCCAGATGACCCTGGCGGTCGCCGGTGCCCTGCGCGACCTGTCCGTCGAGGGCCCACCGACGCCGATGCGAACCGAGTCGGCGCTGTGCAGCCACTTCGTCCGGTGGTGGTCCAGCCCGGACAACAACCGTGCTCCGGGGATGACGTGCCTGCGGGCCTGTGAGCGACTCGCGTCCGGGATGCCGTGGCGGAAGGCGACGGGCGAGTCGTCGAAGGGGTGCGGTGCCAACATGCGGGTGGCCCCGGTCGGGCTCGTGCCCGGCCTCGACGATGCGGAGCGGGCGGGGATCGCCCAGTTGCAGGCAGCGCTCACCCATGGCCATCCGACCGCGCTCGCAGCGAGCGAACTCACGGCCTTCGCCGTGCACTGGTTGCGCGACGGGATGGCTCCCGGTGACCTTCCGGCGGCACTGCGCGAAAGATGCGTGGAACAGCGGTGTACCTATCGCGATGACTGGCTGGCCGACCTGTGGGCGAGGCCGGGCGTCACCGAGTCGGCTGAGTTCATCGCCAGGGGATGGGACGAGTGCCTGTCCGCGCTCGACGCGCTGGACGCTGCCCTGGCCCGCCCGGACCGCCAGACCGACCCGTGTCGTGCCACGGGTGCCGGCTGGATTGCCGAGGAGGCGTTGGCGACGGCGCTGCACTGCTTCCTGTTGTTCTGGCAGGAGCCGGTTGCGGTGCTCGCTCGGGCGGCCACCACGTCCGGGGACTCCGACTCCATCGCCTGTCTCGCCGGGGCGTTCGCGGGTGCGACGCATGGCTTCGACGTGTGGCCCGAGGACTGGTCGCGGCGCATCGAGTACGGCGAGGAGCTGGGCGAGTTCGGCCGCACCTGGGACTGAGGTGTCCCTGCCCCGGCCCACCGTGTCGTCGTCCCCGAGGCAGGGCCGCCGGGGACCCGGTGGCGGCGGGTCAGCGCTCGTTCTGACCGATGGTTTCGGGTATCCCGGCACCGGGGGCGAGGGGCTGCGGCCGGGCGGCCCTCGGCTGCCGCAGAACCGTCACGGCGAGAACGACGGCGGCGATCAGCAGGCCCGCACCGGTGCCGAACGCGAGACGGAAGCCATCGGTCAGCGCCGAGTCGATGTCCTGCCCGCCGGCCCCCAGTGATCCGGTGTGCGCGGTGGCCAGTGTGGACAGCACCGCGACGCCCAGGGCACCGCCGACCTGTTGGGTGGTGTTGAACAGGCCCGAGGTGACACCTGCGTCGTCGGGTCCAGCGCCGGACATGCCCAGTGCGGTCAGTGCCGGGATGGCCAGTCCGAAGCCGCCCACCAGGAGCATCGTCGGTAGCAGATCGACCAGGTAGTCGGCCTCGACGGGCAACCGGGTGAGCAGTCCAAGTGCCACCACCAGCAACCCGAGCCCGACGAGCAACACCCTGCGTTCGCCGAACCGGCCGTTCAACCGGGCCGACAGTCCGAGTGAGAGCACCCCGATCGTCAGCGCCGCCGGGAGCATCGCCAGGCCGGTGTCAGCGGCGCCGTAGTCGTGCACGTTCTGTAGGTACAACGCGATGAGGACCTGGAACCCGAACAGCGCGGACACCATCAGGATCTGGATCAGGTTGGCTCCCCAGACGTTGCGGTACCGGAACATGCGCAGCGGCAGCAGCGGCGCGGAGGCGGTTGTCTGCCGCACCACGAACGCGGCCAGCAGGGCACCGGCGAGGGCGGCGTAGCCGAGGGTGTGGGCAGAACCCCAGCCGTGGCGGTTGGTCCCGACGATCGTGTAGACCCCGAGCATCAGCCCGGCGGTGACCAGAAACGCGCCGGACAGGTCAGCGCCCGCGCGCAGGCCCGCTCCGCGGTCGGACTCCAGCACCCGCAGCGCCAACACGATCGTGGCCACACCGATCGGCAGGTTGACGAAGAAGGTCCAGTGCCAGTTGAGCGTTTCGGTGAGCACCCCGCCGAGCACCTGTCCGATCGAGGCGCCGGCGGCTCCGACGAAACCGAACGCGCCGAACGCCCTGCCACGGTCGGCTGGTTCGGGGAAGAGCGTGACGATCATGCCCAGACTCACCGCCGAGGCCATCGCCCCACCGAGGCCCTGCATGAACCGTGCGACGAGCAGCGTCTGCTGGCTGGTGGAGATTCCACAGGCGAACGAGGCCGCCGTGAACAGGACCAGGCCACCGACAAACAGGTGTCGGCGGCCGACCAGGTCGCCGAGCCGACCGGCCAGCAGTAGTAACCCGCCGAACGGGATCAGGTAGGCGTTGATCGTCCAGGTCAGGTTCGCGGGCGAGAAGTGCAGGTCGTGCTGGATGGCGGGTAGGGCCACGGTCACGATGCTGCCGTCAAGGATGATCATCAGGCTTCCCGCGCAGAGTACGGCCAGGGCCATCCAGCGCGAGCGCGGTGACGAGGTGCTGTGGGGTGGCATGTCGGTCTCCCGGTTCGTCGATACCGGTGAGACCTTAGCGGATAGTTTTGTTGTGGACTATCTGGATCCGACCTAGGCTCTGGTCCGGACGCGCGCCTGGCGGGTCCGCCGCACCGGTCGGTCGCACTCGGCCGGCGTGGACAGGTGACCTTCGACGAGTCGCGACAGTGCGTTGACGAACGCCTCCCGCTCACCGGCCGGCACTGCGGCCAGCAGGTCGCCATGGACCCGATCGGCGGCCTTCGCCCCCTCGGCGACGATGCGTTCACCTGCCTCGGTGACCGAGATGATCCTGGCCCGCCGGTCGGTATCTGACGGGCGGCGTCGGGCGAGTCCGGCCCGCTCCAGTTCGTCGATCGTCACGACCATCGTGGTCTTGTCCAGGTCGCAGACCTCGGCGAGCTGGATCTGGGTGCGCTCGGCCTCCATCGCGTGGAACAGCACGCAGTAGGCGCGCGGCGAGATCCCGATCTCGGTGAACGCCGCCGTCATCTGGGACGTCAGCACCCGGCTGGTGTGGGACAACAGGCGGGACAGGTCCGGGAAGGACGGGGTGGGCACACCTGGGGTCATCGGCCCAGCGTAGCAAGATGCGTCTTTTACCGGATTATCTCTCTGCTGAACCAATACCAGCACCGCGATCGACCTGCGCGGCGACCGTTCCAGAATGGGGTGATCATCGGTGTCGATGTCCAGGTGAACCGCGCGGGCAGGCTCGACAGACCGGTCGATCGTCAGAAGCTCCAGATCGGGTGCCGGGCAGAAGAATCTCTTGAATCCGGTCACGTCGGGTGCACCGGCAGTGTCGGTCATCCCCTACCTCCTCGTCTGACTTCACGTGCTGCGGTCCGACTCGAACCCCGCGCAGGTCCGGTCGGATGGCCCGACGAGTCCCTGCGGGATTACGTTGCGCCGTGCTTGCCGCGGTGGTTTGGCCACCGTCGTGGTTCAGGATGGGTTGTGGTTCTGGGGGTGGGTGAGATATCGCCGGCCGGTTGGGCTGGTCCAGTGGAATCGCCCGTTGGTTTGTGTCAACCGCCATGTGGTGTGGTGTTTCAACCGGTGATGGTGGCGGCACAGCGCGCCCAGGTTCCCTGGCGCGGTGGGTCCGGTGGGCCACCGGATCGTGTGGTCGAGGTCGGCGTGGTGTGCCGAGTGTTGGCAGCCGGGGAACCGGCAGGTGTGGTCGCGGGCGCGGACGAAGTCGTCGAGTGCGGCCGGTGGCCGGTACGTTCTCCGGGAGTGTTCGACAAGTGACCCGTCGATCGGGTCGGTGACCAGTCGCTTCCATACCCCGGTGGGGTCCGCTGCGATGGCCCGCGCGTACGCGGCGGAGATCGGCCCGTAACCATCGAGTACGGCGGGCTTGTCGTCGGCTCCGGCCAGAGTCAAGGCCGACACGGTCACGTGTACCAACGGCCGCAACCCGCTGTCGGGTCGGTTGGTCGTGCCAGTATCCCGGCGGCCCAGAAGCAG
>DATCWR010000162.1:0-2436 GCA_036566245.1 Mycobacteriales bacterium | reverse complement strand
CCCCGCCGAGGCGGCGGTGGTGGTGGCTGGTCGGTGCGGGCGTGCAGCCGTGGGTCCAGGTTCGGCGGCAGCGCCGGTCTGCCGGATGCTCCGGGGCCGCGTCGCTGACGGTCGCTCACGTTGGGCGGGTCCCCTCCCTCGGACTGGGTACACGGCCGGTACCGCATCCACACCAGCGAGGACGCTCAGGCCACGGGATTGGTTTCTGTTGTCACGATAGGTAGTCATCCACACACTCAAGGGTAGCCAACCTTCACACCTTTGGCCTGTCGGGCGGGCGTGAACCCGGACAATCCACACCTGACGTGAACTGCTCGTGATCTCGTACCACGGCCCTGGACGGTCACAGGGGTTGTTTACGTTCAGTGAGGAACGGGTGCACGCCGTACCGGTACCGCCGCGGCGCCGGACCGACCGGCAACCCGTGACAGACTGTCCGCTCGGATCGGTAGTCCACGGACCTCACAGGAAGGGCCCCACGAGTCCATGCGTGTTCTGGTCACGGGCGGAGCCGGCTTCATCGGCTCCCACTACGTCCGCACGATGCTCGCCGGTGGATACCCCGGCTACCAGGACGCCGAGGTGACTGTCTTCGACAAACTCACCTATGCCGGCAACCTGGCGAACCTGCACGAGGTGGCCGACAATCCCCGGTACCGGTTCGTGCGGGGTGACATCTGTGACGCCGAGGCACTCGACCAGGTGGTTCCCGGTCATGACGCGATCGTGAACTTCGCCGCGGAGACCCATGTGGACCGGTCCATCCTGGGCGCCTCGGACTTCGTGGTCACCAACGTGCTCGGCGCGCAGACCCTGTTCGACGCGGCCCTGCGACACGGGACCTCCCGGTTGGTACACGTGTCCACCGACGAGGTGTACGGCACGATCCCGCACGGCTCCTGGACCGAGGACCACCTGCTCGAACCGAACTCGCCGTACTCGGCGGCCAAGGCCGGCGCCGACCTGATGGCCCGGGCCTACGCCCGGACCTACGGCCTGCCGGTCAGCGTCACGAGGTGCTCGAACAACTACGGCCCCTACCAGTTCCCGGAGAAGGTCATCCCGCTGTTCGTCACCAACCTGATCGACGGTCGGTCGGTCCCGCTCTACGGGGACGGCATGAACGTGCGGGACTGGTTGCACGTCGACGACCACTGCCGCGGCATCCAGCTCGTGCTGGAACGCGGCGAACCGGGGGAGTTCTACAACATCGGTGGCGGTCGGGAGCTGACCAACAAGGAACTCACCGGCCTGCTGCTGGAGGCCTGTGACCGCGGCTGGGACGCGGTCACCTACGTGGAGGACCGCAAGGGCCACGACCGGCGGTACTCGGTCGACCACAGCAGACTGGCCGCGATGGGGTACGCCCCACGCACCACGTTCGAGGACGGGTTGGCCGCCACCGTGCGCTGGTACCGGGAGAACCGGGCCTGGTGGGAGCCGCTGCGGCAGGCCGCCGCGCTGCCCCGGTGAGCCAGTACGGAGACCGGGCGGCACGGTGGCTGGTGACCGGAGCCCGCGGGCAACTCGGCTCGGACCTGGTACGGGTACTGGCCGAACGTGGTGGCGACATCCGGGTGACCGGGCTGGGGCGGGCCGAACTCGACGTGTCCGATCCGGCTGCGGTCGAGGCGGTGGTGGCTGACCTGCGTCCCGACGTGGTGGTCAACGCGGCGGCCTACACCGCGGTGGACGCGGCCGAGTCCGACGAACCGGCCGCGGTGGCCGGGAACGTCACCGGCCCGGCCAACCTGGCCCGTGCCTGTGCGGTGCACCGGGTGCTGATGGTGCACGTGTCCACCGACTACGTGTTCTCCGGCCAGGCCACCGAGCCGTACCCGACCGATGCCGCGACCGGGCCACGCTCGGTCTACGGCCGTACCAAGCTGGCCGGCGAGCGGGCGGTACGCGAGTTGTGTCCGGGTTCCTACGTGGTGCGCACCGCATGGGTGTACGGACAGACCGGCGGTAACTTCGTCCGGACCATGGCCCGGCTGGAGGCCGAGCGGGACACCCTGGACGTGGTCGACGACCAGCGGGGTTCGCCGACCTGGTCCCGGGACCTGGCCGCCGGCCTGGTGGCGTTGGCCGGTTCGGACGCACCGTGCGGGGTGTACCACTGCACCAACGGTGGGGACACCACCTGGTACGGGCTGGCCCGGGCGGTGTTCGAGGAACTGGGCGCCGACCCGTCCCGGATACGGCCCACCACCAGTGACCGGTTCGTCAGGCCGGCTCCCCGGCCGGCGTACTCGGTGCTGTCCGACGCCGCCTGGCTGGCCGCCGGGTTGCCGGCGATGCCGCACTGGCGGGACGCGCTGCACACCGCCTTCGCCACCGTGGGTGCCGAACTGCGCGGCTGATCGCGTTCAGACGGTGGCCAGCGCGCGCCGGTAGGCGACCCGGGTGGCCGTGGCGCATCGGGTCCAGGTGAAT
>DATCWR010000211.1:0-8631 GCA_036566245.1 Mycobacteriales bacterium | reverse complement strand
CCCTGCTCACCGTGCGCTTGGCCGCGGCACTCCGGCCGGCGGTCGATCCCCGACCGGGCGACCGCGTGGTGGTCCTGCCGGCCGGTGCCCGGGTCGCAGCCTTCTTCGCCGTGGTCCTGATGGTTGTCCTGCGGGTGGTCTTCTTGGCGGGCGCCTTCTTCGCCGGGGCCTTCTTGACCGGAGCCTTCTTGACCGGAGCCTTCTTCGCGGGCGCCTTCTTCGCGGGCGCCTTCTTGACCGGAGCCTTCTTGACCGGAGCCTTCTTCGCGGGCGCCTTCTTGACCGGAGCCTTCTTCGCGGGCGCCTTCTTCGCAGGCGCCTTCTTGGCCAGCGCCTCCTTCACGGCCGCGCTCTTGGCGGTGACCTTCTTGGTCAGCGACTTCTTGGCCGGGGCCTTCTTCGCAGGCGCCTTCTTGACCGGAGCCTTCTTGACCGGAGCCTTCTTGGCTGTGGTCTTCCTGACCGTGGTCCTCCGGGTCGGCGTGGTGGCGGCTGCCGTCGTGCTGGTGGTCCTGACACCGGTGCTGGTGGCCGGAAGGCTGGTCGCCGTCTTCCGTGCCGTGCCACTCGCGGAGGCCGCCGCCGACTTCCTCGGCGTGACGCGGGTTGGATCTGTCGCCGCCGCGGTGGCCCTCTTTCCGGTCGCCCTGGTGGCGGCGCTGGTCCGAGTCGGGTGTGCCGACGTACCGGTGCCCTCGGGCTCCGGTTCGACAACCGGGGACTCGTGTGTGGTGGCCGGGTCGGCCGGGGTGGATACGTTCGCGGGCATGTCTGCCTCCCTCGCCGGCATGTGCGTAGGGTCACTGAACGTGTACGTAGCGCACAGGTCAATGCGCCACGCCGCTCACCTTTGACAACAGGGCGGGAAACGCCCATGGCCCTGACACACACCCGCAATGCGATGCGGTACCCGAGGGAGGGCCAACCGTCCCGGCCACCCCCTGGGCCGGACAGATACACCGACCAGGAGGTGGCGAGGCCCCGGGTAGGACCACCCCTCTATGGTCCACCCGAGGCCTTCGAGGAAGTAAACGAGTCAACCCGGCGATGGTCACGGTCTGGCCGGTCGAAAGCCCGACCAGTGCGTGAGAGGGGCACCCGCCCGCCGCCGCGGTCAGGCGTTCCCCCACGCCGGGACAGGCCGGACGGGACAGCACACCGTCCTTCGACGCTTCCCAGCCGGGGCTCCACCTCGGCCGGGGCATCACCCCGGGCATCTACTCTCGTCGGCATGAGTGCGCGGGAACGGGAGCTACTCGTCGCGTCGAACCGGGGTCCGGTGTCGTTGACGCCCGGGGACGACGGCACGGTACGGACCGTGCGGGGCGGTGGCGGGCTGGTCAGTGGGATGCGCTCGGCGCTGCTGGACGCCGGCGGCCTGTGGGTCTGCTGCGCGATGGGCGACACCGAACGTGCGATCGCGGCAGCAGCCCCCGGCGGTCACCTCACCCCGGCCGGAGTGGACACCGGCGGGCTGGATGTGCGCATGCTCCCGGTGGAGGCCGAGGTCTTCCACGACGCCTACCACGGCGTCGCCAACCAGACCCTGTGGTTCGTCCACCACCTGCTCTACGACATGCCCACCCAGCCGGCCTTCGACACGTCCTGGTGGCGCCAGTGGGACAACTACCAGCGCTACAACGCCGCGTTCGCCGAGGCGCTGGCCGCCGAGGCGGCACCCGGCGCGACCGTGGTGGTGCAGGACTATCACCTGTTCCTGGTGCCACGGATGCTGCGCGAACTGCGGCCGGACCTGGTCATTGGGCACTTCACGCACACCCCGTGGGCACCTCCGGACTACTACGCGATGCTGCCCGACGAGGTCGCCGCGCACATCCTGACCGGGCTGCTGGGCGCGGACCACCTCGGGTTCCACTGCCCGCGGTGGGCTGCCGCGTTCACCGCATGCTGCGAACGCATCCTTGGTGCGACGCCAGACGGTTCGAACACCTCGGTCAGCCATGCCGGCCGGACCACCCGGATCGGGGTGCACCCGCTGGGCACCGACGGTGCCAGCCTGCTGGCCCGCGCGGGTGCACCGGACGTGGCCGAGCGGCTGGCCCGACTACGCGCACGCCTCGGGGACCGACAGGTCGTGGGTCGGGTGGACCGCACCGAACTGTCCAAGAACGTGCTACGTGGACTCCTGGCGTTCGCGGAACTGCTGCGTACCCGGCCGCAGTGGCGGAACCGGGTGACCCACGTGGCCTACACCTACCCGTCGCGACAGGAGATCGACCGATACCGGGAGCACACCGAGGCGGTGCGGCGGTTGGCCGACCAGATCAACGCCGAGTTCGGCACCGACGGGTGGACCCCGGTCATGCTGGAACTGGTGGATGACTACCCGGGCTCACTGGCCGCACTGGTCGCCACCGACGTGCTGCTGGTCAACCCGGTGCGGGACGGCATGAACCTGGTGGCACAGGAGGGTGCCATCCTGACCGAACGTGGCTGTGCGCTGGTGCTCTCCGAACAGGCCGGAGCCTTCGACCTACTCGGCCCCCACGCACTGGTGGTCAACCCGTTCGACATCAGGCAGACCGCCGACGCCCTGCACGCGGGCCTGTCCATGCCGGTCGAGGAACGGGCCGAGCGGACCCGACGCATGGTGGCGGCGGCCACCGCTCTGCCCCCGGCGGCCTGGTTCGCCGAGCAACTGTCCGCGCTTCACGAGGCGGCCACCGCCCAGCGCTGACCCGGCCCACAGACCGGGTCAGGGTGGTGGGGCTCCGACAGAGTCGGCCAGTGCGGACAGCAGCGCGACCACCCCGGCCGGACCATTCACCACCAGGTCGGCCCGGGCGGCCACCGTGGGCGCCTCGCTGGACGCGCTGCACACGGTCAACCCGGGTATGCCGTCGTCGCGTAGCGCCTCGACCGTGTCGAACGCCGGCAGGTCCCCCAGGTCGTCACCGGCGAACAGCACCGCGGCCGGGTCGAAGTCGGCCACCAGCCGGGCCAGGGTGCGGCCCTTGTTCTCGCCGGGCTCACGGATCTCCAGCACGTACCGGCCGGGGCTGACCACCAGGCCGTGGGCTCGGGCGAGTGCCTCGACCGGTTCGGTCAACACCGTCAACTCGCCGTCCGGGTCGCTGGCCTGCCGGGTGTGCACCGCGAGGGCCAGCCTCTTGTCCTCGATCCGCACCCCCGGATCGGCATCGGCCAGGACCGTGGGCAGTTCTGCCCGGACCGCTGCCAGGGCCGCCGGCGGTTCGGGCACGTCCAACCTGCCCTCGTACCAGTGCTCGGCACCGTACTGGCCCTCCACCAACAGCCGGGGGACCCCGTCCAGACCGCCCAGTTCGACCACCGTGGCGGCCGGCCGGCCGGTCAGCACCGCGATCCGACCGACCACCCCGGCCAGTCGACGCAGCACGTCCAGACCACCGGGGGCGATCCTGCTGGTCGTCGGATCAGCCACGATGGGTGACAGGGTGCCGTCGAAGTCCAGCGCCACCAGCGCCCGGTCGACGTGCTCGACCAACACGGCCAGGCCGTCCTGGCCGGCTGGGGTACGTGGCTCCATCGACATGGCGGGTTCGGGGCTCATGTCGGTCCAGCGTAGGGCCCCCTACCCGAATCGGCCTGTCGACGTCAGCCCTTGTAGTTGAAGACCTGGTGGAGCGTGTGCACGACCCGTACGAGGTCCTGCTGCTGGGCCATCACCTGGTCAATGTCCTTGTAGGCATCCGGGTGCTCGTCGAGCAGTGCCGCGGCGCGTTCGGCGTTCCAGGTGCGGCCTGCCATCGCCTGGGCAAGCGACTCGGCGGTCAGGGTACGGCGGGCCTGGCCACGCGACATCCGCCTGCCAGCACCGTGGCTGCACGAACGGTAGGAGGCCGGGTTACCCAGCCCACGGACGATGTAGGACTGGCTGCCCATACTGCCCGGGATCACCCCCTCGTCACCGATCTCAGCCCGGATCGCTCCCTTGCGAGTGACCCACAGTTCCTGTCCGTGGTGCTGCTCACGCACGGTGAAGTTGTGGTGGCAGTTGATCGTACGCAGCGCCTCGCCGTGACCGACCACCTCGAACAGCGACCCGAGTAGCACCGCGGACATCCGGGCCCGCGAGGCCATCGCGTACCGCTGTGCCCACAGCATGTCCTCCACGTATGCGGTGAACTCCTCGGTGCCCTGCACCAGGTAGGCCAGATCCGGGTCGGGCAGGTCGATGAAGTACTGCCGCATCAGCGCCCTGGCCCGGTCGATGTGGGCGGTGGCGAGCTGGTTTCCGATACCCCGTGAACCGGAGTGCAGCAGGGTCCAGACCCGGTCGTTCTCGTCCAGGCACACCTCGACGAAATGGTTACCGGAACCCAGCGTGCCGAACTGACGTGCCGCGGTGGTCTCCTGCCGACCGGTCAGCGGCGTGTGTGGCGTGCCCACCGCCGCCAGGGCGTCATCCTCGGCGGACAGCTCGGTCGAACTGTGGCCGCGTCCGACGCCGGCCGGGATACGCGACTCCACCAGCGGCATCAGCGAAGCGAGACTGTCCGGCAGGTCCGCGGCGGTCAGACTGGTCTCGGCGGCAACCATGCCACAGCCGATATCCACCCCGACCGCGGCCGGAATGATCGCACCCCGGGTGGGAATCACCGATCCGACCGTTGCGCCGAGACCTACGTGCGCGTCTGGCATCAGCGCCACGTGGCCGGCGACGAACGGCAGTCGGGCCGCACGGGATGCCTGCTCGACCACCGCCGGATCGATGCCACTCACCCACGAGAGCAGGTTCGGCGCGGCCATGGTCGGCATCGGTTCGATCCCTTCTGGAACGGGTCCCTGGTCGGTTGTCGCGGCGGCACGTCGCCGGCGACCGTGAGGGGATGATCGTCGGTTCCGACCACCGATGTCGAACTGTTTCTCCGGACAGACGAAGACGCTGGTCACGACGGTGTCGTCGCAACCAGCGCCTGGTGTTGCAGATGTCGCGCTGTTCGGTTGTCGGCCGTGCGGTCCTACTTACTTCGCGGCCTGCGCGGCGGGTACCACGTGGTCGGTCAGCTGCTCGGCCAGTGGCTGCCACTTGGCGTAGGCGTCCGGGAACGCGCTCTTCTGCACGGTCTGCGCGGCCACGGTCACCGGCATGTCCTGCCAGCCAGGAACCTGCATCAGGCCGTCGAGGAACTTACCAGCGGAGTAGTTCGGGTTCATGATCTGGTCCGGCGTACCCCAACCGGTGGACGGACGCTGCTGGAACAGTCCCAGCGAGTCACGGTCGCCATAGTCCAGGTTGATCAGGTTGGACTCCTGGAAGGCGGTGGCCAGTGCGACGGTCACGGCGTGCTCGGGGAGCCCGCGTTCGGCCGCGGCCTTGGCGATCTCGGTCGCGTTGTGCGCCTGCTCAGGTGACACACCCTCAGGAACCGGCGGAACCTGCGGTGCGGGCTTCTCAGCCGGTGCGGGCTTTTCAGCCGGTGCCGGCGGAGCCGGCGGCTTCGGCGCCACGTCACCAGCGTCGCCTGGCGCGGTGGCCGCGGGTGCCTTCGCCGGAAGGCTCGCCCCGGTCGCGTTGGCCGATCCGGTGCCGAACACGGCGACCGGCACGGTGACCAGTGCCACGGCGGCAATACCAACCAGGATCACCGCGGTGCGACCGCGTGGAATCCGGCGCTGGACGCTCTCCGGCAGGATCCCATGGACTCGCGTGTGGTAGAAGGTGTTGATCGCAATACCGATTCGCCGAACCAGTGAACCGGTGGTCACCGCCAGAACGGTGAACAGTGCGATGATGTACTTCAGTCCGATGTTCACGCTCGTGCGCGAGGCAGCGAGTCGGGTGAAGATGTTGTTCATAGATCAATACCTCATCTCGTGGGGGTCACGTTCGATGTGCGACCGCCTACGGGGAACCGCCACAGAAGACGGTGTCACCACTTCGACGAAACGTCGGAAAGGCGGGCTCTTCAGTCGTACGTGTGCCTGACCACGGCACTTCACGGGGTCTTGGGAATGTCGCACACCCACCGTGGGAGGTTGACCACGGGGTGTCCTGCGACTGCTCTGTTTCCCGCGACGCTGACTCTTTTCATCGCGCCGACCCATTTCAACAACGGGCCTGGTCGAATACTTCCCAGATCGCGGTTCCGAGCTCGAAAATCGAGCCCAAGATTCAGGTCTGATGGGTGAGGAATGTCAGTTCGTCCGACATCCGTATTCGGGCGGGCGAACCGACTCACCGATCGTGGTAAATTGCTTACGCGATCTGGCTGTCCATCCCTGGCGCTTCGCTTTTCCGTCGCGCCGACCCTGTTCAACCAACCGGGCGCCCGGATACTTCCCCGATCCGACCCCCTCAGCAAGAAAATCGAAGCGGAGGACCGAACCAGAAACCGGCACCCACACGGCCGAACCCAAATAGGACGATCAGTCTGACAGAAAAGAAATGTCAGGCGGAGATGCCATCCATTCACAACGGCGCGCCGGCACACCAACCGAAAGTAGGAGAACGCCTACCCGCTGTTTTTCGTGCCCTGGGGCTCACGCCATTCCGTCGCGCCGACCCGGTCCAACCAACCAGGCGCCCGGATACTTCCCCGATCCGACCCCCGGGGGCGAGAAAACAGGTGTCGGGCCCGGCCATGTTCGCCTGTCTCGCAGACGGTGTCGGGTCACTCACGGAACGGAGGTGTCCGGGCAGACCGAAGGGGAGGCGGTGGACGAGTCGGCCTGTAGGCCGGGTTCTGTTGACCGACGGCGACCCACCGGTAACCCGGCGGGGCCGCCGGCCCGGCGACCATCCATCTAGGCCTGCCGTCACCGACAGGCTCCAGCGGTCTACCCGCAGACTCGGGCGGGCCGCCCTCGAACGTCTGCGCAGGTGTGGTCCCTGGGGACCGCACCCTCCTGACCTTGCTCCGGGTGGGGTTTACCGAGCCATCCCGGTCACCCGGGATGCTGGTGGTCTCTTACACCACCGTTTCACCCTTACCACCGCTCGCGCGGTGGCGGTCTGTTCTCTGTGGCACTTTCCCGCGGGTCGCCCCGGGTTGCCGTTAACAACCACCCTGCCCTGTGGAGCCCGGACCTTCCTCGGCAGCACCAGGGTGCTGACGCGGCCGCCCGGCCGGCTCGTCCACCGTGATCAACGATCATACGGTCTGGGATCTGCCCCCGGTGTGCGCCACGCCACACCGTAGTCTTGTTGATCGTGACCTGGGCTGACATAGTGCTGCTGGTTGTCGCTGGACTACTGGGTGGCGGCATCAACTCGATCGCCGGTGGCGGTTCCCTCATCGTGTTCCCGGCCTTCATTGCGACCGGCCTGCCGACCCTGGCGGCCAACGTCACCAACTCCGTGGCGCAGTGGCCCGGTTACCTGGGCGGTGTCATCGGCTTCCGTGGCGAACTGGACGGCCAGCGGGGACGAGCCACCCGGTTAACGGTGGTGGCGGGGCTCGGGTCGGTGGCCGGCTGTGTGGTGTTGCTGGCCGCGCCGTCGGACTCCTTCGATGTGGTGGTGCCTTTCCTGGTACTGCTGGCGAGCCTGCTGCTGGCCTTCCAACCGCGTATCGCCCGGCTGATCGGACCGCCCAAACCGGGTGCCCCGGACAGCCGCCTCATCTACCCGATCCTGTTCGTCTCCGGCGGTTACGGCGGGTACTTCGGTGGCGCACTGGGCGTGATCCTGATCGGTGTGCTCGCGCTCACCGTGCACGACACGCTACGCCGGATAAATGCCCTCAAGACGGTGCTCTCGCTGACCGCCAGCACGGTCACCGTCGTCGCATTCGGCATTTTCGGACCGGTGGACTGGATCGGTGTCGCGGTGGTCGCACCGGCCACACTCGTCGGCGGGTTGCTCGGCGCACGGGTCGCACGTCGACTCAACGACCGGGTGCTACGGGCCTGCGTGGTGGTCTTTGGAGTTGTGGTGGCGGCGTACCTCTTCACCCGGATCTGATCCGCCCGGATCTGACCACGCGGCCACCGACCAACCCTCGACGATGGCCGCGTGGTCAGGTCAGGTGGCTCGTGTCGTTGACCAGCCGAACCGACGCCGGGCCGTCCGCGTACCACTCGACGATTGACAGGCTGCCCACGTCCAGGTACAGCCGGTAGAGAGCAGACGGGGGTGCCTCCAGCGCCATCCTCAGCAGGGTCTTGATCGGTGTGACGTGGGACACCACCACCACGGTCTGCCCCGGATAACCGGCGATCACCCGGTCACGTGCCCGGCGCACCCGGCGGGCCACCATGGCGAAGCTCTCCCCGTCCGGGGGCGCGACCTCCGGAGAGGCCAGCCAGTCGGCCAGTTCAGCCGGCCAGCGCTGCTGGATCTCGGCGAAGGTGTGACCCTCCCACGCACCGAAGTCGGTCTCTACCAGGTCGTCGTCGCAGCTCACCGGCACGCCCAGCTCGGCACCGACCTTCTCGGCGGTCGCCCTGGTCCGCAGCAGCGGTGAGCTGACCACCGCGGCCACCGACGGGTGGGAGCGCAACCGGGCCGCTGCCGCGCCGGCCTGCTCGACGCCCTGCTCGGTGAGCGGCAGATCCCGCCGCCCCAGGAACCGGCGTTCGGCCGAGTACGCCGTCTGGCCGTGCCGGAGCAGCAGCATTCTGGTGGGAGTCGACGTCGGCGCCCCCCAGCCCGGTGCGGTCGGGGTGGGCCTGACCCGTGGGGCC
>DATCWR010000134.1:0-8126 GCA_036566245.1 Mycobacteriales bacterium | reverse complement strand
CGGCCGAGACCACCACATCCCGGGGCAGGCATCACGCCGGCGACGACGACACTGCCGAGGACCCGAAGGGCGAGCCGGTCAGGCCGGGGGATGACGAACTGGCACAGATCCTGGGGCGCTGGTAGTCACCGGTCACCAGGTCGGTTCGGCAGGTCCTGTTCGCAGGACGCC
Source organism: Mycobacteriales bacterium (assembly GCA_036566245.1). GTDB lineage: Bacteria > Actinomycetota > Actinomycetes > Mycobacteriales > DASULA01 > DASULA01. Next base: position 7,955 of record DATCWR010000134.1, on the reverse strand, counting down.
GGCCGCGCAACCGGATCACCGTGGCGCGGGAGTTCGACCCGCGGTGACCCCGAGATGGTCCACGTCCCCCCAGCGGAGCAGTTCACCGACCACCCCGTGGCCCGGGTCGGCGCGCAGGGTCAGCTCGGTCACCGAGCAGTTGGTGACGTCACAGGGCAACGCCTGTGGGGTCAACCCCGGACACAGTCCGGGTAGCCCCGCCCGGAGGATGCCGCCATGCCCAACCACCACCACGGTCGGCCCCGGGGCGGTGCGCCACACGTTGTGGAACGCGGCCCGCAACCGGTCGGTCAACTCCAGCCCGGACTCCCCTCCCGGGAATCGGCGGTCCGTTTCGCCAGCCCGCCAGGACTGGTGGACACCGGTGTAGGTCGCCCACGCCTCGGCGTCGCGACGTCCGTCGAGAAATCCGACGTTGACCTCGCGCAGCCGTTCGTCAACGACCACCCGGGCGCCGATCCGGGCCGCGATGGGAGCCGCGGTCTGCCGGGCCCGGCGTAGCGGGGAGCAGAAGACCGGGCCTCCGGCAGCGCGGGCGGCCAGGTGGTCGGCCACCGCGTGGGCCTGCTCGACCCCACGAGGCGTGAGCGGGTGGTCCACCACCCGGTGGGACAACTCCCGGGTGATCGTCGCGACATTCTCACCGTGCCGGACGTAGTAAACGTGCAGCGTAACCATGTGATTACCCGATCGTGCGGGTGTCGCGCTGTCAAGAACGCCACCCGCACGCAACCCGCTCGGGTGATCTGTTCCGTAGCTTCCGCCACACATCTGGTCCCGCCGTACCGCCTGGACCGGGCCAGGACGCCGGTTCGGCGTCCCACCGCACCGGGCCGACGGAGCCGTACCAGGCTGTGGACGTCCCCACCGGGCTGTGGATAACAAGGGTTTTCTGTGGACAACTGTGCACAACCCTGTGGACAACTACGGGCCAGTCTGTGAACAGGCTGTGGACAACTCTGTGGACAACCTGTGGGCAAGCTGGGGACAAGTCGGGGACAAGCTGTGGACAGGCCGCCGAAAGCCGGGGGCAACCCGTGCCGACCCGGTACTCACCCGGCCGGTTCGAATCCGTCCGAGGCCAGCACCAACCCCGCCACCAGTGCTGCCCGCTCGGGCATCGCGGTGACCGTGACGTACTCGCCCTCGGCGTGGGCGTGGTCGCCCACCGCTCCCATCCCGTCCAGGGTGGGCACGCCGATCCCGGCGGTGAAGTTTCCGTCCGACCCGCCGCCCACGCTCACCCCGCGAAGCACCGGCAGTCCCAGGTCCGCCGCCACCCGACCGGCGACAGCCAGCAGGTCGGCGGCCTGCCCCGGTTCCATCGGCGGCCGGTTGGGGCCACCGAACAAATTCAACCGGGCCCCGGGCAACACCGGGGTGAGCGCCCGGAGGGCCGCGTGCACCCGGTCCTGCTCGGCCCGGCTCGCCGCCCGCACGTCCACCCTGATCTCGGCCCGGGCCGGGACCGTGTTGGTGGTGCTGCCGGCACTGGCCACCGTCGGGGTCACCGTGGTGCCCGCCGCCGGGTCGGCCAGTGCGGTCATCGCGGTGACCTGGTGGGCCAGTTCCACCAGGGCGTTCACCCCGCGTTCGGGTTCCAGACCGGCGTGGGCGGCCCGCCCGTGCAGTTCCACCCGGTACAGGGACACGCCCTTGCGACCGGTCTTCAGGGCCCCGGCCGCGCTGGCCTCCAGGACCAACACGCCGCGGTGGTCGGCCGCGACCCGCTCGATCAACGCGCGCGAGGACGGCGAACCGATCTCCTCGTCGGTGGTCAGCAGCATCCCCGCCGCGGCCGGTGCCCCGAACGCGCGCAGCGTGGCCAGCGCGTACAGGCCCTGCACCACGCCGGCCTTCATGTCGAACACCCCCGGCCCGGACAACCGACCGTCCACGACGGTCATCGGCCAGCGGGCCAGCGTGCCGACCGGCCAGACCGTGTCCAGATGCCCCAACAGCAGCAGCCCGCCGGGTGCCGCCGGCCACAGCAGGGACACCCTGCCCTGCTCGGTCAGCCGTTGCGGCGGACGGCCGACCAGTCTGGTGCCGATCTCGGCGGCCAGGTCGGCGCAGGTGGTGGTGGCCGCCAGGTCGTCGGACGGCGACTCGACCTGACACAGCGCCGTGGTGTCGGCGACCATGGCCGGGGTCGACGCGCGCAGCGTGGCCAACAGGTCGGGCAACCGACTCACCGGGACACCGTCTCCCGTGAGAGGGTCAGGTCGGCCAGCACCTCGGGCAACGGATCGACCCCGATGCCCGGTCCGGTCGGCACCGCCAACGTCCCGTCCCGCAACACGAACGGCTCGGTCAGGTCGCACCGGAAGTAGCGGTCGGAGGCTGAGGTGTCCCCGGGCAGGGTGAAGTTCGGCAGCCCGGCCAGGGCCAGGTTGGCGGCCCGGCCGATCCCGGTCTCCAACATGCCGCCACACCACACCGGCACGCCCCACGCGGCGCACACGTCGTGCACCCGCCGGGCCTCCAACAGACCACCGACCCGGGCCGGTTTGATGTTCACGACCGCGCAGGCGCCCCGGCTGATCGCGTCGGCGGCGACCCGGGCCGACACGATCGACTCGTCCAGACAGATCGGGGTGGACAGCATCGTGGCCAGCCGGGCGTGCCCAGCGATGTCCTCGGCAGCCAGTGGCTGTTCGACCAGCAGCAGGTCGAACGGGTCCAGCGCGGTCAACCGTCGCGCGTCGGCCAGCGTGTAGGCGGCGTTCGCGTCGACCTGGAGGGACAGGTCGGGACCGAACCGCTCCCGCACCGCCCGTACCGGTTCGATGTCCCGCCCCGGTTCGATCTTCAGCTTGATCCGGCGGTACCCGGCCTCCAGGTAGCCCGCAACCGTGTCCAACAGCGCGGGGATCGAGTCATGGATGCCCACCGACACCCCGCAGTCGACCCGGTCCCGCACCGCGCCGAGATGGTCGGCCAGCGACATGCCGGCCGCCCGGAGCCGGGCGTCGAGCACCGCGGTCTCCACCGCGGCCTTGGCCATCCGATGGTCGACCACCGGCGCGAGCACCTCGGCCACCCGGGCCGGGCTCAGGTCGGTGGCCGCCAAGAGTCGGGGCAGCAGGTGTTCGACCATCACCCGGTGTGCGGCCCCGGTGTACTCGGCCGAGTACAGCGGTTCGGTCATGGCCACGCACTCGCCCCAGCCGTCCGCCTCGGGTGTGCACACGCGTACCAACAGCACGTCACGTGCGTCCTGGCTGCCGAACGAGGTTCGGAACGGTGCGACCAGCGGCATCCGCAACCGCACCAGTTCCACCGCGTCCACCCTCACCGCGCCACCTCCCTGTCGTGGTCGGTCGGTCGTTCGGCCAACACGTACCAGCCATCCCGGGTGACCTCGGTCAGCCGAAGCCCGTCGGACCGGGCCGAGACGAGCACCTTCCGCAGCGCCATCCGCCAGCGCAACACCAGGTCGGGGTCGCGTGCCCGAAGGTCGGCCGGGTCGGCGGGTACCCGGACCAGCCGGCAGGCGGCCGAATCCGGATGGCTGGCGCGCGGCCGGTCGTCCCGGTCGGGTTCCAACACCACCACGCCACCACCGGTGATCAGGTCCGCGACCGTCGGCGGGTCCACCCGTCCGGCCGCGGCGGCGCGCACCCGGGTCGACTCGAGCCGCCAGGTGGCCACGCACCGGTCGGTGGGCAGGCCGGCGTTGACACCGTCGTGCATCGGCCCGTAGAAGTCCTCGTGGTACGCGGTCACCTCCGCGCCGAGCCTGCTCAGGTTGAGCCAGGTGTTCCGCCGCACCAACGGATCGAACGTCCAGGTCATCTCGGTGACGCCGCGGGCCAGACACCAGTCCCGCTGGTGCCACTTGATCCGGGTACCCACCGACCGGCCCTGCGCCCGGGGCAGCACCCCGACGATGTGCGAGTGCACCCGCGTCGGCCCGACCGGACCGGTTGGCGAATCCGACGCCGGCTCGGGTATCCCGACGAACCCCACGGCACCGCCGACCAACCCGCCAGCCTCGAACGCACCCAGCACCATGCCGCCGGCGTGTGCCAGGGCGCGCAGCACCTCAGCCCCCAGCGGCGGGGCACCGTCCGGCCGCGGCCACACCGCGGCGAGCACGTCCAGCAGTGCCTGGAGGTCGGCCCGTTCGGTCAGATCCCGGATGACCAGGTCGACACCGTCGCGGTGGTCGGGTACGGACGGCTCGGGGACGGGCACGGTCGGACTGGGCACGGTGCCATTCCAGCACCTTCGACACACCTGTGCGGCCCGGATTCCCGTCCCCGAGGGCACGGACCCGGCCGGTCAGCTCAGGCCGGAGCCAACCGGCGACTCCGGTGCCGCACCGGCGGCGGTGGCCGCCCAGTCGATGGCCACCATGCGGGTCCGGTTCTCCGGGTCGTAGCCGACCCGCAACGGTGTGCCCGGCACGGTGTGGCACAGGCACTCCGGCGGCACCCGCTGTGCGGTGAGCGACTGGAACGGTGGCGAACCGTTGTCCGGTATCACGTGCAGCACGAAGACCATGATCGGGTCACCGTTGGGTGCCACCGTGCCCTGTGAGGACGACTGCACGATCCGAGCCTGGCCGGGTAGTCCGGCGGCCAGCAACGCGGCAGCCGACAGCGACGCGTCCGTGCGCACCGGGGTGTGCACGCCGAGCCGGTTCTGCGGGTCACTGAACCCGTCCAGGGTGACCGGCTGGTCCCAGTGCACCACCACGTCGTCGGGCACCGCGGGGTCGACCGCGCAGCGGAACGCGGCGTTGGTTGCCAGTCGGTTGGCCGCGTACCGGCTCACCACGTCGTAACAGGTGACCTCGCGCGGTGGCTGTCCGGGTACCGAGACACGCAGTCTGGCCCGCAACATGGGATCGTCGTGTGCGGTGGAACCGACATTCTCGTACGACAGTACGGTGGCCACCCCGGCCACGGCTCCGCCGGGAAATCGTGGGACCGGGACATTGTCCGCCCGGCCCGTCAGTCGGACCGCACCGTAGGCGCAGCCGGCAGCGACCAGAATTCCCCCGACCACCCCGACGCCGCCGATCGCGATTCCGACGCCGAGGCTGATCGCCCCCAACAGGGCGACTATGCAAACTGGAACGGTTAACATCGAGCCTCCTGCCGCGGCGTGGAGGATCGGGCGGTCCTCCACACGACGGCCTGGAACAGCCCGACAGATTACCCGTCGGTCGTACAACCGAGCAATGCACTATTACTCAGCGCATTCCATCAGTAACCCTGCGCTTATGAGGCTGATTGCCCTTGTCTGACCGGAAAGTTCATGACCACTCGGGTCGGCCGACATCCGGATGCGGACATTCCACTTCTGGACCGGGGCTCATTCGGCCGGACCATCCGGCCGTTCGGGTTGTGCCTGGTGTGTGCCGTCTGGCGGCCACGGCGGGCCTGGCCGCCAACGCCGGAGGTGAGTGGTGCGTCACACTGTCACGGGAGGGTGGGCAACGCCCCGACCATCCGGAAGGCGCACGCGGAGAACGAGGAATCCCGATGAGAGGAGTGGGCGAGGGGGGAGTTGAACCCCCACGTCCTTTCGGACACACGGACCTGAACCGTGCGCGTCTGCCATTCCGCCACTCGCCCAAGCAGCCCGACGAGCCTAGCACGGAACCCGGTCAGCGCGGCGACCGCTGCACCACCACGGATACGATCTGAGCTGAACTGTCCAAGGAGGGTCTCGTGGGAGTGCTGCAGCGCTTCGAGCGCCGTCTCGAAGGCCTCGTCGGCACCGCCTTCGCCCGCATCTTCAAGGGCCAGGTGGAACCGGTCGAGGTCGCCAAGGCGCTCCAGCGCGAAGCGGAGGAGCGCCGAGCCGTCATGGGAGGCGGCCGGATACTGGTACCCAACCGGTACGTGGTGGAACTCGGCCACTCCGACTACGAACGTCTGGCGCCGTGGGATGCCCAGCTCACCAACACCTTCGCCGAGATGGTGCAGGAGTACCTCGACGACGAGGGCTGGGGAGCGTACGGCGACATCGAGGTACATCTGACCCGGGCCGACGATCTGGTGACCGGGGTGTTCCGGGTGGCCAGCACGGTGGACCCGGAGGTACCGCCTCGCCGCCGGCCGCCGAACTCACTGTCCCTGCCCGGCGGTCCGCTCGGACCCGGCGGAGAGTACGGCCAGGAGTACGGGCGGGAGTACGGGCAGCCCGGTTACGGTCCGTCCGGCTACCCCACCGAGTACCGGCAGGAGTACCCACCCGACTACGGACCGCCAGGCTACGGACCACCCGGCTACGGGCCGCCGGACTACCCACCCGACTACCCGCCGGACTACCCACCTGACCCCCGCGGTGACTACGGACCCCCACAGGGTGGTTACCCGCCCCCCTACGGTGGTCCACCACAGGGAGTGCGGCACACCATCACCGTGGACGGCGCCGACCGCGCCTACGAACTGCGGGTCGGGAGCAACGTGGTGGGGCGTGGCGGGGACGTGGACCTGCGACTGTCCGACTCGGGGGTGTCGCGTCGGCACGCCGACGTACGGTTCGACGGACAGTCCGCACTGTTGCACGACCTGGGTTCGACCAACGGCACCACCGTCAACGGCCAACAGGTGCAGAGTTGGCAGCTCCAGCACGGCGATGTCATCCGGCTCGGTCACAGCACCCTGGTGTACCGACAGGACTACCCGTGACCGCGCCCCTGGTCGTCCAGGTGCTGCGGGTGGGTTTCCTGGTCCTGCTCTGGCTGTTCGTCTTCGCGGTGCTGCGGGTGGTCCGGTCCGACCTGTTCGGGTCGGGCCAGCCTCGGGTGGCGGGTGTGCCGCCACGAACCGGGCGGCCCCAGCCGGTCCGGGCCACCCGACCAAGACGACGTGGCCGGATTCCTCGTGTCCTGGTGGTGACGAGCGGTAGCCTCGCCGGCACTCGTATCAGCCTTGGAGAGCAGCCGGTGATGATCGGTCGTGCCAACGACTCCACGCTCGTACTGACCGACGACTACGCCAGTTCGCACCACGCGCGGCTCACCCAGCGCGAGGGGAACTGGTACGTCGAGGACCTCGGTTCCACCAACGGCACCTATCTGGACCGGGACAAGGTGACCGGTCCCACCCCGATACCACCCGGCACGCCGATCCGGATCGGCAAGACCGTCATCGAGTTGCAGTCATGACCCTGGTGCTCAGGTACGCCGCGCGTTCGGACCGGGGACTGATCCGGGGAAACAACCAGGATTCGGTGTACGCCGGGCCGCGGCTACTCGCGGTGGCCGACGGCATGGGTGGACACGTGGGCGGCGAGGTCGCGAGCAAGATCGTGATCTCCGAGATGGCGCCGCTGGATGACGACACGCCCGGTGAGGACCTGATCGCCCAGTTGCGCCAGGCCACCGAGAACGCCAACGCGCACCTGCGTGACGTGGTGGCCGAGGATCCAGCCCTGGACGGCATGGGTACCACCCTGACCGCGATGCTCTTCGCCGGTAACCGGTTGGGCCTGGTGCACGTGGGTGACTCCCGGGCCTACCTGCTGCGCGGTGGCCAGCTCACCCAGATCACCCACGACGACACCTTCGTGCAGGCGCTGGTGGACGAGGGCCGGCTGACCGAGGAGGAGGCGAGCGTGCACCCGCAGCGCTCGCTGATCCTGCGGTGCCTGAACGGTTCGGAGGTGGAACCCGACCTGTCCATCCGGGAGGCCCGGGTCGACGACCGCTTCATGCTGTGCAGTGACGGACTGTCCGGGGTGGTGTCCGCCGAAACGCTCTACGAGGCGCTACAGATCCGGGACCCACAGAAGTGTGCCGACCGGCTGATCGAACTCGCACTGCGCGGCGGCGGTCCGGACAACATCACCTGCATCGTGGCCGACGTGCTCAACGTCGGGTACGGCGACGACGCCCCGGTGGTGGACGGTGCCGCCGGAGACAACCAGGGCCAGCGCCGGCTGCCGCCGAACAGCGCGGCGGCCCGGGCCGCGTTGGCCGACCCGAACCGGCC
>DATCWR010000106.1:0-3217 GCA_036566245.1 Mycobacteriales bacterium | reverse complement strand
CCGACGCCGCACAGGTCGCCTTCAGCCTCAACGCGTTGGCTTCCGGGATGAACCCGGCGCGACACCTACACGGCGACACCGACACCGCATCCTGGACACTCCGCGCGATGCGCGCCGTGCTCCGCCTGCCGCCGCCCGACCCCGCACCCGCGAGCTGACCAGAACCGTCCACAGCGAGATGCTGCCGGTACGTGGAGCAGGGTGCTCGTGTGGCGGACATGATCTGGTTCCGTACCGACGTGCCCGTCCCGCTTGCGCCGACCAACTGGCCAGCCCGGAACTACCCTGACCGGCGGACGTGATCGAACGGCTCGGCCTGTGGTGAGGTCGGGGGACGACTCACGGCTCGGCCAGGTGATCACACCACGTTCGATCTTCGACACGTGGTTGGCGTCAATGGCGGGGTCCAACGGCGGTCGCAACGTAGCCGCCGCAACACACGGTTCGACGTCTGTGTCATCATCCCCCCTGGCGCACGCACTGTAGAGCGCGGTGCGGCAGGGAGTAACCAGGTGAGGCCGACCCCTCTGGTAAGTCTCCGTTCGTGCGCTCGGAGCTCTGACCTACGGAAACGTGGGTCGAGCCGCCGAGGTGGCTCGGGTTCAGGGTGGGTTGTGGTTCTGGGGGGTGGGTGAGGTATTGCCTGCCGGTCGAGCTGGTCCAACAGAATCGTCCGTTGGTTTGTGTCAACCGCCAGGCCGTGTGGTGTTTGAGGCGGTGGTGATGCCGGCACAGGGCGCCCAGATTGCCGACCGTGGTGGGGCCGGTGGGCCACGGGATCGTGTGGTCCAGATCGCCGTGTTGTGCGGAGTGCTGACATCCGGGGAACCGGCAGGTGTGGTCGCGGGCGCGGACGAAATCATCGAGTACGGCCGGTGGCCGGTACGTCTTACGGGAATGTTCGACAAGTGACCCGTCGATGGGATCGGTGACCAGTCGCTTCCACACCCCGGTGGGATCCGCTGCGATCTTTCGGGCGAACACGGCCGGGATCGGACCGTACTTCCGGCCAACATTCCCGGCTTGTTGTCTGCTCCGGCCAGAGTGGTGGCGGCCACGGTCACATGTACCAACGGCCGCAACCCGGATTGGCCGGTCACACCGGCGGCGCGGCGGCCCAGGAGCAGGTTGACGAACGCATCGGCCCGTCGTTCGTCGGCGCCACGCTGGTCACCGGGGAGCCGGCTGCTTCGGGCGAGGTCATCGACCTTCTGGTAGACGGCGACAGCCTGCTCGGCTGGTAGGAACGCGGTGAGTTCGGCCATCCCATCATCCAGGGGCGTGAGTACCACCCTGCGGTCGGCACGGGCCTGTTCCTGCCTACGCTGAGTACCCTCGGGATCAGCGTGGAGGACCGCACGGCGGACCAGGGCCCGGACCTGGGAGGCTTTACACCCCTCGGCCTGGTTCACGACGTGGGTTGCGACCCGCGTCGCAGCCTGATCGTCCAGGCGGTAGGTGGCGTCGGTGATCACCGTGGCCCGGTACAGGTCCAACACCCCAGACTCCAGCGCGTGCAGGACCGCAGGGGTTCGGGTGGTCATCTCCACCGCCTGAGCGACCCGGTTCTCCGCCGCCCGGCGGGTCGTCGACAGGACCAGGGCGATCTCGTCGGCGACGAACTTCCCGAACGGATGACCCGGGGTGACCGGCCGGTGCCGGGGTGAACTCGGCCATCACCCTGGCCTGCACGGCGTGCGCGGCAGCCACCACACGTTCCAACCCGCCCAACACGGCCAACAACGACTCGGCGTCCAAACCCGACGGGTCAAAACCCGTGAGCAATCCGGCGACCGCGGCAGGATCAAAACCGGTAATCGGAAACCCGCCATCCGATTCCCCGCCAACATCGGAATCGGCGTGGCAAGGAATGGCATCGGCCAGGGTCTCCATGCCACCAATTCTATCTCGACCACCCCGACACTTGATCACTCGAAGGAGTGAATTCAACAAAAACACAAAGGTGCATGGAAAATGTGGAGCCGGAAAATTCTCGAACACAGAGGATTCGCCGAACAAAGCCCGCTCCGGTCGGGTGAGATCGGGCTAACGGCCTGGTTCAGCGCCTCGTCGATCTCCCGTCGCTGACGGGACGACCGCCGACCCTGTGGAACCCGGTGGACCCGACGACTTCCGGTCAGGTGTCGGGTTGTAGTGCGCCGCCGATCAGGCCCTGGGTCAGCGCACGGGCCAGGTCCCGGCCCTGGTCGGCCACCCGGTCCACCGTGGCGTCAAACTCGGCGATCCGGGCGAACGCCTCGCCGTAGACGCGCTGCGCCTCGATCGGCAACACCGGAATCCGCAGCCGCCGCACGTCGATCCGCAGTAGGTCCATCATGGACGATGACACTCGGGCGGCCCGGCGAGTGTTCTCCACGCTGGACAGCGTCCCAGCCACGAACCTGGGGTCGAATGCCTGCGGGTCCACCCGCACCACGTGCACGTGCCCACCGGCCAGTGCGCCAACCTGTTCGTCGGTGGCGACCCGGGCCACCACAGCGCGGGAGATTGTCGGCACCAGCACGTCACCGGGTCGGATCCGGTGGTCGGCGCCCGCCTCGGCGGTTCGGGCCACACCGGTGGGCGGTCCGCCGACGGTCACGTCCCTGCCGGTCAGCGCGGGTTCGGTGTCGAGTTCCACCTCGGCTTGGTCGCTTGCGCGGGCGTGCGGGGCCGCCCGTGGCCCGGGCCGCAACTGCGGGCGAACGAGCGTCAGGCCGCCTGTGTTGGCCAGGTCCGCCAGGGTCGCCGTCGGTGCGGTGGCCAGCGACGACCCGTCGGTGGCGCGCAACGCGGGCAGTCGGTCCCGCAGTTCGGCCAACACCGCGTCGAACACGGTGCGTTGGGCCAACAGTTCGGCGGCGTCCAGGGTCGGGGCGGTCGGCGGGGGAACGTGCCGGCGCGGGGTCAGGTCGATGTCCTGGTCCAGCAGTTGGATCAACGGCACCGCCGCGCACACCCCCGGCCGCGCCGGTACCGAGGCCGGGTCCGCGGTGAACGCGTGCCACGCCTCGGCCACCACCTCGCGGATCGCCGCGGTGTCGGCGGTCATCGCCGAACCATCCACGAACAGCGCGTGACTGCCGACCGGTTCACCTGCCACCGGGTGGCGCAGCACCCACAGGTGGAACCCCACCGGGGACGCCGGCACCAGGCCTGAGGGCAGCGCGACCACGGCCATCAGGGCACCGCGCCGGACCAGTTCGCCCCTGATCCG
>DATCWR010000088.1:0-9712 GCA_036566245.1 Mycobacteriales bacterium | reverse complement strand
GCTGCGCCTGGAGGACCTACGCGCGGTCGTGGCGACGGCCACCGACCAGGCCAACCCGCTGGCCGCGGCCCGCGACCGGGCGGTCATCCTGCTGGCGTTCCGCCGCCGCTCGGAGGTCTCCGCGCTCGACTGCGCCGACCTGGCCCTGACCGCCCGACAGTTGACCATCGTCATCCGCAAATCCAAAACCGACCAGCAGCGCCGCGGCGAGGTGCTGCGCATCCCGGCCCTGCCCGAGGGCCACGCCCCGTTGTGCGTGGTGTCCGCCGTGCGGGAGTGGGTTCAGGCCGCCGGGTTGACCGCCCTGGTCGGGCGCACCGCTGGCACCGGTATTCCGTTGTTCTACCCGTTGACCCGGGGTGGCCGGCTACGCCGGAACCTGCGGCTGTCCGGTGAGGCGGTCGCCCGGATCGTGCGGGCGCACGCCTTGGCCGCCGGGTTGGATCCGGAGTTCGTCGCCGAGTTGGCCGCGCACTCGGTACGGGCCGGGGCGGCCACCGACGCGCTGCATGCCGGTGAGGACCCCTACGAGGTGGCCCGGATGCTCGGACACGCCGGGTTGGACACCCTGCGGGTGTACGACCGCAGACTCGGTGCCGGCGGCGGCGCGCTGGCCCGGGCCCGCACCACCACCGACGCCGCCGACTCGGACCACTGAGCCTGACCCCCGGGCCGATCCGCACCGCTGGGCACCCGCCCGGCCGTCCTCGACCCGGACTGCCTACCCTGGTGGGGTGCCTCGATACGAGTACCGTTGCCGCACCTGCCAGACCACCTTCGAACTGTCCCGTCCGATGGCTGACTCCTCCGCCCCGGCCGACTGCCCGCACGGGCACGCCGAGACGGTGAAGCTGCCTTCGTCGGTGGCCGTGGCCGGTGCCGCGTCCGCCGGTGGTGGCGGTGGCTGTTGTGGCGGTTCGTGTGGTTGTGGCTGCGGCTGACCGCGGTGCACCACCGCCCCGCGGGTGAACGCCGGGCGCACACCGTACTGGACAGTCCGCTGGGACCCCTCACCCTGCTGGGGACCGACGGCGCACTGACCGGCCTGTACCTGCGGGAACGCCGGTACCCGCCCGACCCGGTGTGCTTCGGCGTGCCTGACCCGACCCCGTTCGGTGATTGCGTCGCCCAGTTGCGCGCCTACTTCGCCGGAGAACTGACCGACTTCGACGTCGCGCTGGCCCCTGCCGGTACGCCGTTCCAACAGCGGGTCTGGGCCGCCCTACGGGAGATCCCCTACGGTCAGACGGTGACCTACGCGCAGCTCGCCGACCGGATCGGCCGCCCCACCGCGGCCCGGGCGGTGGGCCTGGCCAACGGCAGGAACCCGATCAGCATCATCGTGCCGTGCCACCGCGTGGTCGGCTCCACCGGTGCGCTGACCGGATACGGCGGCGGGCTGGAGAACAAGGCATGGCTGTTGGCCCACGAACGGGGCGTGGCCGGCAGAACCGCCCTGGCGGCCCTGACCGGCGATCGGTGTGGGTAGGCCCAACCGGCGCCCGCCCAGACTGTTCGGTATCGGTTCTTGGGCCGAGATCAGGCGCATCGGGGACTTCCTGCGTGAGGAAACCATCGGCGGCGTGCTGCTGCTCGCCGCCGCCGCCACGGCGCTGGTATGGACGAACTCCCCCTGGTCCGACTCCTACCGGGTGCTGACCGACCACACACTGGGTCCGGCGGCACTGCACCTGGACCTGACCGTGCGGCAGTGGGCCGCCGACGGGCTACTGGCGGTGTTCTTCTTCGTCGCGGGGCTGGAGCTCAAACGGGAGTTCGTCTCCGGTGACCTGCGTGATCCGCGTCGGGCAGCCGTGCCGGTGGCCGCCGCGGTGGGCGGGGTGATCGTCCCGGCGGTCATCTACCTGCTGGTCAACCTCGGCGCCGGCGGTGGGGTGGCTCGGGGATGGGCCATCCCGACCGCGACCGACATCGCGTTCGTACTGGCAGTCCTGGCCGTCGTGGGTCGCCACCTCCCGTCGGCGATGCGCGCCTTCCTGCTGACCCTGGCGGTGGTCGACGACCTGTTGGCCATCGTCATCATCGGCGCCCTGTACACCGAGCGACTCAGTGTGCTTCCGCTGCTGGGGGCACTGGGCTCGGTGGGGTTGTTCGCCGTACTTGTTCGGCGCCGGTTCCGGCCCTGGTGGCTGCTCGTCCCGCTGGCCATGGTGACCTGGGCGCTGGTCCACGCATCGGGGGTGCACCCGACCATCGCCGGGGTGCTGCTCGGCTTCGCCGTCCCGGTGCGGACCCCGGCCGGGCCGCAGGCGGGTGACACCGGCCTGGCCGAGCACCTCGAACACCGTTGGCGGCCGTTCTCGGCCGGTGTCGCCGTGCCGGTCTTCGCACTGACGTCCGCCGGGGTGACCATCGGGGGGTTCGGTGGCATGGCCGCGACCCTCAGTGACCGGGTCGCTGTGGGGATCATGGCCGCCCTGGTGTTCGGCAAACCGATAGGAATCGTGGCCGCCACCTGGTTGGTCGCCCGGTTCACCAGGGCCCACATCGACCGTGGCCTGGCCTGGATCGACGTGGTGGGGATGGCCATGCTCGCCGGCATGGGGTTCACCGTCTCCCTGCTGATCGGGGAACTGGCGTTCGGTTCGGGCAGTCCCCACGGCGAGCACGCCACGATCGCGGTGTTCTCCGGTTCACTGGCGGCCGCGCTGGCCGCGTCGGTCGTGCTGCTGTTCCGCGACCGCACCTACCGTCGCCTGGGCAACGGTTCGAACGGGTTGGTCGGCCAGGCCGACTTATCTGCGGCGGCGACGGCGGATTCACGGTAGATGGTCGACTCCACGGTGTCTGCCGGACTGTCTCGTGCGTCGGCGGTCCTGAGGGGGTGTGGGGTGGAGCGAAGTTCCCCCACAGAAGGCAGTACGGCACCACACCACCGTCGGCGTGACCCCGAGCCGGGGCGGAGCCCGGCTCGGGCCTGGAACCAACCGTCCGGTCAGGCCCCACCAGCACCTGGCTGCGACGGTGCCTGGAACCACCGCGACACCTCGACCGGACGTTCGGGATCGGTGAGCAACAAGATCTCGTCACCGGACCGAAGCGTGGTCGATCCGGTGGTGGGCACGAGCCGGCCCGACCGGATCACCATGACGATCCAGGCGCTCTCGTCCAGACCCAACTCACCGATGGCCTTTCCTTCGGCCGGCGCCCGGGAGCGCACGATGTAGCGGCGCAGGCCGGCAGGTTCCTCCCGGAGGCGGACCCCGACCGCCCACGGTTCCAACTCCACGGTGTGCATGGGTATGCGACACCAGCGGGCCATCATCGGCACGGTCCCGCCCTGCACGACCACCGAGAACGCCACCACCACGAAGATCACCCCGTAGACCCGTTCGGCGTCGAAGAATCCGGAGGTCAGGACGAAGGTGCCCAGCAGCACCGGCACCGCGCCCTTCAGGCCCGCCCAGGAGACGAACACCCGCTCGCCGCGGGTGAGCCGTATCGGTAGCAGCAGCGTGCCGACCAACAGCGGGCGGACCACCACCGCGAGCAACACCGCAAGCACCAACCCAACGAGCCAGGTGTTCCTGGTGAACACATCGCCGAGCTGGACACTGAGGCCCAACACCACGAACGCCACGATCTCGGCCAGGCTGGCCAACGAAGCGTGAAACCGCTCGATCTCCCCCTTGTACGGCGCGCGTTCGTCTCCCAACAGGATGCCGGCCACGAACACGGCCAGGAAACCCGACCCGTGTGCCACCGTGGCCACACCGTAGACGGTCATGGCACCGGCGAGCACCCGCAGCGGGTAGAGACCCTCGCTGGGCAGCGGCACCCGGCGCATGAACGCCAGCAGCGTGACCGCCCCGGCAAACCCGACCGCAGCCCCGACCGCCATCTGCTCGACAAAGGTGACGACCACGTCACTGACCAGCGCGACACCTCCCGCGTCGGTGGCACCGAGTAGGGCGACCATCAGGGCGATACCGACCGGGTCGTTGGCACCGGACTCGCCTTCCAGCAACGGACCGCTACGCCCGGACATCCGTTCGGTTCCCAGCACGGAGAACACCACGGCCGGATCGGTGGGGGACAACGCGGTGCCGATCAGCAACGACTCCCGCCAGCCCAGGCCGAACGCCAGGTGTGTGGCCGCGGCCACCCCCGCCGCGGTGACCAGGGTGCCGACCACACCGATCCAGACCACCGGACCGGCCACCGTGCCGAAACGACGTCGGCCGATGTTCATACCGCCGTCGAAGAGGATCACCACCAGCGCCACCGTGACGATGCGCTCGACCAGCGTGATGGACAACCTACCCAGCCCTGGCCACAGGTCTGAGGCCACCGCCGAGGCCAGCAGGAAGATGGCCGGCGCGGGGATACGGGTTCGGGCACTGATCCGGTTGGACAGCACAGCCAGCAGCACGGCCAGCGCGACCACCAGCACCACCAGTCCGAACCGGACCGTCTCGCTCACCGGTGCGCTCCCCACAGCGGCCTGGGGTACCGACACGCCGCCCTGGTGCTGCTACCCCGAATACATCGCACCCGATCCTCCAGCCGGGCAGGCGTGAACGTCTGCCGACCAGGCTTCCCGGCGCACCGGTGCCGACCTTATCGCGAACAGGCACCTCAGAAACGTGGAGATTTCCCCGCCGGCCGGCGGCCCGATCCACGGTGTTGGCCACCAGGTCCGCCGATGCCAGGACCGGAAGAGAGTCGATTGTCGGCGGGTCCTGCCCGGATTCGGGCAGAAACTTTGACGATCGGAGGGTCGAAGGATCACGCTTCCTGTCATGACCCACCCGATCCCGCCGGACCTGCTGCGCCACGTGGTCGCCTCCACCGGGCTGGCCGCACCCACCGCGGCCCGGGTGATCGCCGACGTGATCGCCTACTTCGGCGAGACCACCGAGCAGTTCGTCCGGCGTCGCCACGCCGAGCTTCACCGGCGTGGGGCGCACAACGACCGGATCTGGGCGGTCATCGGCGCGGAACTGGCCCAGCGTCCGGTGGCCGCACCGGCGCTGACCCCACGCCAGCTCCGCCGCATCGTCTACGGCTGAACGGAGAAGCACGTATGTGTGGAATCGTCGGTTACGTCGGCCACCGCGCGGCCACCCCGATCCTGCTGGAGGGGCTGCACCGGCTGGAGTACCGGGGGTACGACTCGGCCGGGATCGCGGTGCCGCACCGGGGCCGCCTGAAGGTGACCAAGGCGGCCGTGCGGGTCGCGGCCCTTCGGGAGATGGTCGGCGCCGGCACCTCGGCCACGTCCGGCATCGGCCACACCCGGTGGGCCACCCACGGTGAACCCAACGACATCAACGCCCACCCGCACACCGACACCGCCCGGCGGATCGCCGTGGTGCACAACGGGATCATCGAGAACGCCGACCACCTGCGGGCCGAACTGATCACCGCCGGCACGGCGATGGTGTCCGACACCGACACCGAACTGGTCGCCCATCTGGTCGCCGCCGCGCTGGCCGCCGGCGCCCCCTCCCTGGAGGAGGCGGTGCGGGCCACCCTGCACCGGGTCGAGGGCGCCTACGGGCTGGTGGTGTTCGACGCACGTGACCCCGGCGGGCTGGTGGTGGCCCGGAACGGCAGCCCGATCGTGCTGGGTGTCGGTGCCGGCGAGATGTTCGTCGCCTCCGACCTGGCCGCGTTGGTCCGGCACACCCAACGGGTGGTGTACCTCGACGACGGGGAGCTGGCCACCGTGCGTGCCCAGGAGTACCAGACCAGCACGCTGGCCGCGCGGCGCACCAACCGGACGCCGACCACGGTGGAGGTCACCGGAGGTGACTACGAGCTCGGCGGATACCCGGACTTCATGACCAAGGAGATGGCCGAGCAGCCCGACGCGGTCCGACGGGCGCTGGCCGGTCGGCTGGACGACCGGTTCGCCACCGCCCGTCTGGGCGGGATCCACCTGGACCCGCGGGAACTGCGCACCGTCAGACGGGTCACCTTCCTCGGCTGCGGGTCGGCGTACTACGCCGGGCAGATGGGTGCCAGCCTGGTCGAGGACCTGGCCCGTGTCCCCGCCCACGCCGAACCGGCCTCGGAGTTCCGGCACCGTAACCCGGTGATCGACCCGGACACCCTGTTCGTCGCGGTCAGCCAGTCCGGTGAGACCGCCGACACCCTGGCCGCCGTGCAGGAACTCCGCCGCAAGGGCGGCCGGGTGCTCGGCGCGGTCAACGTGGTCGGCAGCGCGATCGCCCGCGAGTGTCAGAACGGGATCTTCCTACACGCCGGCCCGGAGGTGTCGGTCGCCTCGACCAAGGCGTTCACCGCCATGTCGGTGTCTTTCGCCATGCTCGGCCTGATGCTCGGACGGCTGCGTGACCTGTCCACGGCCGACGGTCGGCGGATCGTGGCGGGCCTGCGCGCGCTGCCCGACCAGATCGCCGGCATCCTGGCCGACCGGGACCAGGTTGCGGCTGTGGCCGACCGGTACGCCGACGCCGAGCACGTGTTCTTCGTCGGCCGGGTTCGCGGCTGGCCGGTGGCCCGGGAGGGCGCCCAGAAACTCAAGGAGGTCTCCTACGTACACGCCGAGGCATACCAGGCGTCCGAACTCAAACACGGCCCGCTGGCGTTGATCGACCGATCCATGCCCACCGTGCAGGTCATCCCCGACGACGACCTGGTGGCCAAGAACATCGGTACCGCCGAGGAGATAAAGGCCCGCGGTGGACCGGTGATCGCGGTCACCAACGCGGACCTGCCCCACCACCTGGCCGACACGGTCATCCGGGTCCCACGCAACGAACCAGAGTTGGACCCGATCCTGCTCACCGTGCCGTTGCAGGTGCTCGCCCACCAGGTCGCGTCCCGGCTCGGCCGGGACATCGACCACCCCCGCAACCTGGCCAAGAGCGTCACGGTCGAGTAGGCGTCCCACAGCGACTCCCGCCACAGCCGTGCGCTGTGGCGGGAGTTTTGCGTGTGCTTCTTTCTGGTCAGTGTTGTTTGTTGGGTGACTATCAGGTAGTAATTGAGACTTTTTTTCTCGAAGGTATAAACCTCATCTATCAGATAGCTATCCATCACTGATGACTACGCCGTGCCGCCGCTGACCGTCGCCACCCATTCACACCGACCACACCACCGAACACAGCGACCCTCACGCCGCCCCTGCGCAGCACGCCAGGCATTGACGACTGGTCGCCGTAGCCTGTGTGCGGGTCGTCTCGTTGGGAGGGGCAGGAACCGGCGCGCCGCAGTGTGGCCAAGGGGTTGCCGCAGTGGTCGAGGGACGTGTGCTCAGGCGGGGTAGGACCCGGTTGGTTTCTGTCTGCGTGGCGCTGTTCGGCCTGTTCCTCATGCACGGCGTCCCGGCGGCTCTCGCGGCCGGCTGCCACGGCGTGTTCGCCGGCGCCTCGGTGCCGGGCGGACACGGCGCCGCAATGCCTCCCACCCAGGCGGTGATGCCACCGCATGCAGGCCAGATCACCCGGACCGTGGAACCCGGGCAGACCTTCGGGTCGCTGTGCGTGTCGACCCCCGCCCGCGACCAGGCCCACCTGCCTCCTGCTGGCGTGGTCACCGTGGCGGCCGCGACAGCACACGCCACCTGCTGCCAGACGGGACTACAGGCTGTGGGCGGTATGCGCGGGCCGCCGACAGCGGGCCGGGACCTGTTGAACCGGGTGTGCATCACGCGGATGTGACAGGCACCCGCGCCCTGACCGCGGCGACCTGCCGGGAATCGGGCGCCCTTCTTGCGTTCTGTTGTTCGCCGCGCGCCACCGGTGTGGTGCGCCCACCAGGAAAGACCCCTGTTCGATGGCCACTTCCTGTTCCCGTCTTCCCGCACCGCGCCGCGTGATCACGGCACTGTCCGCGGCTGGCGCACTCGCCCTGGCCCTGACCGCGTGCGGTCCAACCACCGGGCCGACATCCATGCCCGGCATGGGCCACGACACGAAATCCCCCATGTCCACCCGCACGCCGCCACCGTCGAGCGGTGACATGCCAGACATGGGCCATGCGGCCGCCGGCAGCGGACTGTCCGACATTCGAGACGGCTACCGGCTCACCTCCACCGACGCGACACTTCCCACCGGCGCGCCGGCGGTGTACCGGTTCACGGTCATCGGACCTGACACCACGCCCGTCACCGAGTTCGCGGTCGACCAGACCAAGCGGATGCACTTTTACGCCATCCGCTCAGACCTGACCGGTTTCCAACACACCCACCCGACCATGGCCGCCGACGGTACCTGGACCGCTCACCTCGCCGCCCTCGCCCCGGGTTCATGGCGCATGTTCGCCTCCTTCACCCCCGAAGACGTGAACGGGAGAGGCACGGATCTCGTCCTCAGCCGCGCGGTCACCGTCCCCGGCGACGCCACCACGATCCCGTTGCCCGCACCCGCCGCGACCACCACGGTCGACGGATACACCGTCACTCTCGACGGCACGCCGATGGCCGGCATGACCCACCCGCTCACCGTCACCGTCTCCACCCAGGGCACACCCGTCACCGACCTTCAGCCATACCTGGGCACCTACGCCCACCTGACCGCTTTCCACGAAGGCGACAGCGCATTCGCCCACCTCCACCCCACCACCACGGCGACCGGCAACCACGGCGGCCCGACCCTCACCTTCCACGCCGAACTGCCCACCCCAGGCGACTGGCGGCTGTTCCTCCAATTCCAGACCGGCGGACGACTCCACACCGCAGCCCTGACCCTGAACGTCGGCTGACAACCGTGTGGGGGAGTCGACATATGTCGACTCCCCCACACGGCAGCTACAGCGGGTGACACCAACCGGGCCCAACTTGCCGTCTGCCTGGAATTCATGCACTCCTGCTCGGCGTCAAGCCCCGGAACCCTCACATCCCAGACCCACACCAACCACGCGCCGCCGGGCGGACCGCCAACTCCCACCGGAACCACCGGCTGACCGGACACACGATCATCCGCGTGTGCGGCTGGTGACGCGCTCTTAGCGGCACCCTCAGCACGGCGACCTCGTCCGCAACAAAACAGTCAATCTTTACATTAGACTTTTTTATTAGTGCGTCTAACTGTCATCTGAGGGGTACTGTTCGGAGCCTCGTGCGGAATGGTGCCGGGCGCCGCGCGGTCCTGGGGGCTGGCGGTGGGCGCGGCGCCCGGCGGTAGGCCCTGGCCGGTCATCACCGGCCGGGCGGGGTCGAGGGCGGAAAGGTCGACCCGAGCATCAGGCCGACACCGGCGGACCAGGTGGTTCGGGTTGGTCCCAGGGCACCGGGTGGCCCAGGATCTCGTGCGCGGCCCGCAGGTAGGGACACAGCACGGCCACCTCACCGCAGAAACACATCGCCGCGGTGCCCACCGCGTGCTCCCGCAGGCGATGCCAGGACAGCACCCGGGTCACGAACGCCTCGTGCGCGGCCCGGTGAGCCAGAACCTTCGGCCAGGTCGACGGCCGAGGCTGAGGTCGGTGTGCCCGGCCGTGGCGGGTGACGGCCTCGTAGGCGTCCCATCCGTCGTCTGCGCCCACACCGGGCGGGGACACGGTCACTCCCCCACCTGCTCGGAGTCCTGGTCGGTCCGGCCGTCGGGGACCAGCCTGTCGACCTCCGACCCGGGCTCCTCCGGCAGTTCGGTGAACCCAGCCTGCTCCACAGCCTTCCGGTACTCCCTCTCACGACTCTGCGCGGCCAGCCGGTAGTCATCACCAGCCAACCAACCCCACTGGACACCGTCGAACATGATCACCCCTCTCCGTCACCAGA
>DATCWR010000085.1:0-4079 GCA_036566245.1 Mycobacteriales bacterium | reverse complement strand
CCCCGGCCGCGGCCAGCGCACTGATCGCCGGCCGAACCCGACCGATCTCCTCGGCCGCGGACACCCGGCCGGCGCCGGGCCGGGTGGACTCGCCGCCGATGTCGACCAGGTCGGCCCCCTCCTCCCACATCTGGAGGCCGTGCGCGACCGCAGCGTCCAGGTCGGCGTAGCGGCCCCCGTCGGAGAACGAGTCGGGGGTGATGTTGAGCACTCCGACCACCGCGCAGCGGTCCGGCATGGGCAGGCCGGTTCCGACTGTCGGTTGGCGGTTCACCTGCCGAGGATCAGGCTCATCGCCTCGGCACGGGTGGACGGGCAGCTCTCCAGCATGCCGCGCACCGCCGAGGTCACCGTTTTGGAGCCAGGTTTCCGTACCCCACGCATGGACATGCACAGGTGCTCGGCCTCGATTACCACGATCACGCCCCTGGGCTGCAACCGGGCCACCAGGGCGTCGGCGACCTGACTGGTCAGCCGTTCCTGCACCTGGGGCCGTCGGGCGTACATGTCGACCACCCGGGCCAGTTTGGACAGGCCGGTGACCTGCCCGTCCTCGTTGGGCACGTAGCCGACGTGCGCCACGCCGTGGAACGGGACCAGGTGGTGTTCGCAGGTCGAGTACAACTCGATGTCCTTGACGATCACCATCTCCTCGTGACCCTCGTCAAAGACGGTCTCCAGCACGTTGGTCGGGTCCACGTACAACCCGGCGAACTGCTCGGCGAAGGCACGGGCGACCCGCTCCGGTGTGTGCTTGAGGCCCTGGCGGTCGGGGTCCTCGCCGATGCCGAGCAGCAGTTCCCGGACCGCGGCCTCGATCCGCGCCGCGTCGAAGCGCCCGGTCATCGGG
Source organism: Mycobacteriales bacterium (assembly GCA_036566245.1). Classification (GTDB taxonomy): domain Bacteria; phylum Actinomycetota; class Actinomycetes; order Mycobacteriales; family DASULA01; genus DASULA01. The sequence continues at coordinate 3,229 of DATCWR010000085.1, read as the reverse complement.
ACGCTCCGGGCTGCTCGGGGTCGGACTGGGACTGGCCCCACCCGTTGGTACCGGGCTGCCAGCCCGGAGCCGGCTGGCCCGCCTGTCCGTACTGCTGACCGTACTGACTGGACTGCCCAGGCTGTCCGTACTGACCGGGCCGCGGATACGGCGAGGGTCGGGGTGCCGGAGCCGGCCGGTCCGGGACAGGCCCGGCGCCGGTGGGGCCGGTGGCCCCGTTGGGCGGGCCGGCCTCGAAGGTCTGCCCAGGGTAGGAACTCCCGTAGGACGGCGGCTGGCCAGAGGCGACACGCATCTCCGCTGGTGTCATCACCGGAGGCTTGTCCGAGGGGCGGCGCTTACCGAAGCCGGTGAAGGCGTTGTGCGGTGGGCGCTTGTGTACCGGGGCGAAGATACGGGCCAGGTCATCCTTACCGAGGGTCTCCTTCTCCATCAGTTCCAACACCAGGTTGTCCAGTACGTCACGGTGTTCGACCAGGATCTCCCAGGCCTCGTCGTGGGCGGCCTCGATGAAAGAACGCACCTCCGCGTCGATGTCCGCGGCGATGTCCTCGGAGTAGTCCCGCTGGTGGCCCATGTCGCGGCCGAGGAACGGCTCCGAGTCGTTGCTGCCGTACTTGACCGCACCCAGCTTCGCGCTCATGCCGTACTCGGTGACCATCGAGCGGGCCAACCCGGTGGCCTTCTCGATGTCGTTGCTGGCACCGGTGGTCGGCTCGTGGAACACCAGTTCCTCGGCGGCCCGTCCACCCAGCGCGTACACGAGCTGGTCGATCATCTCCGAGCGGGTGAGGCTGTACCGGTCCTCGGAGGGCAGTACCAGGGTGTGCCCCAACGACCTGCCACGGGACAGGATGGTCACCTTGTGCAACGGGTCGAGGTTGGGCAGCGCCCAGGCGGTCAGCGCGTGCCCACCCTCGTGGTACGCGGTGACCTTCTTCTCCTTGTCGCTCATCACCCGGGTCTTGCGTTCCGGGCCGGCGATGACCCGGTCGATGGCCTCCTCCAGCGACTCACCGGTGATGAATCGGCCATTGCCGCGGGCGGTGAGCAGGGCCGCCTCGTTGATCACGTTGGCCAGGTCGGCACCGGTGAACCCGGGGGTGCGGCGGGCGACCACGGACAGGTCCACGCCGGGCGCCAACGGCTTGCCCTTGGCGTGCACCGCGAGAATGGCCTTACGACCCTCCATGTCCGGACGGTCCACCGCGATCTGCCGGTCGAACCGCCCCGGCCGCAGCAGTGCGGGGTCCAGGATGTCCGGCCGGTTGGTGGCCGCGATGAGGATGACGCCACCCTTGGTGTCGAACCCGTCCATCTCAACCAGCAACTGGTTGAGGGTCTGCTCACGCTCGTCGTGACCGCCGCCCAGGCCGGCACCACGGTGCCGACCGACCGCGTCGATCTCGTCGACGAACACGATGGCCGGCGCGTTGGCCTTGGCCTGCTCGAACAGGTCACGGACCCGGCTGGCACCGACACCGACGAACATCTCGACGAAGTCCGAACCGGAGATCGAGTAGAACGGCACACCGGCCTCACCGGCGACCGCACGGGCCAGCAGCGTCTTACCGGTACCCGGAGGGCCGTACAGCAGCACGCCCTTGGGGATCTTCGCGCCGATGGCCTGGAACTTCGCCGGGTTCTCCAGGAACTCCTTGATCTCGTGCAGTTCCTCGATGGCCTCGTCGGCCCCGGCCACGTCGGCGAAGGTGGTCTTGGGGGTGTCCTTGCTGACCAGTTTGGCCTTTGACTTGCCGAAGTTCATCACCCGGCTGCCGCCGCCCTGCATCTGGTTCATCAGCAGGAACAGCAGGAACACCACGATGGCGATCGGCAGCAGGCTGAGCAGGATCTGCACCAGTGCGTTCTGCTGGCTGACGTTGGTGTCGAAGGTGTGGTCGCCACCGTCCGCGGCCTTGTCGCGCAGCGTGTCGAAGATGTCGCCGGAGGCACGGTCGGGGTAGGAGGTGGTGAGCTTCTTGTCCCCGTCGACCGCGTTCTTCAGCGTGATGTCGAGGGTCTGTTCCTTGTCGTTGATCTTCACCTTGGTGTAGTTGCCGGCGTCGATCTGCGCGAGCGCCTTGGACGTGTCAACCTTGGTGAAGCCGTCGTGGCCACGGAACAGTTGGGGCACGACAAGCACCAGCAGGATCGCCGCGATGATCCAGAACCACGGCGAACGGAAGAGTCGTCTGCGATCCATGTATCTGCGAAGCCGACAGCGGCCTCGTCCCTCCTGATCTGGCGCTGGCGCGGCGGGTATCCGCCGCGCGGACCTCATCATGACCCGGCGGCTACCCGTAGTGGGACGGTACACCGGGGGGACGCGTGCCGCAGGCGCGACCGTGACGACCCAGTTACCTCAACGAGACGGGGGGTGGCGGTGTTCCACGATGTGACGGTTCGGCGGGGGTGGATCACTGCACCGGGTGGGTGTACACCTCAGGCCGCAGTCGCGCCACGTACGGCAGGTCCCGGTAACGCTGCGCGAAGTCCAGGCCGTAGCCCACCACGAACTCGTTGGCGATGTCGAACCCAAGGTACCGGACCGGGACCTCGACCTGCACCGCGTCGGGCTTGCGTAGCAGGGCCACCACGTTCAGCGAGGCGGGGTGCCGGCTGGACAGGTTGCGCAGCAGCCAGGACAGGGTCAGACCAGAGTCGATGATGTCCTCGACCACCAGAACATCCTTGCCGGAAATGTCCCGATCGAGGTCCTTGAGGGTGCGGACCACCCCGGACGAGGACGTTGCCGAGCCGTACGACGAGATGGTCATGAACTCCATCTGGACGGGCTGGGTGAGTGCCCTGGCCAGGTCGGACATGAAGATGACCGCGCCCTTGAGCACCCCGACGAGCAGGATCTCCCGACCCGCGTAGTCGGCCGAGATGGTGGCGGCCAGTTCGGCGATCTTCTCAGCTATCTCCTTCTCACCGATGACGACACTGTCGATCTCGCCGTCGTACACGTACGCGCTCCAGGGCGGTCGGCCGGCAGGGATGGCAGCAAACTACCCCCCGTCCGGTTCCTGCCCCGCGACGGGGGGAGCCACGCCGGGCCGGACCAGCAGTCTCCCGTTCCGTCGACAGACCTGCCATCCGCCGGGCAGGGCCACCGGTCCCTGGCCGTGCCAGTCGACCAGCAGGGCGGACGCCGCGGACAGGTGTGCCGAGGTGAGCGCGGGCACCCCGGCCGGGGCCAGCCAGCCGCGCAGCACCCGGCCGA
>DATCWR010000076.1:0-12019 GCA_036566245.1 Mycobacteriales bacterium | reverse complement strand
CATGCCCGGGCCACGGCCGCGGCCAGTCGCTGTTGGGCCGGGCCACGCCACAGGTGGCAGATGGCCAACGCCAACGCGTCGGCCGCGTCGGCCGGCCGCGGTCGTTCGGTCAGGCCGAGCAGTCGGGTGACCATCGTGGTCACCTGCGCCTTGTCCGCCCGTCCGGACCCGGTGACCGCCGCCTTGACCTCGCTGGGCGTGTGCAGGGCGACCGGTAGGCCGGCCCTGGTGGCCACCAGGATGGCCACCGCCGAGGCCTGCGCGGTGCCCATCGCGGTACGCACGTTGTGCTGGCTGAACACCCGTTCCACCGCCACCACGTCCGGCCGGTGCCGGCCGATCTCCACCTCCAACCGATCGGCCACCGCGACCAGTCGGAGCCCCAGTTCGGCGTCCGCCGGGGTACGGACCACCCCGAACGCCACCGCCGTGAGCCGGCGACCGGCGGCGCCGTCGACCACACCGTAACCACACCTGGTCAGCCCCGGGTCGACGCCCAGTACCCGCACCGCACCTCCACGCCCTCATGCTTCCATGCCCGAACCGAGCCCGAACAGGTGTTCGACCATGACGCTACCGACACACCGGCCGGGCCGGGCGCGGACACGCCCGACCGACCACCATCCGGGCCGGAAGGATCAGGGCTCGGACCGGTGCCAGGCCCACGCCGAGCCGGTGCGGGCCGCTCGAACGCCGTCGGGACCGCGGGTGGGACTGGTCTCGGAGCGTTACGGGCCCTACCGTATGAGGCACCATGCCCAAGCTGCCCACCATCCCGCAGGCACTCGTGCCGTTCGTCGGCGTCGTCGCCGTCGCCTTCGTGCTCGCGGTGCTCTACACCGCCGCACCGGTCGCGGTGATTCTGGCCATCGTCACCACCCTGGTGGCGATGGGCTCCATGTCGCTTCGCACCTTCCGCCGCAGCGGCACCCGCACCCGGACGCCGCGTCGCCGGGTGGGATGGAACCTGCTCGGTACCGTCGAGGTCCGTCCGACCGACCCGTTCCTGACCTTCCGCGCCGAACAGAGCGAGGAGGGCATCTCGGTACCGGTCACTCCGGGCCAGTGGTCGGTACATGGCAGGAGCACGAACACCGAGGGTGAGACCCCCGGTATGCGCGAGGTCGAGGTACGGGTGGTCCGCGACGTGCGGTGGGCGATGCTGGACTGGGAGTGGAGCCCGATGCAGGAACCGGTGCTGCCGTCCTCGGTGGGTACCTCCGCGCAGGTCGGTCGGGTCGGACTCGACACCGGGTCGCTGCGGATCCATGCCGGCCGCAGGGACCGCCAGCGCGGGATCGTGCGGGTTCACACCGGTTCGGCCGACACCACCTGCGGGGTGGGCGTGGTGCGCGACACCCACGGTCAGGTGGTCGCCGTGGTGAGCCGCTTCGGCTGAGTTCCTCTGGTCTGTGCGGCTCACCCGGGCGGCCGACCGTTGACGGCCGTCGGCCGTACACGGCTCGAACAGTGCCCGAACCGGGTCAGCCGACAGCTTCGAGAATCTCGTCGGAGACGTCGAAGTTGGAGTAGACGTTCTGCACGTCGTCGCAGTCCTCCAGCGCGTCCACCAACCGGAAGACCTTGCGGGCGTTCTCCTCGTCGAGCGGGACGCTGACGGTGGGCAGGAAGTTGGCCTCGGCGGACTCGTACTCGATACCGGCGGCCTGCAACGCGGTCCGGACCGCGACCAGGTCACCCGCCTCGCTGACCACCTCGAACGACTCGCCCAGGTCGTTGACCTCCTCGGCACCCGCGTCGAGCACCGCGGCGAGCACGTCGTCCTCGGTCAGGCCACCCTCCTTGCCGACGATCACCACGCCCTTACGGTTGAACAGGTAGGACACAGAACCCGGGTCGGCCATCGACCCGCCGTTCCGGCTCATCGCGGTACGTACCTCGGAGGCCGCCCGGTTGCGGTTGTCGGTCAGACACTCCACCAGCATGGCCACACCGCCGGCGGCATAGCCCTCGTACATGATCGTCTGGTATTCCGTTCCGCCACCCTCGGCCCCCGAACCCCGCTTGACCGCACGGTCGATGTTCTCGTTGGGTACGGAGTTCTTCTTCGCCTTCTGGATGGCGTCGTACAGGGTGGGGTTGCCCGCCGGATCGCCGCCGCCGGTACGTGCCGCGACCTCGACGTTCTTTATCAGTTTGGCGAACAGCTTCCCACGCTTGGCGTCAATGACGGCCTTCTTGTGCTTCGTCGTCGCCCACTTGGAGTGGCCGCTCATGACTGTCCCTTCACCATGTCTACGAAAAGGCCGTGCACCCGCGCGTCACCGGTCAGTTCCGGGTGGAACGACGTCGCGAGCAGGTGACCCTGGCGGACCGCGACGATCCTACCCGCGCCGGGGCCGTGCTCCACCCTGCCGAGAATCTCCACGTCGGCGCCGGTCGACTCGACCGACGGGGCACGGATGAACACGGCGTGGTATGGGTCGCCGGCGATGCCGGTCAGGGCGATGTCGGACTCGAAGGAGTCGACCTGCCGGCCGAAGGCGTTGCGGCGCACCACCATGTCGATACCACCCAGGGTCTGCTGGCCCTCGGCACCGTCGAGGATCTGGTCGGCGAGCAGGATCATGCCCGCGCAGGTGCCGTAGACCGGAAAGCCGGCGTCCACCCGCTTCCGCAGTGGTTCGAGCAGGTCGAAGGCGGCGGCGAGCTTGACCATGGTGGTGGACTCGCCGCCGGGTAGCACCACCCCGTCGAGTTGGTCGAGTTCGTCGGGTCGACGCACCGACACCGCCCGGGCACCACACCGGCGCAGTGCCCGAAGGTGCTCGGGGACGTCACCCTGTAGTGCCAGCACTCCGACGGTCACCTGGGTCGACACACTCACCGGTCGTCCTTCCTCCTGTCCTCAGGCCTGGTCTGGGCCGTGCCCGGAGGGACAACACGGCGACAGGGAAGGTCCTTCCCCACCGACTCGGTGGTTACCGCCTGGGAACGGCAGATATGCACGCGTATGAGAAGACTGTGGCTCTCGCGGCGGCCTGTCGGCAGCCGCCGGGTCACCAACCTCGTTCGGCGAACCGCTCCGAGGTGGGCAGGTCCGAGATGTTGATGCCCACCATCGCCTCGCCCAGGCCCCGGGACACCTTGGCGATGACGTCGGCGTCGTCGTGGAAGGTGGTCGCCTTCACGATGGCCGCGGCCCGCCTGGCCGGATCACCGGACTTGAAGATGCCCGATCCGACGAACACTCCCTCGGCGCCCAACTGCATCATCATCGCCGCGTCGGCCGGTGTCGCGATGCCGCCCGCGGTGAACAGCACCACCGGCAGCCGCCCGGACCGCGCCACCTCGGTGACCAGGTCCAGCGGAGCACCCAGTTCCTTGGCCGCCGAGGGCAGTTCCTCGGCCGACAGTGACGACAGCCGCCTGATCTGGGACCGGATCAGGCGCATGTGCCGGGTGGCCTCCACCACGTTGCCGGTGCCGGCCTCTCCCTTGGACCGGATCATCGCGGCGCCCTCGCCGATCCGGCGCAGTGCCTCGCCCAGGTTGGTCGCCCCGCACACGAAAGGAACGGTGAACGACCACTTGTCGATGTGGTGCGCCTCGTCGGCCGGGGTCAACACCTCGGACTCGTCCACGTAGTCCACGCCGATCGCCTGGAGCACCCTGGCCTCGACGAAGTGGCCGATGCGGGCCTTGGCCATCACCGGAATGGACACCGCGGAGATGATGGACTCCACCATGTCCGGGTCACTCATCCGAGCGACCCCGCCCTGCGCCCGGATATCCGCCGGTACCCGTTCCAACGCCATCACCGCGACGGCACCGGCGTCCTGGGCGATCCGGGCCTGTTCCGGCGTGACCACGTCCATGATCACACCGCCCTTGAGCATCTCTGCCATGCCACGCTTCACCCGCGCGGTGCCGGTGGCGGGCTGGTCTGACCGCTCGGTCTGCTCTGACTGCTCGGTTGTCGAGGGAACCTGTGCGGGCACGGACACGACGTGGCCTTTCCGATGAGGGGCGGACGCCCTCATGGTACGACCCGTCAGGCGGTGTCAAACGGACTGTCGGCGGGTGCCAACAACACCCAGGCACCACCCGGGTGCAACCGGAGATCGGTGTCACCCTCGGTGTAGCGGGTGGGATCCTGTGCCTTGTCCCGCTTCCACCTGCCATCGATCATGCGGCCGTCCCGGAACAGCACGGCCCGGCCCTCGCCCACGGCATGGACGAACGGTGCCGGGTTGCCGGCCTGGTCGATGTCCGTGAGATCTGGCGTTACCTCGCAGAACTGGACAAGAACGTTGCGGGTCACCACGGGCTTGCCGTCCGCGCCGACCATCGCCCTGCCGTTGTCCTGGCGCACCCACACCCCGGCCCTGTCATCCCAGTTGAACGACATCCGGGTGTTACCCATGGTGACCGACACCCGGCTCACCCTGCGGGCCGAGTCCACCCGGCTGTCCTCGTCGGCGAAGCGCAGCCCCACGTCGCGCACCCCGGCGGCCCGGGCCACCCGACCGGACAGTGTTCCGGTGTTGACCAGCAGGTTGTAGGGGACCGACCGGGTCGGCTCCCGACGGTAGGAGTCCGGGTGGGCGTCGAAGGAGGCGTCCACCAGGGGGGAGGCGCGGAAGGTGTCCAGCACCCCGGTGGCACCGCCGGAGAAGGCCAGGGCCATCGGGCCGTACGGGGCGAGGATGTCTGGGTCGCTGGTGCGTACGCTGCGCACCGGGCCGACCGCGTCGGGCCGGTGGCTGGCGTAGATGGCGATCAGTCGGGTCAGCCCACCCTCCGAGGGTTCCACGTAGACCAGGTCGGCGTCGTTGAGCCCGGCCTGCGGTCTGCTCGGGTTGGTGTCGTCCACCTTGACGCCCAGCACCGGGCCGGACGGTCGACCGGGTAGTCCGGTCAGTGGGTTGGTCTCGGCCGGCTGTGTCGGCGAGGGTGATCCCCCGTCGTCGTCACCACCGCCACCGCCACAACCGGCCAGCACGATCCCGACCGCCAGGCCGGCGGTCAGGACGAGCGCGATCCCCCGACGTCGCACGTTTCCTCCAGGCGGATGGCTGTGGCCCGTCGGGGGACCTCACGTCGCCGGCGGGGCGGTGTCGTCGATCTCGAAGAACGCGGGTAGCGGGCGGCGACCACCGAGCCGGAGCAGCCGGGGCATCCGTCTACCACGTAGCGAACGGGTGTCACGCACCGCATCGTTGTAGAACCGTCGGGCCAACACCACACGGCTCGCCGCGTCACGCAGATCCCGCATCAGATCCGGGTCCGACACTCCGACGGGAAGCTCCTGGAGGGCTCGGCCCAGATCGTTCTCGGCGGTCTCCCGGGTGGTGTCGTCGGCGTCCAGGGCCGCCCGTGCCGCCGTCCGCATCCGGCCTGCGACCCGCGGGTCCAACCCCGCACCGGCCCGGTCGACAAGCGCCTGTACCGCGGCCGCGCGGCGCACCAGTTGAGCGTCCAGTGAGGCCCGGGCCGCGTCGGTGCGGGTGTGCAGCCGGTCCACCCGGGTCGCGGTCCAGGTGATCCAGGTGGCCAGCACCACGACACACACCACGACGACCACGACGATTCCCACGCGGCCCGATGCTACGGGGTCGATGGTTGAGCGGTTGTGACTATGTTTCAGCGATTTTGCAGTGGTATCTAGCCCTGCGGTGTCTTCCTTCAGACACGCCGCGAGGCGCGGTTCTCCCACGCGGCGGTGGACCGACCGGTCAACGCGCCTCCTCCGCCTCGACCCGACCCGGTGCGGCGGCCACCACGGTCTCGTAGACCCGCACGATGTGCGCGGCCACCACCGTCCAGTCGTAGTTGGTCACCACCGTGCGGCCCCGCGTGACCAGTTCGGCTCGATACGAGGGGTTGTCCAGCAGGTCGGCCAACACCCGGGCCAGCGCGCCGCTGTCCCCCGTGGTGAACAGCGCCCCGGCCCGACCGTCGTCGAGGACACGGCGGAACGCGTCAAAGTCACTGGCCGCGATGGCCGTGCCGGCGGCCATCGCCTCCAACAGGATGATTCCGAAGCTCTCGGCGCCGGTGTTGGGCGCGCAGTACACGTCCACCGAGCGCAACATACGAGCCTTGTCAGGTTCGCTCACCATGCCGAGCAGATCCACCCGATCCCGGAGCACCGCCGGCAATTCGGACCGGAACTCTGCCTCGTCCCCACGCCCGGCCACCACCAGACGCAGCCCGGGCCGGGTCGAGGCCAACCGTTCCAGTGCGCCGAGCAACACGGTCATACCCTTGCGTGGTTCGTCATAGCGCCCGACGAAGCCGACCGTGCCGCCCCGCCGTGGGTAACCGGGCAGTGTCCCCGCGGTGGCGAAACGCGCCACGTCCACCCCGTTGGGGATCTCCACGGCGTCCCCGCCCAGGTGCTCGACCTGTACCTTGCGGGCGGCCGCGGAGACCGCGATCCGGCCCCGGATCTTCTCCAGGAACGGTTGCAACACCCCGTGTGCTGCCGACAGGGACCGGGACCGGGGATTGGACGTGTGGAACGTCGCCACGATCGGACCCCGGGCCAGCATGCAGGCGAGCAGTGACACGCTCGGCGCCACCGGCTCGTGGATGTGCAGGACGTCGAACCCGCCGTCCCGCAGCCACCGGCGCACCCGGGTCGCCGACACCGGCCCGAACTGGAGCCGCGCAACCGATCCGTTGTAGGGGATCGGAACGGTCCGGCCGGCCGGCACCACATACGGCTGGAGCGGGGTTTCCCGGTCCTCGTCACCGTCGGCCGGGGTCAGCACGGAGACCTGGTGCCCCATCCTGATCAGTGCCTCGGCCAGGTCGCGTACGTGCGCCTGCACCCCGCCGGGGATGTCCCACGAGTAGGGGCAGACCAGTCCGACCCGCATGTCAGCGTGGCCCCGCCGGACCGGCCTGGGGGCCGGGGCGGCTCGGCGACGACCCGGTGCTCCCCTGACCTGCCCCTGACAGGTCGGTCAACCACAGCCGCTGCAACATGTGCCAGTCGGCCGGGTGGTCGGCGATCTCCTCGGCGAAGGCGTCGGCAACCCGCTGGGTCGCCGAGGCGACCCGTTCCCGCAGGGTTCCGCTGGTCGGGACCGGTACCGGCGGGTGGATGCGCTGGCCCCAGCCGCCCACCTCGAACCACAGCCCGACCGGCAGCAACGACGCTCCGGTGCGCGCGGCCAGGTAGGCGGGTCCGGCCGGCATCTTGGCCGGTTCGCCGAAGAAGGTGACCTCGATCCCGGACTCGGTCAGATCCCGGTCACCGACCAGGCACACCGTTCCGCCCGCGCGCAGGCGGTGCACCAGAACGTCCGCGGGGGTGCGGGACCCGCCGGTCAGGGGCAGCACCTCCATCCCCAGCTTCTGCCGGTAGGCCATGAACCGGTCGAACAGCGACTCCGGCCGCAGCCGCTCGGCCACGGTGGTGAACGGGCCGTCACGGGCGATCAGCCACACTCCGGCAACGTCGTAGTTCCCCATGTGGGGCAGGACCAGAATCACTCCTCGGCCCTCGGCGCTGGCCCGGTCGAGGTGTTCCACACCATGGGTGTTGCGGTCGGCCCGCGCCGCCACCCGGTCGCGGTCCATCACCGGTAGTCGGAAGGTCTCCAGCCAGTACCGGGCGTAGGACCGCACCGCCCGTCGGGTGAGTTGGTCGAGTTCGGCTTCGGGAAGCTCTGGGCCGACAACCCTGCGCAGGTTGCCGCGCAGCCGGCGGATCCCGGGACCCTGCCGACGGAAGGCCAGGTCGCCGACCCGGGTGAACAGGGCGGCGGCCACCCGTTCGGGCAACGCCCTGACCAGGGTCCAACCGGCCGCGTAACCCCAGTCGACCAGTCGGTCGCGCACCATGCGGCCCGCGCCCACCGCGGCGGTCACCCAGCCGCCTGACCGGGGCCCACCGGCTTCGCTGTCGACTGCCGGTGCACCTCGGCCAGCCGTTGCGCCACGGTGACGGTGGTCGCGCCCACCAGGAACCACAGTGCGACCGCCAACACGTAGGGCACCCCGAACCCGTCCAGACCGGTGCCGACCAACACGATGATCAGCCGCTCGGCGCGTTCGGCGAATCCCACGTTGCAGGTCATCCCCAATCCCTCGGCCCGGGCCTTGATGTAGGAGGTGAGCACGCCCATCACCAGGCTCAGCAACGCGGCCAGGGCCAGTGGACTGTTGTCTTCCGCTCCGAGGAACCACCAGGCCAGGGCCGCGAACACGGCGGCATCCACGGCCCGGTCGCAGGTCGAGTCGAGCAACGCGCCGAACCTCGACGACGCGCCCCGTGCTCTGGCCACCGCGCCGTCGACCATGTCGAGCATCACGAAGAACCAGATCACCAGGGTGCCGGCCAGCAGCGAGCCCCTGGGGAAGAACCCGACCGCTCCGGCGATGGCGCCGAGGGTGCCGACAATGGTGACCGCGTCGGGGGTGACACCCGCCCGGGCGAGCCGGCTACCCAGCGGCGCCAGCACCCTGGAGATCGAGGCACGGGCGAAGATGTTGAGCATGCTGGTCCGTTCTCAAGAATGTGGACGGTGCACACGATATCGCCGGGCCGAACCAGCACCGCTGCCTTGTCCGGGACGACCCAAACCGGAGCGGTCCGGCCGACGTTACCTGACCCGACACGTCGCCCGTCCGGGCACGGAACGTGGCAGGTCGCTTACCACGCCGACCAACAGTGACTGGGCATCTGGTCAGACAACGGGTCAGAGCACCCGGTAGGTGGGCGGCGGCTGAACGACCGGCAGGTTAGCAGTCCCGAACCAGCCACATTCTCGACTTCCACCCCCCAGGTGCCCCCGAACGGTTGTCCCGCACGTGTTCGAGGGTGTCGAATCCCATGCATGCCATCGGCCTGTCACCCACCGGCGACGGGACGGGTCCGTCCCCCGAACGACCCGACCGGACGGCACGCACCCCAGACACACACCTCTGACACGTACCTCGGACACGCACGACAGTCAGACCACTCAGGACGGCTCACAAACGACTCACGGACGACTCGACGGTTGATTCCATGCCCTCGCCCGGGCGGCCCCCGCTCCGGGGTCACATCGAAGGGGGAGTTGTGCGGTGTTGCCCTTCTGTGGGGAGAGCGTCGCTCCACCCCACATCCTCTCGAACCACCGACCCACCAGAACAACGGGCGGACACCCTGGAGTCAATCGTCCCAGTGAACGGTGGATGACTCGCTCGTAGGAGGCGACCATGGCTGGCAGATCAGCAGAGAAGGGGTCGGCCGCCGAGATCGCGGCGGTGGACCGTCCGGACCGGGTGCGTAACGTCGCGATCGTGGGGCACGCCGGGGCGGGCAAGACGACCCTGGTGGAGGCGCTCGCGGCGGCGACCGGCACGATCTCCCGGATGGGGTCGGTTCCCGACGGCACGACGGTGTCCGACTCGGACCCGGCGGAGGTCCGTCAGCAGCGTTCCGTCTCCCTGGCGGTGGTGCCGGTCGAACATGACGGCATCCGGATCAACCTGCTCGACACTCCCGGGTACGCCGACTTCGTCGGTGAACTTCGGGCCGGGTTGCGGGCTGCCGACGCCGCCCTGTTCGTGGTGTCGGCCGTGGAAGGGGTGGACGCGGCCACCATCGCGCTGTGGGAGGAGTGCGCCACGGTCGGCATGCCCCGGGCGGTGGTGGTGAGCCGACTCGACCACCAGCGCGCCGACTTCGACGAGGCGGTGGCGATCTGCGCCCGGGTGTTCGGCGACGGCCTGCTGCCGCTGTACCTGCCCATGGCCGGCGACGACGGGATGGCCGCCGGGGTCATCAGCCTGCTGTCCCGCCGGGTGTACGACTACTCCGCCGGCGGTTACCCGCCCAAGGAACAGGATCCCGACCCGCAGCACCTGGAACTGATCGACCAGGCGCGTGACAACCTGATCGAGGCACTGATCGCCGAGAGCGAGGACGAGTCCCTGATGGACCGTTACCTCGAGGGTGCCGATCTGGACATGGCCTCGTTGGTCGCCGACCTGGAGACCGCGGTGGCACGTGGTTCGTTCCACCCGGTGCTCCCCGTGTGCGCGGTGAGCGGGGTGGGGATCGCCGAGATCCTGCAACTGCTCACCAGGGGATTCCCGTCCCCGGTGGGACGCCACCTGCCGTTGGTCACCGGGGTGGACTCCAGCCCGCGCGACCCGCTGACCGGTGATCCGGCCGGGCCGTTGGTGGCCCAGGTGGTCAGGACCACGGTCGACCCGTATGTGGGCAGGGTGTCGCTGGTGCGGGTGTTCTCCGGCACCCTGCGCCCGGACACGGCGATCCACGTGTCCGGGCACGGGCTGGGCGAGCACGGACACGACGACCACGACGCGGACGAGCGGCTCGGCCACCTGTTCTCCCCGCTGGGCGCCACGCTGCGGCCGACCGCCCACTGCGTGGCCGGCGACCTGTGCGCGATCACCAAGCTGACCTCCGCGCGGACCGGCGACACCGTGTCGGCCAGGGACAACCCGTTGCTGGTCGCGGCCTGGGACATGCCCGAACCGCTGCTGCCGGTGGCCGTGCGGGCCAGGTCCCGTAGCGACGAGGACGCCCTGGCCAAGGGGCTGGCCAAGCTCACCGCCGGCGACCCCACGCTGCGGCTGGAACGCAACCCGGAGACCCACCAACTCGTGCTGTGGTGCATGGGCGAGGCCCACGCCGAGGTGCTGCTCGACCGTTTGCGAGAGCAGGGCGTGGACCTGGAGACGGTCCCGGTGGTGGTGCCGTTGCGCGAGACACTCGCCGGCCGGGCGTCGGGACACGGCCGGCACGTGAAGCAGTCCGGCGGCCACGGTCAGTACGCGGTCTGTGCCATCGAGGTGGAACCGCTACCCCGAGGTGCCGGGTTCGAGTTCGTCGACCGGATCGTCGGTGGGGCGATCCCGAACCAGTTCATCCCCTCGGTGGAGAAGGGCGTGCGCGCCCAGATGGAGCGCGGTGTGGTGGCCGGGTTCCCGATGGTGGACATCCGGGTGACCCTGGTCGACGGCAAGGCACACAGTGTGGACTCCTCCGACGCGGCCTTCCAGACCGCAGGATCACTGGCCCTGCGTGAGGCGGTCAGGGCCACCCAGGTCCTGCTGCTCGAACCCGTGCACGCGGTGGAGGTGATCGTGCCCGACGTGCACGTCGGGCCGGTGATGAGCGACCTGTCCGGCCGGCGTGGACGGGTCACCGGTACCGAGTCGATCGGCAACGAACGCAGCCTGGTGCGCGCCGAGGTACCCGAGACCGAACTGGTCCGGTACGCCGTGGACCTCCGGTCCCTCACCGGGGGCACCGGACGGTTCACCCGCGGCTATCTACGACACGATCCGATGCCCGAACAGGAGGCCCGCAGGACACTCACCGCGAACGGCGGTGGTTGACCGTCTCAATCCTCTTCCCCATGCGGTACCAGGCCGTGTCAACCGTGGGCGGTCGGTGGGCGTCCACAGTGCATCCGCCGGCGGTTGGACGCTGGTCGGGCGCTGGTTGGGCGACTGGTCGCTGCCTCTGGGGGAAACGATGTTCACGGTTCGGAGCACGGCAGGTCCACTGGCCTTCCTGACAGGGGTGGTCGCCGTGGTGCTGGCGGTACCGGGCACGGCCTCGGCGGGGCCGGCGGCCTTCTCCACCGACCCGGTCGAGGTCGCTCCGAGCAACTCCGCCCAGACCGTGGTGTCGACGGTGCGGGTGGGCCACCATCCGGGCTTCGACCGACTGGTGTTCACCTTCGCCGGTCCGCTGCCCGGGTACTCGGTTGCCTACGTACCGCAGGTGACCCGGGACGGCTCGGGGCTGCCCCTGACGCTGCCAGGTTCGTCGTACGTGCTGGTCACGTTGCGTCCCACCTCGACCACGACGCACTCCCCGCAGCAACCGATCACGCCGCACTTCCCGATGCTGCGGCAGGTGGCCGGCGCCGGCGACTTCGAGGCGGTGGCGTCCTACGGCGTGGGGCTGACCAGCCGGTCGGGCATGCGGGTCAGTACGTTGACCGGCCCGAACCGGCTGGTCGTGGACTTCGCCATCCCGGCCGGCACGGCAGCCACCCCGACCCCGGTGACCACCCCG
>DATCWR010000071.1:0-3707 GCA_036566245.1 Mycobacteriales bacterium | reverse complement strand
ACCCGGCGTCGGTCGCGCGCGGGCCGTCCGTTTCGGGCGGCATCGGCACCTCGCGTGGGCGCCGGACCAGCCACCTGATCCGGTCCCGGGAGAGGTTGACCAGTACCCGGCGCGCGTACGCCTCGGGTGCGTCGCGCGCCCGCGACCAGTGCCGCGCGACGCGCAGGAGTGCCGTCTGCAGCAGGTCCTCGGCATGACCGCGATCACCGGTGAGTAGGTACGCGGTGCGGAGCAGCGCCGTGGATCTGCCTTCGACAAACGTGTCGAAGGTGGGGTCTATCCGCATACCCCTCAGAACGCCACCTCACCAGGGCGGGTTGCCACCGCGGCTCGGTTACCATGGACCCCCCAACCAGTGCCGGTGCCCCGCAGTCGCCACCCCGCGGACACCAACTCACGTTCGGCCACGCATGCCCCTGCGCCGCGGATCACCATCCACTGATTACCGTTGTTCCTCTCTGTTCCCGTTGGCAACTGGCGCGTAAGGGACATGTGCTGATGCTGGCGTGGCGTTGGGTTGAAGAGCGGTTGGACTGGATGCCATCATCGGTGTCGACGTGATGCGTGAGAGGTGACGGCGATGAGCAGTGGCATGGAACAGGTTCCCGAGCCACGCCGTGCCGTGCGTGAGTCCCTGGACGACCAGGCCCGGCGTAAGGGTTTGCGTCCGGTCGAGCGGGTGGAGGACATGGCCAGGGACGATGTGTTTTCCTCAGACGAGGAGCTCGAGGAGTTCCTCGCCTTTGTTCACGCCGCCCGTCACGACGATGGGGCGTAGTGGTGCATTACGCAGTCCTGGACACCGATGCCGCATCTCGCACTATCAGAGGGAAACTCTGGCTACAGACACGTGGGAGGCACGCGCATAACGCGTTGGTCGAGGGGGAGTATGCTGCCGCCCCCACATATTGGCGACGTAGACAGACAGGTGGTTCTGTTGGCGGAGATGTCGCCGGCTCATCTCGCCGTGGAGATGGAAGACCTCGAGTCGCTACGGGACCTTCTTGATGCCGGAGCTGATGTCCACGAGGAGTACTACGGTCTGACTCTGTTGCACCACGCCGTCGATGCCGAGATCGACGGCCACACCCAGACCGGTGAGCCCCTCCACGTCGACACAACGGCGTACCTGCTCGCCCGGGGCGCCGACCCCCGACGTCGATCTGGAGGAGGCACCGGGGTGTCAGCCGAGCACATGGCATTCGTGAGAGGGCACTGGTTGGCCACCTCCCTGTTCGAGGAGTGGATCCGCACGCATGCCGACGCTCCGGCCGCGTGTGAACGCGCTGACGAGGAGGCAGGGACGTGAGTTACGTACGGCGGTCCGATGCCCGGGACAGGCATGTCGCGGCGGTTGGCGCTGACAAGGTGGAGGCTGGGAAGGCCCACCTGCTGGCGCGGGTGCGGGCGCACCGTCTGGCAGAGATGCGTAGGCGTCGTGGTCTGACCCAGCGCGAGGTGGCCGTGGCGATGGGCGTGTCGGTGGGTCGGGTCAGCCAGATCGAGTCGGGTGACATCTCCGGCATCGATGTCCTGGACCGCTACGTGGCTGCGCTCGGTGGCCTGCTGGAGATCGTCGCGAACTTCGGTGAGGAGCAGTTCAGGGTCGGCTGACCCGCCTGCCGGTGTCGCGGTGCCCACATGGCAGGTTGATGGCCCGCGAGGCGACAAGCCGCCCAGAAAATGACCGAGGCCCGGCGCACCGATGTTCCGCACTGTTACCTGGCAACGGCCGCGCGAGGGGCGTGTGCATGTCGGTTTGGGCGCATCGTCCGATGGTCAGGCACCGTACATCCGCCGTACAATGTCGACGGAGGTGTGGTGTGGCTACCAAGACCCGGAGGATCGAGATGCGGGTCGACCCCGCAGGTGAGAAGCGCATCAGCAAAGCGGCAGCGCTGCTGCACGAGTCGGTGTCGTCGTTCGTGCTGCGTGCCGCCTCGACCGAGGCCGATCGGGTGCTCGCCCATGCTGACACGACGCTGATACCGGCCGAGCAGTTCGACGCATTGATCGGTTCGTTGGACGTCCCGGATGCGGCACCGACACTCGCACGGGTGGCGGCGCGTCGGCGTCGTTTCGTCCGCTCGTGACCCAGTGGCGATCGCGCCCGCTCGACGAGCACGACGGACTGGCTGAGTTCGACTGCGGGGTCGCGGTTCTGGATGAGTGGCTGCGTGGGCAGGCACTGAGGGCGCAGGGGTCCGACACGGCACGGACCTATGTGTGGACGGCTCCCGGGTCGAGGCGGGTGGTGGCGTACTACGCGATCGCGCCAACCCAGGTGCTGAGGGACGAGGTGAGCCGAAACCTGTCCGGTGGAGTCACCGTGGTTCCTGCGTACCTGCTGGCACGACTGGCACTCGACCGGTCCCTACACGGTCAGGGGCTCGGCAGTGAACTACTCGTTGACGCCCTCGACAGGATCGTGCAGGCATCCACCGCCGCAGCGGGACGACTCATCGTGGTGGACGCCATCGATGATGCCGCCGCGGCGTTCTACGGTCACCACGACTTCCAGGTCGTCAAGGACAGCCAGCGTCGACTCGTCATGAAAGTCTCCACCGCCCGCAAGGCACTCGGTGGTTGAGGCTGGCGGCCTGTGGCCATGCCGATGGAGCGGGTGACGGGAATCGAACCCGCACTGTCAGCTTGGGAAGCTGAAGTTCTGCCATTGAACTACACCCGCGTGGCGTTCGGTGCACCACTGTACAGGGCCCGGACCGGCGCGTTGCTAGGGTCCGCCCCATGCTGCTGTCAGATCGGGACGTCAAGGCCGAACTCACCGCCGGACGGGTGGTGATCGAGCCGTACGACGCCGACCTGCTCCAGCCATCCAGCATAGATGTCCGGTTGGACCGGTACTTCCGAGTTTTCAACAACCAGCGGTACACCCACATCGACCCGGCCGTCCAGCAGGACGACCTGACCGAACTGGTGCAGCCGCCCGGGGATGACCCGTTCGTGCTGCATCCGGGTGAGTTCGTGCTTGGTTCGACCCTGGAGATCGTCACCCTGCCCGACGACCTGGCCGGGCGTCTCGAGGGGAAGTCCAGTCTGGGGCGCCTGGGGCTGCTCACCCACTCCACCGCCGGGTTCATCGACCCAGGCTTCACCGGACACATCACCCTGGAACTGTCCAACGTCGCGAACCTGCCGATGACCCTGTGGCCGGGCATGAAGATCGGACAACTGTGCCTGTTCCGGCTGTCCAGCCCGACCGAGCACCCGTACGGCTCGGCCATCTACGGTTCCCGCTACCAGGGCCAGCGCGGCCCGACCCCGTCCCGGTCCTGGCAGAACTTCCGGCGTTGGCCCACCGGCACCTGACCGACAGCGACGGGCGTCAGTTCACGGTCAGCGCGATCGAGGTGACCTCGGTGAACTGGTCCAGGCCGGTCCGGTGCATCAGCCGGACGTCGTGGGTGCCGGTCGACCGGGGTGCCGACATGGTCTGGTTGGTCAGGCAGTTGGTCATCTGGAACACCGGTGACAGCGCGGTGCCACCATCCACCAGCACACTGTCCCCCTGGACGGTCACCGCACCGCCGTCGGCCACCAGCACGTAGTCCCCGGTTGCCGGTCCGGTGCCCTTCCAGGCCATCCCGAACCCGGGTGGCACGTCGTTGCGTTCCAGCGCCAGCGCGGGCGTGGTGCAACTGCGGGCCAACTCGAACGGGTGCACGTGCGGCAGGAAACCGAGCCCG
>DATCWR010000062.1:0-5678 GCA_036566245.1 Mycobacteriales bacterium | reverse complement strand
GGCCGGCCGGTACCGTCACCCCGGCGATCTGGGCGTCTGCGACGGTGAACCGCCAGGTGCCCATCGCCGGGGAGACCAGCCGGAGGAACTCGTCGACCGCGCCGGGCACCAGGTCGGGGTTGTCCCGCAGCGCGGTCAGTCGGGCCGGTTCCCGCATCAGTTCCAGCAGCCCGTTGCCGATGATGTTGCCGGCGGTCTCCTGCCCGGCGATGAACAGCAGCGCGGCCATGGAGACCAGTTCGATGTCGTTGAGCTGGTCACCCTCGTCGTGGACCCGGATCAGGTCGGAGAGCAGGTCGTCACCGGGTTCGCGGCGCTTGGCCTGGATCAGTTCGGCGAGGTAGCCCAGGATCTTCCACTGCGCCTGGTCCACCTGTTCGGGGGCGACCGGTCGGCCCACCATCAGTTCGTTGGACCAGGTCTGGAACTGTGCCCGGTCGGCCTCGGGCATGCCCAGCAGCTCACAGATCACGGTCAACGGGACGAGTAACGCGAAGTCGTACACCAGTTCCGCCTGCCCACGGGGGGCGAGCCGGTCCAGGATCTGGGTGGTGGTCCGTTCGATGAACGGCCGCATCGCCGCCACCCGGGACGGCACGAACACCTTGGAGACCAACCGGCGCAGCCTGGTGTGCACCGGCGGGTCGGCGTAGAGCATGTTCTCGGCGATGATGAAGTCGCCGTTGGCGTCGCGCAGCAGGCTGAACTTCTCCAGCCACGCCCGTGGGGCGTTCTTGGGGTTCGAGGAGAACGTCTCGTGGTCGGTGAGTACGCGCATCACGTTCTCGTGGTCGGTGACCACCCACGCCTCGACGCCGTCGACCACCTCGGTGAAATGCACCGGCCCGGCCTCCCGGAACATCGCGAAGCCGGGGTACGGGTCGGTGACCACCCGGTCGCCGTAGGTGCGGGGGAAGGTGAGGTCCTGGGTTGGTGGGTTCTGTGCCACAGCGGGGACTCCCTGTCTGGTCGCGGGCGCGGCCCGGCGGGTCGGACTCAGTTCGCTCCTCCCTCACCCAGTGCGTGACCGGACGGCTGGGCGGCCCGCGCCGGAACCTGGGACAGGCCGTAGAGCACCAGGCCCAACAGTGCGAACCCTCCGCAGGCCAGTGGGATCGCGGTGGCCGACGTCGAGGCGAGCAGTGCGCCGCCGACCACCGCGGCCAACGTGATGCCCAGGTACAGCGCCGAGGCGTTCAGGGCGAGCACCTCGGAGGTCGCGGTGGGGGCCAGCGAGGTCAGCCGGTGCTGCACCGGCACGTAGACGATGGTGGTGGTGATGGCGAAGAACGCCATCAGCACGCCGGCACCGAGGTAGGTCTGGCCGAGCAGCGGTGCCAGGAACATGGTCGCCGCGATGGTGATGAAGCCCACCGCGGCCACCCGGTTGACCGGGAACCGGTCGGCGAGCCGACCGCCGAGCTGGCCGCCGGCCACCCCGACCACCCCGTTGACGAGGAACAGCAGGGGCAGTTGGTTCTGTCGGATGCCACCGAAGTGGGCCAGTTCCGGTGCCAGGTAGGTGTAGAAGCCGTACCCGGCGACGGTGCCGGCGACCACGGCGAGCAGCACGGCGACCACCCGCCCGTTGCCCAGCACGGCCAGTCGGCGCCGCAGCGACACGGCCATCGGCGGGGGCAGGGCGCGCAACCACACGGCCACGCCCACGATGGCGACCAGGCCGAGCACCGCGACCAGCAGCAGGGACAGCCGCCAGGTGTAGTAGGCGCCGATGGTCGTGCCGATCGGCACGCCGACCACGTTGGCCACATTCAGTCCTATCAGGACCATGGCCAGCGCGCGGCCGCGCCGTTCCGGGGGTACCGACATCGCGGCGGCGGCCGCCGCGTTGGGGGTGAACAGGCCGGCGCCCAGGGCGGCGACCACCCGGCTGATCGCCAGCACGGTGAAGGTCGGGGCCACCGACGACACCAGGTTCGCCACCACGAACACGGTCAGCGCGACGAGCAGGACGGTACGCCGAGGCGTGCGGGACAGGGCGGCGGCCAGGATCGGTGCGGCCAGGGCGTAGGTCAGCGCGAACACGGTCACCATCTGTCCGGCCGCGGCCACCGACACGTGTAGGTCGTGGCCGATGCTCGGCAGGATGCCGGCGATGATGAAGGTGTCCGAACCGATGGCGAAGGTGCCGACGGCCAGCGGTAGGAGTGTGCGCCACACACTCCGGTTCGCCGCGGCGGTGTTGTCCGGCTGGTCAGCCTGCATTGAGCGTTTCCGATCTTTCTCGTCGGTGGTGGTGGGTGGTCACCCGGACGCCGGGGGTCCGGCGGGTAACCCGTCGGGCACTGTCCCAGTGGGAGTCCGGGTCTGCTGCTGCCCGCCGTCACCCGTGGCCGGTGGGCCGAAGCGGTGGTGGTGGGTGATCGCGTCGACGTGCCTGGCCCGGGTCTGCGGGTCTCGGA
Source organism: Mycobacteriales bacterium (assembly GCA_036566245.1). Lineage (GTDB taxonomy): Bacteria > Actinomycetota > Actinomycetes > Mycobacteriales > DASULA01 > DASULA01. The sequence continues at coordinate 3,255 of DATCWR010000062.1, read as the reverse complement.
CGCCCTGTCCTGGTGCCTCGGCCAGGCACAGCACGCCGACCTTGCCGACGTGCTCGTTGCGGTGCATGGTCGCCACCGCCTCGCCGACCCGGTCGAGGTCCACCACCGACCAGATCGTGGGGTGGATCATCGCCCGGCAGGAGAGCTGGTTGGCCGCCCAGCTCTCCTCGAACGTGCCGCCGTGCGAGCCGATGATGCTGCGCACGTTCATCCACAGGAACCGGTTGTCGTAGATGTGCCGGTACCCGGTGGTGGACGCGCAGGTGACGATCCGGCCGCCCTTCCTGGGCACCACGATGCTGGCCGGGAAGGTGGCCTGGCCGATGTGTTCGAAGACGATGTCGGGGTCGTCGCCGACCAGCCGCCTGATCTGGCGGCGCAACCGCAGGCAGTCGCGCAGGTTGATCTCGCCGTCGACGAGGAACCGGTAGCCCTCGGCGACCCGGTCGATGACCGCCTCGACGCCGGCGCCCCGCAGCAGCGCGGCCTTCTCCGGTGAGGACACCACGGCGACCGGGATCCCACCGCCGTTGCGCACGTACTGCACGGCCATGCTGCCCAGCCCGCCGGCGGCGCCCCAGACGAGCACGATCTCACCCTGGCGCATCCGTGCCCCGTGGTCGCCGACCAGCATCCGGTAACAGGTGGCCGAGACCAACTGGAGACTGGCCGCCTCCTCCCAGGACAGGTGTCTGGGTTTGGGCATCAACTGCCCGGACCGCACCAGCGCGAACTGTGCCAGCGCCCCGAAGTTCGTCTCGAAACCCCAGGCCCGCAGGCTGGGATCGGCGATCGCGTCGTCGGTGAAGGAGATCTCCCGGTTCGGCACGTACGTCGGGCACACCGTCACCTCGTCGCCCGGCTGGTACCGGGTCGGCCCGGGGCCGACCTCCAGCACCACGCCGGCGGCGTCCGAGCCGAGCACGTGGTAGTCCAGCGCGTGCCCGGTTCCGGCGCCACCGAGGGCGAACCGGTCCAGGTAGTTGAACCCCGGCTCCGGTTGGAAGATCGACGACCACACGGTGTTGTGGTTCAGGCCCGCGGCCATCACCGCGACCAGTGCCTCACCGGGCCCGGGGCGTGGCGTGGGCACCTCACCGACGTGCACGCTGCGCCGGGGATCGCGCTGGTCGGCCGGCAGATCACCGAACATCGCCGTGTCCTGGCGACGCACGAACGCCGCCCGCATCGTCTCGGGGGCCCGCAGGTCGGCGAACCCGCGGCGGCCGGCGTGCTCGTTGGCGGCCTGGCGGATCTCGGCCACGTCGCTCACCGCACACCTCCGGACGGGACGGCCGGATCGAGATATCCGATCGACACGAAGTAGTCGACGTAGGTCTGGAGCAGGTTCCGGTTCACCGGCGGGCAGGTGATGTCGGTGCCGCGCAGCCCGGCCGCCAGGTTGGCCGTGGCGAAGTGGGGGTCACCGTTCTGGTAGGCCAGGTCCTCGGACGGCCCGTCCGGGCCGAGCAGCGGCAGGAACGGCAGTAGGGCGTTGTCCTGCCCGGCCTCCACCGCGGCCATCAGTTCCCGGTACCAGACCTGGTACGGCTCGCGCCGCACCGGATAGCCGCACTGGTCGAGCATGGTCATCAGCTCGACCCAGTGCGCCGGCCGGGAACTGGGCAGGTGGTGCGGGTGGCCCAGTCCGACACCGGACAGGGCGAGGTGGGCGACGGCGGCGGCGACGAAGTCGACCGGCACCATCTCCACCATCATGTCCGGGTCGGGGGCCACGCCCAGTTGGATGCAACTCTTCATCATCGAGCAGACGAACAGGTCCGGTGGGCAGGCCCCGGTGTGCTGCGCGCCGGTGATCTGCCCGGGTCGGTACACCGCCACCGGTAGCCCGCGCTCGCCGGCCAACCCGACCAGCCGGTCGGCGACCCACTTGCTCTGCGGGTATCCACCCACCACACCGTCCGGATCGGACAGCCACTCCTCGTCGAAGTGCTTGATGGCCCGGTGTCCGGGGAACACCGCCAGCGACGACACGTAGTGCACCGGTTTGGTCCGCCGGTGGCAGGCCAGCCGCAGGATCTCCACCGTGCCCAGGACGTTGATGGGCTTGAGCCGGTGGTAGGGCAGCACGAAACTCGACCACGAGCCGTTGTGCACGATCAGGTCGACGCTGGCGGCCAGGTGACGGTAGGCCGGTCGGCTCAGGCCGAGGTAGGGGCGGCCCAGGTCACCGGCCACCCCGACCAGCCGGGCCTGGTCGGTGTCCCGCCACAGGCCGTAGCCGGCCAGGTTGGCCCGTACCCGGGCCACCGCCTCCTCGGCGCTGCCGGCGCGCACCAGCAGGTGCACCCGGGCCGTGGAACGGTCCAGTACCTCACGGAGTAGGAACGCACCGGTGAATCCGGTGGCCCCGGTGACCAGGACATCCCGGTAGGGCGGTCCGACGCTCGGCTCGGCATGCGGGTCGGGGATGACGTCGTCGGGCAGCACCGCCTGCGCGCCGAGCTCCTCACTGCTGATGCTGCGCGAGTCACCGCCCGGCGTCGAGGTTTTCTCGCCGCCGACCAGCCGGGCCAGTTCGGCCACCGTGGGCTGTTCGAACAACCGGCGCAGAGCCAACGCGACACCGAACTCCTCGCGTACCCGGGACACCATCTGCACCGCGCTGAGCGAGTCGCCGCCCAGGTCGAAGAAGCTGTCCTCGACCCCGACCCTGGCCGCGCCCAGCACGTCCTGCCAGATCCTGGCGATGGCCGCCTCGGTGCTGGTCCGCGGGGCCACGTAACGCTCGGTGCGGACCACCCCGGTCGCGTCGACGTCGGGCAGGGCACGCCGGTCGATCTTGCCGTTCGGGGTGGTGGGCAACTCGTCGAGTATCACGAAGTGCGCCGGGACCATCGCGTCGGGCAACTGTCCGCGGGCGAACGACCGCAGAGCCGAACGCAGCCCGGCCATCCGGGTCGACGACAGGGGACTGTTGGCGGTCCGGCCGGGAATCGGGGTCGTCGCGGTCATCGCGGTCACTCCTCCGGTCCGTGTTCGAACACCGCGTCGAACCGGGTCAGGTCGCCGTCCCGGGGTACCAGCAGGCGGACCCGCAGGCCGCGCTGGTCGGCGAGTTCGGCCACGTCCTCGGGGTCGACCGCGGTGTCCTCGTCCAGTTCCCACAACCGCCTGTGCAGGTCCCAGGTGGTCAGTTCCGGATCATCGTCCGGTGTGGACGTCCGGGCCAGCAGCCGCACCAGCGCGGCGGGCTGGTGCATGCGGCGGTTGGGGATGCCGGTCACCACCAGC
>DATCWR010000058.1:0-5291 GCA_036566245.1 Mycobacteriales bacterium | reverse complement strand
GGCCGGCGCACCAGCCTCGTCGATGACGGCCAGTTCGACGCCCACCTCGACGGTCTCGTCCTCGCCGACCCGGATGGCGGTCAGAACTCCGCTGGCCGGCGCCGGGATCTCGGTGTCGACCTTGTCGGTCGACACTTCCAGGAGCGGCTCGTCAGCCTCGACGCGCTCGCCCTCCTTTTTCAGCCAACGGGTAACGGTCCCCTCGGAGACGCTTTCTCCGAGGCGGGGCATCGTGACGGAGACCGGCATGGGTCTGCGACTCCTTCTTTCATCCAGCAGGGCGAGCGGGTACCGAGGTTCGGCGATGCGTCAGCCGTGTGTGTGCAGCGGCTTGCCGACCAGCGCGAGGTGCGCTTCGCCGATGGCCTCGGACAGGGTCGGGTGGGGGTGGATCAACTGGGCGACCTCCCCGGGCAGGGCCTCCCAGTTGTAGATCAACTGCGCCTCGGTGATCAGGTCGCCGACCCGGTCGCCGACGATGTGCACACCCAGCACCGGGCCGTCCTTCTGGGCGACCAACTTGACCGCGCCGGAGGTCCTGAGGATCTGGCTGCGTGCGTTGCCGGTCAGGTCGTAGGTGAGTGTGGTCACCTCGTAGCCCTTCTCTCGCGCCTGGGCTTCGGTGAGACCCACCGACGCGACCTCGGGGTGGGAGTAGGTAACCCGCGGCACCCCGGCGTAGTCGATGGGCACCACGGGCAGTCCGGCCAGTCGCTCGGCCACCAGGATGCCCTCGCCGAATCCGACATGCGCCAACTGCGGGGTGGGGATCAGGTCGCCGATCGCGGAGATGGTGGGCACGGAGGTCTGGCAGTATTCGTCCACCTTCACCAGTCCGCGTTCCATCGCCACGCCGACCTCGGCGTAACCCAGGTCTGCCGAGACCGGTCCACGGCCGACGGCCACCAGCAACAGGTCAGCGTCGAGTTGCTCGCCACCCTCCAGGGTGACCCGCACGCCGTCGCCGGACGGCTCGACACCCGCGAACCGTGCGCCGAGCTTGAACTTGATGCCGCGCCGCCGGAACGCCCGTTCCAGCAACTTGCTGCTGGACTCATCCTCCAGCGCGACCAGGTGTGGCAGCGCCTCGACAATGGTGACCTCGGAGCCGAAGGACCGCCAGACGCTGGCGAACTCCACCCCGATCACGCCGCCGCCGAGCACCACGACCGAACCGGGCACCCGGTCCAGGGTGAGTGCGTGGTCGCTGGTGATGACCCGCTCACCGTCGATGGTCAGCCCGGGCAGGGACTTGGGAGCGGACCCGGTCGCCAGAACGACGTGGCGGCCCTGGTAGGTGACGTCGCCGACCCGCACCTCGGTGGCCGAGACGAGTCGGCCCTCACCCTGCACGTACTGGATGCCGTGTGCCTTGATGATGCCGGTCAGGCCCTTGAAGGCGCGGTTGACCACACCGTTCTTGTAGGCGTGCACCGCGGCGATGTCGATGCCCTCGAAGCTGGCCCTGACGCCGATCTTCGCGCTCTCGCGGGTCTCGTCGGCCACCTCACCGGCGTGCAGCAACGCCTTCGTTGGGATGCAGCCGCGGTGTAGGCAGGTGCCGCCCAGCTTGTCGCGGTCGATCAGCACGACCGACATGCCAAGCTCGGCGGCCCGGATGGCGCAGGCGTATCCGCCGCTTCCGGCACCGAGAATGACAAGGTCGGCGCTGGTGTCAGCCACAGGGTTCTCCTCGTGTGTCTCTGATCAGGGCCGGCGTCCATCTTGGCACCACGGGGGCCGATACCGCGACGAGGGTCGGTGGGACCCGCGCGTGGCGGTTCCCACAGCGGACGGGACTGCGCACAGTGAACCCGAGGTCACCCGGGACGTGGGAACCTTGGAGTGGCCGGATCCGTGCTGCGCGGGCACCGGTGTCGGGTCGGTGGCAACCGTCCCGGCAGATGGTCCGAACCGGGCCCGGAGAGGAGGTCAGGTGGGTCTGTTCCGGCGGCGGAAGCAGAAGCCGGGCGTGGTGCGCCGCGCCTCGGCCGAGGACTTCGCCCACCTCGAGGAGTTCGCCCGGACGCGGCGCGGGGTGGAGGCGTACGTGGAACCCCGTACCACCGTCACCGAGATGACCGTCGCACTGGTGGCCCACGACGGGGAGTGGACCCGCCGCCGTGTCGACGGACCGGAGGCTGCCCGGGAACTGGGCCAGCGACTGTCCATCCCGGTGTACGACGTGGGCGCGGTCGGCTACCCCAGACGGATGCGGGAGTGGACGTCCCGACAGAAGGCCGGCGGCGCCGACCGGGACCGGCCGTCGGGGTGACCACGGTCCCGGGCCGCGGTCACCCGTTGGCCGCGATGTCCTCCACCAGGGTGAAGACGGTGCGGATCGGCACGCCGGTTCCACCCCTGGGTGTGTATCCCCAGGCTTCGCCGGTGTTGTAGGCCGGACCTGCGACGTCGATGTGCGCCCAGGGCACCCCTTCGGCGACGAACTCGGCCAGGAAGTGCCCGGCGACGAGCATGCCGCCCTCCTTGCGGCCACCCGTCGCCACGTTGGCCAGGTCGGCCACAGGAGTGTCCAGCAGTCGGCGCAGGTCCCTGGGCAACGGCATCGGCCACATGCTCTCGCCGGCCCGGTCGCCGGCCGCGACCACCCGTTCGCGGAACCCGTCGCTACCCATGACGCCGGCGGTGCGGCTTCCCAGCGCGGTCACCTGGGCGCCGGTCAGGGTGGAGGTCTCCACCAGGTAGTCCGGTTCGTCCTCGCAGGCACGAGCGATCGCGTCAGCCAGGATCAGCCTGCCCTCCGCGTCGGTGTTGAGTACCTCCACCCGCGTGCCGCGGTACATCGACAGCACGTCGGAGGGGCGGTACGCCGAGCCGCCGGGCAGGTTCTCGGCGACCGGAATGGTCGCCACCACCTCCACCGGCAGCTTGAGGGTGGCCACCAGCGCGGTGGCCGCCACCATGGCCGCGGCTCCGGCCATGTCGCTCTTCATAACATCCATGTTGGTGGCCGGCTTGAGGGAGATGCCGCCGGAGTCGAAGGTGATGCCCTTGCCGACCAGCGCGATCCGCTTCCGTGCCGTTCGGCCCCGGTAGCGCAACCGCACCAACCGGGGCGGACGGGCCGACCCGCTGCCCACCCCCAGGATGCCGCCGTATCCGCCGCGCCTGAGCGCCTTCTCGTCGAGTACCTCCACCTCGAGACCGTGTTGGGTCGCGATCCGGCCGGCCCGGGCGGCGAACTCGGCCGGATACAGGTCGTTGGGTGGGGTGTTGACCAGGTCGCGGCACACGCTGACCGCTTCGGCGACGGCCCTGGCGCGCCGGAGCGCGGCCTTCGCCGGTCGGGTCCGGGGATTCGGTACCACCAGACTCAGCCCGGCCGGTGGGGTCGGGGCTCCGGCCTGGGTGGTCCGGTAGGTGTCGAACCGGTAGGCGCCCAACAGCGCGCCGGTGCCGGCGGCCTCCACCAACTCGGCCGCCGGGCCGTCCTCGCCCACGCCGTTGACCAGCGCGAGGGTGCTGGCCACGGTGTCCCGTCCGGTCAGCGCGCGGATGGCCGCACCGGAGGCACGCCGCACCGACTCGGTCGGGTACTGGTCAGCCTGGTGGCCCAGGCCCGCTGCCGCGAGCACCGGGACACCGGGTAGCGCACCGAGGGTGGCCAACGTGACGACCTCGCCCTGTGCGCCGGTGGCGCCCAGCGCGACCAGCGCGTCGAGGAGTTGACCGGACAGGGCCTCGTCCACGCCCTCGGCGCCCGGGGCCAGTACCGGACCGTCGGGGCCCTTGGCCGTCGCGATCACCAGCGCGTCGGCGGTGAGCGTCTCGATGGGTAGGTCCGCGAGGATGAGGGTGGCCACAACGCTCCGTCCGGTGTGTGCGCAATGTTGGTGATCTCTGCCGATGGTACGGGCCAGGTACCGGGCGGTGTCCACGAACCTCCGGTGCGCGTCGTTCCCGCAGCGACCACGGGTGCGACGGGGTGGTCGTCGGTGCCGGAGCGGTGAAGTAGTTTGCCGGACATGACGTTGCAGCGATCACCGCTCCATGACCGGCATGTGGCCCTACGCGCCAGGTTGGCCGACTTCGGCGGCTGGGAGATGCCCATCGAGTACACCGCGTCCGGTGGCGGCGTGCTCGTGGAACACGCCGCCGTGCGGGAGGCGGTGGGAATCTTCGACGTCTCGCACCTGGGTAAGGCCGAGGTGCGCGGACCGGGCGCGGCCGACCATGTGAACGCGACCCTGAGCAACGACCTGGGCCGGATCGGGCCGGGACGGGCCCAGTACACCCTGTGCTGCGACGCCGCCACCGGCGGCGTGGTGGACGACCTGATCGCCTACCTGTACGGACCTGACCGGGTCTTCCTGGTGCCCAACGCGGCCAACACCGCCGAGGTGGTGGCCCGACTGTCGGCTGCGGCCCCCGGCGGCGTGACCGTGACCAACCTGCACCAGCGGTACGGCGTGCTGGCCGTGCAGGGACCCCGGTCGGCGGAGTTGCTCGACCGGCTGGGGCTGCCCTCCGACCTCGACTACATGAGCTTCACCGTGTCGTCGAGCAAGGGACGTGACCTGGTGGTGTGCCGCACCGGCTACACCGGCGAGCACGGATACGAACTGGTGGTCGACGCCGACGTCGCCGCGGACCTGTGGGACGGCCTGCTGGCGGCCGGGGAGGAGTTGGGGGCCCGCCCGTGCGGACTGGGGGCCCGCGACACCCTGCGCACCGAGATGGGCTACCCCCTGCACGGCCAGGACCTGTCCCCGCAGATCACCCCGGTCCAGGCCCGGTCCGGCTGGGCGGTCGGGTGGAAGAAGCCGGCGTTCTGGGGTCGAACCGCCCTGCTGGCCGAGCGGGAGGCCGGACCAGCAAGGCTGTTGTGGGGCCTGGAGGTGCCCGGTCGGGGCATCCCACGCCCGCACATGGGCGTGTCGCGGGACGGCGTGTTGATCGGCGAGGTGACCAGCGGGACGTTCTCTCCCACACTGCGTCGGGGCATCGCGCTGGCCCTGCTGGCCACCGCCTCGGGAGTCGCCGAGGGCGACGAGGTCACCGTCGACGTCCGCGGTCGTCCGACCACGGCACGGGTGGTCCGACCGCCCTTCGTACCGTCACATGTGCGCTGATCCGACAGCCGAGCAACCGGTGAGGTCAGGACAGGGCGAGGACGGTGGCCGCGGCCAGCACACCGGACTCGCAGACCGCGCCCAGCACGTCACCGGTCACCCCGGACAGGCGTCGGGTGGTGTGCGCGGTCAGCGCGACCGCGGTCAGCGCGGCCACCACCACGGCCAGCGGTCCCTGCCAGGGGTGACCCGGCACCG
>DATCWR010000052.1:0-6468 GCA_036566245.1 Mycobacteriales bacterium | reverse complement strand
GGCTCGTCCAGCAACAGCAGCCGTGGCTGCCGTACCAACGCCATGGCGAAGGCGAGCGCCTGACGTTGCCCTCCGGACAGGCTGCCGCCCATCTGGGTCCGCAGGTCGCGCAACCCGGGGAAGGACGTGAACGCCCGGTCCAGTTCCTGGCGTCGACGCCGTCCCCGGTCGCGCAGCACCACCGCGATGTTCTCCTCGACGGTCAGGGAGGGGAAGATGTTGGCGACCTGGGGAACGTAACTGAGGTGTTGCCGGGCCAGGTCACGGGTCTGCCCACTCTCGGCCGCGATCCCGTCGATCACGACCGACCCGGTGCGCCAGGGCAGGATGCCGGCGACCGCCTTGAGCAGGGTCGACTTACCGGCCCCGTTCGGACCGGCGATACACACGATCTCACCCTCGTTGAGGACGACGCCGACACCCTGCAGGATGACGACGCTGCCGTAGCCGACCCTGAGTTCGGACACCTGTAGGCGCACCGTCATTCCGCCGGCCCTCCCAGGTACGCGTCGAGTACGCGGCTGTCCTGTTGCACGTCGGTGGGTCGACCCTCGGCCAGAACCGCCCCCGAGGCCATGACGTAGACCCAGTCACTGAGCCGCATGACGAAGTCCATGTTGTGCTCGATCATGACCACGCCGACGCCGCCGTCGGCAATGCGCCGGATGTGCTCGGCGATCTCCACGGCCAGCGACGGGTTCACCCCGGCGACCGGTTCGTCGAGGAGCAGGAACTGTGGCTCGGTCATCAGCGCCCGGCCCAGTTCCACCAGTTTCCGCTGACCACCGGAAAGGTGCTCGGCCAGGTGATCGCGCAACGGAAAGAGACGCAGCAGGTCGAGGAGGGCCAGTGCCTGCCGTTGCGCCCGGGTCACCGCGGTCCGTAGTCCCACCCGGGTGAGTGCGGACAGGACCAACACCGGCAGGCCACCGTCCGGCGCCGCCACGGTCAGGTTCTCCAACACCGACATCTCGTCGAAAAGTCGGGGAGTCTGGAACGTCCGCGCGACCCCGGCCCGGGCAAGGGCGTGGGGTGGTCGACCACCGAGGTCCCTGCCGTCCAACCGGACGGTGCCACCCGAGGTCGGCACGTACCCGGTGAGCGCGTCGAACAGGGTGCTCTTGCCGGCGCCGTTGGGTCCGATGATCGCCGTCACCGCGCCCTGCGCGCACGACATGGACACGTCCCGAACAGCCTGCAACCCACCGAAGCGCACGGAAAGGTTCTTGATCTCCAACATCACTGGCCCTCGGCGTGACGAGTCGGATCGCTACCGGTTCCGCTGTCGGCTCCGGCGCTGGCGGCCGGCACGAGGTCACCGGTCGCCGGGGAGTCCGAGGACGCGGCCCTCACCTTCGACACGCGGCTCGGGAACGCGCCCTGTGGTCGGAACCGTACGAACAGGATGATGATCAGCCCCACCACGATGAGCCGCAGGTTCGCCATGTGCGTCGGGGAGATGGCGGTGAACCCGAAGTCCCCGAGGAATCGGCTCGCCTCGAGCAGCCCGACCAGACCGATGGTGCCGGCCAGGGCGCCCAGATGCGACGACCCACCGATGATGATGCCGGCCCACACGAAGAAGGTGACCGACGGCTCGAACTGGTCGGGTGCTATGTAGCCGATGTAGTGGGCGTAGATCGCACCGGCCAGCCCGGCCATCCCGGACCCGATGACCAGACTCGTCGTCTTGGCCGCGGCGACGTTCTTGCCCAACATGGCCGCCGCACGCTCGTCGGACCTGATCGCCCGTAGCACCCGCCCGAACGGGCTTCGGGTGATGCCGCGGAGCAACACCATCGCGGCCACCACGACCAGTGCGACCGTGCCGGCCCAGATGAGGTTGAACCGCGTCACCTCCAGGGTGGTCAGCGGGCGCGGAATACCGGTGACACCGCTGGGGCCCCCGGACCAGCCCGCGTTCAGCAGGATGATCCGCAGGGCCTCGGCGAAGCCGATCGTGACGATCGCCAGAAAGTCGGTGGACAGCCGCAGCGTGATCCAGCCGATCGGCAGGGCCAGCAGGGCGGCCAAGACGAAGGCGGCCACCAGCCCGGCCCCGACACCCGCCGAGGTGTGTGTGGTCAACAGCGAGGTGGTGTACGCGCCCGTCGCGAAGAACGCGACGTGCCCGAAGTTGATGATGCCGGTGTGCCCCCACTCCAGATTCAGTGAGATCCCGAGCAACCCGTAGATGAGTGCGATGACCAGGATCGCCGGCAGGTAGGTGCTCATACCCTGACCGACCTTCCGAGCAGGCCGTAGGGCCGGACGAGCAGGGCCACGGTCATGACGGCGAAGGCCAGCGCCGGTTTGTAGGTCGGACTGAGCCAGATCGTGGACACCGCCATGGCGACGCCCATGAGCAGCCCACCCAGGGCGGCGCCGCGTACGTTGCCCAACCCACCCAGGATGGCTGCCGCGAACGCCGCGAGCAGCGCGTACCACCCGAGGTCCGGGGTGAGTGAACTCTTCATCGCGATGGCGATCCCGGCCACCGCGGCGGTGCCCCCCACCAGGGTCCACGCGTAGACGTGTACCCGGGTCTGGGATATCCCCACCAGTCTGGCCAGGTCCGGTAGGTCGGCGACGGCCCTCATGTCGCGACCGACCGAGGTACGGGTCAGCACCAACCAGACCAGCAGCATCACCAGGAGAGCCGCCGTGAACAGTCCGAGCCCAAGCACATCGATCTGGAGTTCCCCCAGACTGATGTGCTTGGGCAGCGTGAACTGGTAACCACGGATGTCGGATCCGTAGAAGGCACTGATGACGTTCCGCAGGATCAGGTCGGCGCCTATCGAGGCGATCAGCAGGGTGACCCGTGGGCCCCGACTCAACGCCCGGAAGGCCAACAGGTACACCAGCACCGCGACCACCGCCGTCATCGCGACACCGAGAACAACCGAGACGGCCAGCCCCACGCCCGTCGCCGCGACGAGGTAGGCGGCGTAGGCACCAACGGACATCAGTCCCGCCTGCGCCACGTTGGCGAACCTCTGGACGGCGTAGACGATCGAGATACCGATTGCCGCGAGGGCGATGAGACCTCCCTCCAGCAGACCGTCCAGAGCGTGCTGAAGCACGTTGATCACCGGTGCCTCCTACCTCCTACCCGTGACGTCCCCTGTGGACGCGGCTGTCCGTGCCCTGGCGGCTACTTCAGTTCGTAGGAGTCGTCCAGAGTGACCTTGCCGGAGTTGACGACGTAGGTGCCGAACAGCGGGACCTGGTCACCGTTCGCGTCGAAGTCCAGGTTGCTCGACGCGCCCTGGTAGTCGATGTCCTGACCGGCCTTCAGCGCCTCGATTCCGTCGGCGAAACTGGTCACCTCGGTGCCGGACGGGGAGGTGACCTTCGCGATCGAGTCGGTCAACTCCTTGCCCGACTGACACGAGCAGTCGGTCATCGCCAGGGCCAGCACGACCACCATGTCGTAGGAGCTGAACACGTAGGTGTCGCTCGGGTCGAGGGCACCGTCGTGCCTGTCCTGGTAGGCCTTCTGGAAGTTCTGGTACGCCTGACCCTCGACGTTGGGCGCGCTGTCCACCGCGTAGGTGCCGTCCGCTGCCGGCCCGCCCACGGCGCTGATGAACGCCTTGTTGACCGCCCAGCCAGGCGCCAGCCAGGGGACGTCACTGGAGGAGGCGGCGGCCTCCTTGACCATCACCGCCAACTCGGGGGCGTAGGTGCTGTTGAAGATGAAGTCCGCACCGCCGGCCAGGGCGTCGCGCACCTCGGTGGCGTAGCTGGACTGGTTCGGCGCGTAGGTGATGGTCTTCACCACCTTGCCGCCCAGCTTCTCGTAGTCCTTGGTGAAGGACTCGACGGTGCTCGTGCCGCTGGGATCGTTACGGGCCATCGCCACGGCGGTCTTCCAGTTGTTGCGGATCGCCGCGTTGGCCACCGCCGAACCGGTCAGCCTTGCCGGCGGCTGGAACCGCCAGACCAGGTTGTTGTCCTTCAGGTCGGTGATCGCGTTCGCGCCCGAGGTGTTCATCTGGACGACGTTCGACTGGATCGCCAGCGGTGCCACGGCGAGGGTCACCGCACTCGACCAGGTGCCAAGGATCGCGTGGACGCGGTTCACGTTGATGAGTTTCTGGGCGCCCCGCACCGCCGCGTCCGGCTCGGTCTGTCCATCCTCGACGAACAGTTTCAGCTTGCTGCCGTTGACCCCGCCCGCGGCGTTGACCTCATCGACGGCGATGCGGATCGCCCGCTCCATCCGCGGGCCGAACTCGGCTCCGCCACCGGTCAGCGGGACCAGCGCGCCGACTGCGATGTCCGCGTCCTTGTTCCCGTCACCCGACGTGGCCGAACCACAGCCCGTCAGGACCAGGACCGATGCCGCCACGAAGGCCCCGAGTTTCGGGCCGACGCGGGTTCGGGCGCTCCTTGTCATTGCGCTTCCTCTCCTTGACCGATTGCGGGTTCCCCCGCGTGCAGTTCCGTGTGCAGGGAACGACACAGTGACGCGGCGGCCGCCCAGATCTCGGCATCCTCCGCCGACCCCGTGATCACGTAGGTGCGGTTGTACTGGTGTTCGTGAACGCTGGCGCTGAACTGTGGTGTCGACCAGGCCGCACCGACCGAGTCGGCCGCCGCGCGGATCTCCTGGCCCGTCTCGTCCAACACGTGGACGCCGACCTGGACCTCGTCCGGACCGCTCATGACCAGCCCGACGTGCAGGTCCCACATCGGCACCGGATCGAAGGACAGGGCCAACCAGTCGAAGTGCGCGCCGCTGTCGCGCAGTCGGCGCACGTTCGGGTCGTCGGTGTGGGCGAGTTCGAATCCCAGATGTGGTCTGGTGGTCCGGCCCAGCGGCCCCAGCCGGGAGTCGATCTGCGCCGCGGCGGTGCGCAGGAAACGAGAGATCCTCGCCGGCGTGTCGGAAAGATCGTTCGTGGTCATCAGACGGTGTACCCGAGACGCCGCATCCGGGCCAGGTGCCGTTCCGGATTGCGGGTCTGCCAGGGCAGCGGTTCGACCGGGTCGAACGGTGCGAACCTCGGGTGCAACGGTCGGGTCAACGCGAGTAGGTCGTCGAATTTTTCGACCCGCGCATCCTGCCCGCCCTCGGCATCGTAGTTCTTCCGGATCTCGGCAGCCGCGACGGTGACGAAGGAGTCGATGGTCGCCGGGTTCAGGGTGGGATGGACGATGCCCAGGGCGGTTCGCTGGCTTGCCAGCAGGCTGGCCAACTGTTCGGGGTCACCCTTCAGCCGCCGCCAGAACTCAGCCTGGACCGCGGCGAAGGCACGCGCCCGGTCCTCGACGCCGGTTGACGGAGCGACCGACGGCACCCCCAACTCGGCGTCGCCGAGCAGGAAGGTCGTTGTCTCGGCCAGACCCAGTTCCCAACCGTTGATGCGGGTGGGCACCCACCGGTCACCCAGCCGAACCCGCAGCCACAGGTCTGCCAGTCCGACTGTCCGACAGTCGTCGAGCCATGCCTTCGCCGCGTTCAACTCCGTGGAGATCTCGGTGTCGGCAAGCCGGGGCCAGGCCGGTGGGACGCGGGTGGTGGCGGCCGTTCCAGCACCGAGTTCGGGTTCGATCAGTTCAAATTTCAGTTCCTCGAACCGGTGGTCCGGGGTGGGCAGCAGACGCCGGTACACGTATCCGTGGTCCCTGGCACCCGCCGTCGGATCGGGGTGCACGGCGAAACCCCGGGAACGCTCGATGATCTCCATGCGGTAGACGTAGGCAACCTCGACCTCGTCCCAGAAGCTGTTGTTGACGGCCAACAACTCGTCGACCTGGTCGGACGGAAGTGTGATCGTGCGGATGGCGTCCTCGTAGGACCGCCGCATGAACTTGGTGTAGAGCAGGTACTGCCAGGCACGGGTGTCGATTCTCCAATGGAAGTCGACCTGCCACTGGGCGTACCGCGTCGCGCTGTTGTGTCCGTCCCAACTCGTCAGCCGCGCCAGGTCCAGACCGACCTCCCGCTCCTTGGCGTACCTCAGGATGAACGGGGTGGTCATGGTGGCCGCGTGGATCCAACCGTCGATCTTGGAGGTCATCACACCGTCACCGATGATGACGTGCAACAGGTCGTCCGCGCTCTGCGCCGCGCGAGCGTGCCGGAACCATCCTTCGCCGATCTCCTTGTCCAGGGCGAGGAGGGCGTTCTCGGCCTCAGGGCCTATCACTGGTCTTTCCTTTCCTCGGACGCACGACTGACCTGTCTGTGTGCGGTGGGCGCGGATGGGTCGCCACCCTTGCTGCGGACCAGCCTGGACGACCGGTCAGGTTCTGGCGGACGCCGGTTCCGCCGTGGGTACCGCCGGGCCGGGCAGCGATGACCCGCTCGCGCCCGGTTCGGTCGGGTCGAGCACTGTCACGTCCCGGACGAATGCAACCGTCCGATGCCGGTCAGGTCGGCCGGGTGGACGCCGTCGCCAGGGGTCGGTGACGCGAATCTGGCCAGGAGCGGTCGTCCCCGGTAGGGGAGGCGCG
>DATCWR010000046.1:0-7668 GCA_036566245.1 Mycobacteriales bacterium | reverse complement strand
CTGTCCCGACCCGGGCTACCGCCGGCGCCCACCGGCAACGACAAGTCCTCACTGGTGGCGTTCATCCGCGACGACCACACCGGTGCCCTGCTGGAGGTGCTGACCGAGTTCGCGGTGCGGGGCATCAACCTCACCCGGATCGAGTCACGGCCCACCAAGGAACGGCTGGGGCGGTACTGCTTCTCCCTGGACTGTGAGGGCCACCTGGCCGACGCCCGGGTGGCCGACGCGCTGGCCGCACTGCGCCGACGCTGCGCCGACGTGCGGTACCTGGGGTCCTACCCGCGCGCGGACGGCGAACCCAAACCCGTGCCCGACCCGGCCCGGGACGAGGCGTTCAACGACGCCGCGGCCTGGTTGGACCGGATCCGGTCGGGGGCGACCGGCTGACCGTCGGCGGCACCCGGACGCGGCCGGTGGCTCAGAGGTACAGCCCGGTGGCCGGTTCGATCCGCCGCGAGGCGACCGCGTGGATGTCGCGTTCCCGCAGGATCAGGTAACCGTCGCCCTGGATCTCAACCTCGTGTCGGTCCTCCGGGCTGAACAGCACCCGGTCACCGTTCTCCACCGCGCGCACGTGGTTGCCGACCGCCAGTACCTCGGCCCAGATCAGCCGTACCCCGACCTGGGCGGTGGAGGGGATGAGGATCCCGCCGGATGACCGGCGCTCGCCCTCCTCACGGGGCATCCTCACCAGCACCCGGTCGTGCAGCATCCTGATCGGCAGACGACCGTCATTCACACCTGGTGACGCTACCGCACCTGGACCGGCGGTCGGGTCCGAAGGGTGGACCACCGGACCACCCGGTGCGGTCAGGACCAGCCGAGTTGGTGCAGCCGTTCGTCGTCGATACCGAAGTGGTGCGCGATCTCGTGCACCACCGTGATCGCGACCTCCTCCACCACGTCCTGCTCGGTCTGGCAGATGGACAGGATGGCGTTCCGGTAGATCAGGATGCGGTCGGGTAGCGCGCCGGCGTAGTCGAACCCACGCTCGGTCAGCGACACCCCCTCATACAGGCCGAGCAGGTCGGGTTCGTCAGGGTTCGCGTCCTCGACCAGCACCACCACGTTGTCCATCAGCCGGGTGAGATCCGTCGGGATCTCGTCCAGCGCGTCGGCAACGAGTTCGTCGAACCGGTCCCGGGACATCCGCACCCGCCCAGTGTCCCGCACCACGGTGCCGACCCGGGTACCTGGGGGCACCAGCGCACCCCGACCGCCGGTAACCTCGTCACGTGATCGACCTGCGCCTTGTCCGTACCGACCCCGACCGGGTCCGGGCCTCCCAACGTGTGCGGGGGGAGGACCCGACCAGGGTGGACGAACTGCTCGCCGCGGACGCCCGGCGGCGCGCCGCGGTGGCCGGTTACGACCATCTGCGGGCCGAACAGAAAACACTCGGCAAGAAGGTCTCCCGGGCCTCCGGCGAGGAACGCGAGTCCCTGCTGCGGCAGGCCAGGGAGCTGTCCGAACAGGTCCGGGCCGCCGAGGTCGAACAGACCCAGGCCGACGAGGCACTGCGGGCGGCCAGCCTGGCCATCCCCAACCTGGTCGAGGACGGGGTGCCGGCCGGTGGCGAGGACGACTTCGTGGTGCTGGAGACCCACGGCGAACTCCCCAGCTATGACTTCACTCCGCGCGACCACGCCGAACTGGGTGAACTGCTCGGCGCCATCGACATCGAGCGCGGGGCCAAGGTGTCCGGGGCACGGTTCTACTTCCTCACCGGAGTGGGTGCCGAACTGGAGTTCGCCCTGGTGAACCTGGCCATGGCCCAGGCCCGCGAGGCCGGCCTGGTCCCGATGGTGGCACCCGCGCTGGTGCGGCCCGAGGCGATGGAGGGCACCGGGTTCCTGGGCGCGCACGCGGCCGAGGTGTACCGGCTGGAAGCCGACGACCTGTACCTGGTGGGCACCTCCGAGGTGCCCCTGGCCGCCTACCACGCCGAGGAGATCCTGGACGCCACCAGCCTGCCGCGCCGCTACGCCGGGTTCTCCTCGTGTTTCCGCCGGGAGGCCGGTTCCTACGGCAAAGACACCCGGGGAGTGTTCCGGGTGCACTGGTTCGACAAGGTGGAGATGTTCTCCTTCTGCGACCCGGACCGGGCCGTGGACGAACACCGTCAACTGCTGGCCTGGGAGAAGGAGTTCCTGACCCGGCTGGAACTCCCGTTCCGGGTGATCGACGTCGCCTCCGGGGACCTGGGCACCAGCGCGGCCCGCAAGTTCGACTGCGAGGCGTGGTTCCCGGCCCAGGGTCGCTACCGGGAACTGACCTCCACCTCCAACTGCACCACCTTCCAGGCCCGCCGACTGGGCGTCCGGCAACGCCGGTCGGACGGCCAGGTGGGTCCGGTGGCCACCCTCAACGGCACGTTGTGCGCGGTGGCCCGGACCATCGCCTGCCTGCTGGAGGTGCATCAGCGCGACGACGGTTCGGTGCGGGTGCCGGCGGCGCTGCGGCCGTACCTGGCCGGCCGGGAGGTGCTGGAACCGGTCGCTCCCCGGCCGGCGTCGGCCTAGGCGGGCGATTCCTGGCCCTCGCCGGGGCGGAGCCCCGGCTTCGGAGTCGCACCGAACAGGGCAGGACGCCGTGTTGCCCTCTGTGGGGGGACCTCCGCTCCACCCCACACCCCCGTCGCCGTCACCGGGTCACAGGTACTGGCCGGTGCCGCCCTGCTGCTGTTGCTGGCCTGGTGCCGCCGGTCCGGCCAGACCCGGCAGGGCCCGGCGCCGCATCTCCTCCAGCTGCATGCGCGCGGCCATCTGCTGCGCGAACAGCGCGGTCTGGATGCCGTGGAACACACCCTCCAGCCACCCGACCAACTGGGCCTGGGCGATCCGCAGTTCGGCGTCGCTGGGGATGCTGTCGTCACTGAACGGCAGCGACAACCGTTGCAGCTCGTCACGAAGCTCCGGCGCCAGGCCCTGCTCCAGCTCCCGGATGGACGACTCGTGGATCTCCCTGAGCCGGGTGCGACTGGCGTCGTCCAGGGGTGCGGCCCGGACCTCCTCCAGCAACTGCTTGATCATGGTGCCGATCCGCATCACCTTGGCCGGCTGCTCGACCAGATCGCTCACGTCGGGTGTCTCGTCGGAGTCCCCGCCACCCAGGACGTTCATCGCTCCCATCGGACGCCCGTCCGGGCCGACGACGATCACCTGGTGCTCCTGCGATTCACTCATGTCCGAGACCACCGCCCGTCCTGCCCATGCCAGGCGCACCGGGACGATCGCGGCCCGACCCTCGCTGGTTGTCAGTCATCTACCCATCCTCGCGTATCACCGGGTGCTCGCCACCGCCAGGCCCGGAATCTCCCGGTGGGGGCCGGCGGTTCGGGCACCACGCCAGCACCCTACTGGCGCAACAGAGTGAGACCGTATGGTCTTCAGACATGCCGTTCGACGTCGCGCGCGTCCGTGGTCTGTTTCCCACCCTGGGTGACGGCTACCTCCATCTCGACGGCCCGGCCGGCACGCTCATTCCGGAAAGCGTGGCGCGTGCGGTCGGGGCGTCGTTGCGGGTGCCCATCTCCAACCGCAGCGGGCCGTTCCCGTCCTCGGCCCGAGCCGACGCCCTGGTCGACGCCGCCCGGCGGGCGATCGCGGACCTTCTCGGCGTCACCCCGGAGGGAGTGGTTCTCGGCCCCAACACCACCACCCTGAACTACACCATGGCGCAGGCCCTGGCGAAGTCCTGGCGGATCGGTGACGAGGTGGTGGTCAGCCGACTGGACCACGACGCCAACGTGCGCCCGTGGGTGCAGGCCGCCGGCCGGGTCGGCGCGGTGGTCCGCTGGGCCGAGGTGGACATCGAGACCTGTGACCTGCCCGAGTGGCAGTACGGCCAACTCATCACCGACCGGACCAGACTGGTGGCGGTCACCGCGGCCAGCAACGCGGTGGGCACCCGGCCGGACGTGCGGGCGATCGCCGACCGGGCGCACACCGTCGGCGCGCTGGTGTACGTGGACGGGTGTCACGCCACCCCGCACCTACCGATCGACGTCGGGGCACTGGGGGCGGACTTCTTCACCACCAGCGCCTACAAGTGGGGCGGGCCGCACGTGGCGGCCGTGGTAGCCGCCCCACAACTGCTGGAACGGTTCCATCCGGACCGACCCCGCCCGGTCCCGGCCGGCCCGGCCGAGCGCTACGAGTGGGGCACCCTTCCGCTGGAACTGTTGGCCGGGGTGGTGGCCGCCGTTGACCACCTGTCCGCGCTGGACGACTCGGCCCAGGGCAGCCGCCGGGACCGGATCCTCACCTCGATGGCCGCTCTGGAGGCATACGAGACCAGGGTCTTCGAGCGGTTGTTGGCCGGGATCCGTGGGATGCCGCGGATCACCATGCTGGGCGACCCGCGCCAACGCACCCCCACCCTGTCGTTCACGGTGCACGGGATGAAACCGCGGGCGGTCACCGAGGAACTGGCCCGGCGCGGCATCTGCGCGTGGGACGGGGAGTGTTCGGCGTACGAACTGTTCGAGGCGCTGGGCGTGACCGAGTTGGGCGGGGCGGTGCGGGTCGGACTGGTGCACTACAACACGGTGCACGAGGTGGACCGACTGCTGGACACCCTGGCCGCGCTCCGCTGACCGATCAGGCCCTCCGCCGGACGAAACCAGATGTCCAGGCCTCGCCGGGCGGAGCCCCGGCTCCCGGGTCACGCGGCAAGGGGCATGGTGCCATGTTGTTCTGGACCTCCAGGGTTCTAGACCTCCAGCACGATCTTGCCGACATGCTCGCTGGCCTCCAGCACCCGGTGTGCCTGGGCGGCCTCACGGAGCGGCAACACCCGGTCGATGACCGGACGCACCTGGCCCGACCCGATGCCCGGCCAGACCGACTCACGTACCGCGGCCACGATGCTGGCCTTCTCCTCTGTCGGGCGGGCCCGCAGTGAGGTGACCGACACCGAGCCCCGTCGGGCCATCAGCGCGCCCAGGTCCAGTTCCGCGGTCCGACCGCCCTGGAACCCGATGATCATCAACCGTCCGTTGGGGGCCAGCGCGGCGATGTTGCGACCCAGGTAGGCCGCGCCCATGTTGTCCAGGATCACGTCGGCACCACGGCCGTCGGTCTCCTCCCGCACCCGGGCGACGAAGTCGTCCTCCCGGTAGTTCACCGCCACCTCGGCACCCAGTTCCCGGCAACGGGCCAGTTTCGCCTCCGTGCCGGCCGTGCAGAACACCCGGGCGCCGTGTCGGGCGGCCAGCTGGATGGCCATGGTGCCGATACCGCTGCTGCCGCCGTGTACCAGGAACACCTCACCCGGAGCCAGCCCGGCCAACATGAACACGTTCGACCACACCGTGCAGGTCACCTCGGGCAGCGCCGCCGCCTCGACCAGCGACAGTCCACCGGGGACGGCCAGCAGGTGGGCGGCCGGTACCGCGACCCGTTCGGCGTAACCCCCACCGCCGAGCAGGGCGCACACCTGGTCGCCAACATGCCAGCCGGTGACGCCCGGGCCGAGCGCGGCGATCCGACCGGAACACTCCAGCCCCGGGTATGCCGGTGCGCCGGGCGGCGGCGGGTAGTGGCCGAGGCGCTGCATCACGTCGGCACGGTTGACGGCGGTGGCGACCACGTCGAGGAGCACCTCGCCGGGTCCGGGCTCGGGATCGGGCACCTCGGCCCAGGTCAACGCGTCCGGTCCGCCGAAGGACGGGAGAGTGATGGCGTACATGGGCTCACGGTAGTTCCGTCGGGGCAGGTCGCGTTGCCCGGTTCGGACCGCGACGAACAACGCCGGTCGTCACGCAACAGCGTGAAACAGCCGGGGGCTGCCAGGAACACCCCGGAACAACGGAGAACGGCCGGGGATCACCCCGACCGACGCCGTCTCGACGGTCGGTCGGAAACCACCCCGGACCAATACCCACCAGTTCGCCGCCGAGCCTGGACAGATGGGCACCGTCGGGGTGACGATCATCACCGGCAGAGTTTCGGAAAGGCGGTGCGAGCGATGCGCCACCCGAACCACCTGTGCGGCGTAACCTCCGCTGGTGGCGAGGTGGCGGCGAGTTCGTGTCCCCACCCGGTGGGTTGATCCCTCCCTGATCCACCTCTCCGCGGCCCGGGCGGACCCCTCCCCGCCCGGGCCGCACCCTACTTTGCCGCGCGCCACAGACCACCGGGGCACAACGAAAACGACCGCCAGGTGCGCTCAGCCTCTGGGCCACAGCACAAGCTGGGTGCAGCGGAACGCGGCAATGGTGCGGTCGGTCTCGACGTGCCGGACGGCGGCGTCCCACACCTGGGTGGTCCGTCCACTGTGTACCACGGTGGCCACCGCCTCCAGGGTGCCCGACAGCGCGGTGCCCAGGAAGTTGGACTTCAACTCGACCGTGGTGAACCCGGTGGACCCATCCGGCAGCAGCAGGCGGCAGGCGTAGCCGCAGGCGGTGTCGGCCAACCCGACCACGGCGGCCGCGTGTAGGTAGCCGTTGGGCGCGAGCAGGTCCGGGCGGACGTCCAGCCGGGCGACCAGCCGACCCGGTTCGCTACTCACCACCCGAAACCCGATCAGCCCCGGAAACCGGCTTTCGCCCAGGGTCGCGAACTCCTCGACGCTCATGTCCATGTCCGGCAGTATCGCCCGACCTCGAAATCACTCCGAACGCCCGCCAGGTAGGCGAACGATCATTAACCTGCGTGGCGTGCCCGGTCTGGTCGAGTGGTCGGACATCACCCGTTCCGTCGGGTTCGAGGTGGCGGGTATGGCCGTGGTATGGCCCCGAATCTGTGGGAGGCACGGTGCCCTTCGGAGACTTCCAGTTCGAGCTCTACCTGCGCGGGTTGGCCGGCCAGACACCCGAGCTGCCCATGACCATGGCCGGCATCGAGGCAGCGGCGCTGGCCCGGATGGACCCGAGGTCCGCCGGGTACGTGGCCGGGGGCGCGGGCACGGAACAGACCATGCGGGCGAACCGGGAGGCGTTCGACCGCTGGCGGATCGTGCCGCGGATGCTGCGCGGGGTCACCGAGCGGAACCTGTCCACCACGGTGTGCGGGACGCCGATGCCCGCGCCGGTGCTGCTGGCCCCGATCGGCGTGCTGGGCATCGTGCACCCGGACGCCGAACGGGCGGTGGCCCGGGCCGCGGCGGCCACCGGGGTGCCGATGGTGCTGTCCACCGCCGCGTCCACCTCGATGGAGGACGTGGCGGCCGAGGCCGGTGACGCTCCCCGCTGGTACCAGTTGTACTGGCCCACCGACCGGACCGTGGCGGCCAGCCTGGTGCACCGCGCCGAGGCGGCCGGCTACCAGGCCATCGTGGTCACCGTGGACACCTGGACGCTTGGCTGGCGGCCCCGTGACCTGGACCAGGCCTACCTGCCGTTCCTGACCACCGAGGGGTTGGCCAACTACCTGTCCGACCCGGCGTTCCGGGCCGGTCTGGCCGTGCCGCCGGAGCAGGACCCGCAGGCGGCCGTGCTGCACTGGGTGGGCATGTTCGGCGATGCCGCGCTGACCTGGGACGACCTGGCCTGGCTTGCCGGTCAGACCGAACTCCCGGTGCTGCTCAAGGGTATCTGTCACCCCGACGACGCCCGGGCCGCCGCGGACGCGGGGGTGGCCGGCATCGTGGTGTCCAACCACGGCGGCCGGCAGGTCGACGGCGCGGCCGGCGCACTGGACTGCCTGCCCGCGGTGGTGG
>DATCWR010000040.1:0-18909 GCA_036566245.1 Mycobacteriales bacterium | reverse complement strand
GCCCGGTGAGCGAGGTGGGTGGACCAGACCTCACCCGACCGCGGCGGCCCGGAGCGGGACGGCTGGATCCTGACCAACGGCGCCGCGACCTGGCCAGGTTGGCCACCGAGACGTTCGACGTGCTGGTGGTCGGTGGCGGGGTCACCGGGGCCGGCGCCGCGTTGGACGCGGCCACCCGCGGCCTGTCGGTCGCGTTGGTGGAGGCCAGGGACTGGGCCGCGGGCACGTCCGGCCGGTCCAGCAGGCTGGTGCACGGTGGCCTGCGGTACCTGGAGCAGCGTGACCTCGGGCTGGTCCGCGAGGCGTTGACCGAACGCGGGCTGATGTTGGCACGCCTCGCTCCGCACCTGGTTCGGCCGGTGCCGTTCGTGCTGCCGTTGCACCGGCATGTCTGGGCGCGGATGTACTACGGCGCCGGAGTGGCACTGTATGACGTGTTGGGCAGGGTGCTGTGGTCCGAGTCCGCCCGTGGACTGCCGCGACATCGGCATCTGACCCGGAGTGCCGCGTTGCGGCGGTTTCCCGCCCTGCGGCCCGACCGGTTGGTGGGGGCGATCGAGTACTTCGACGCGCAGGTTGACGACGCCCGGCACACCCTGACCGTGGCCCGCACGGCGGCCCGGTACGGCGCCTGCCTGGTCTCCAGCGCCCGGGTGACCGGACTGCTCCGCGACGGCGGGCGGGTGGTGGGCGCCCGGGTGCACGATCTGGAGGCGGACCGGCCGATCCGGGTGCGGGCCCGGGTGGTGTTGGCCGCCACCGGGGTGTGGAGCGACGACGTGGAACGCATGCTCGGCGCGGACACCGGACTGGCGGTCCGGGCGTCCAAGGGCGTGCATCTGGTGCTGTCCCGGGACCGTCTGGACGGTCACACCGGCCTGATCCTGCGTACCGAACCCAGCGTGTTGTTCGTCATCCCGTGGGAGCGGTACTGGATCGTCGGCACCACCGACACCGACTGGCGGTTGGACCGCACCCACCCGGCGGCCAGCGCCGCGGACGTCGAACACATTCTGGGGAACCTCAACCAGGTGCTGTCCACGCCGCTGACCAGCGCGGACGTTCACGGGGTGTACGCGGGGCTGCGGCCACTGTTGGCCGGTGCGTCGCCGGTCACCAGCATGCTGTCCCGGGAACACGCCGTGGTCCGACCGGCACCCGGTCTGGTGTTGGTCGCCGGCGGGAAGTACACCACCTACCGGGTGATGGCCGCCGACGCGGTGGACGCGGCGTGCCGATGGTTGCCCTGGGCGCCGGCCAGTCGCACCCGACACCTTCCGCTGCTCGGTGCGCACCAGTTCGCCCGGGCCTGGCAAGAACGGGACCAGGCGGCCAGGCGGTATGACCTGCCGGTGGCCGTCGTCGAGCACCTGTTGCGCCGGTATGGCGACCGCACCGTCGAGCTGCTGGACCTGGTGCGGGACCGCCCCGACCTGGGCCGACCGCTGGTCGGGGCGCCGGAGTACCTGGCCGTGGAGGCGTTCTACGCGGCACACGCGGAAGGCGCGCTGCACCTGGAGGACATCCTGGTCCGGCGTACGAGGATCTCGGTGGAGACCGCGCACCGTGGGGTGGACTCGGCCGAGGCGGTGGCCAACCTGGTCGCGCCGGTGCTGGGTTGGGATGGCGCCCGGGTTGAGCGGGAGGTCAGGTACTACCGGCTGCGGGTGGCCGCCGAGCGGGAGTCCCAACGGATGCCCGACGACCGCACCGCCGAACTCACCCGGCTCACCGCTCCGGACATCCGCCGCCCCACCCCCGACGTTTTCGCGTGAAAACCCCCGCCCGGGCAGCGTTGGTGCGGGGGGTTTTCGCGCGAAAACCCCCGAGGCCGCACCCGGTTGCGGTGGTCAGCGGACGTCGGCGACGGTGCGGGTGAGGTGGATTGCCGCGACGAACGTCTGGTAGAGCCGGAGCGGGTCGTCGTCGGTGAACGTCGCCGTGTGGGTTCCCTGACGGGTCACCCGTTCACCCAGCCAGGTCGCCATGTCGGCCATCTCCTCGGTGCGGAAGTCGACCTCCAGTCGTGCCGGCAGACCTATCCGGGGTGGCGCGATCTGTCCGGCCGACACCCGACGCAACGCGCGCTCGGCGCCGGCCCGGATCCGCGCGCACGCCTCGTGCGGGTGCAGGCTGTGCGCGGCGGTGCGGCTCACCGCCCGTTTGACCTGCACCACCTCGACTCCCGGGCAGAACGGTTCGATCTCCGGGCCGACGTACTGGTCGCCCGTCACCAGGGCGACCGGCACGCCGTGCCCGGCAGCCACCAGCGCGTTGATACCGGACTCGCCGACCACCGTCCCGTTGAGCCGTACCCGGGCGATCGCGGCCGGATTGTAGGTGTGTGAGAGCACGCCGGCGGTGCCGGCCGAGGCGTGGTAGGAGACGAACAGCGCCGCGTCGAACGACGAGTCCAGCCCCTGCATCATGTACATCGGCTTGTGCCGTCCGGACAGGTACTCGGCGACCACGGGTAACTCGTCGGGTGGCAGGTTCTGCATCGACGAGTGCGAGTCGTTCACCAGGACCGCGTCCGCGCCGGCCGCCAGGGCGCCGTCGATCGCGGCGTTGACCTCGGCGAGCAACAGTCGCCGGCCCTGTTCGTAGGCCGGACCGGGGCTGACGCACTGCTGCCAGTCAACGATGCCGGCGGTGCCCTCCATGTCGGAGGAGAGATAGACCTTCACGACCGGACGCTATCCCGCCGGGACGCCGGGTGGGACGCCCCGGCGGCCGGTCGAACAGACCCGCGACGTCGGTGCGATCCGGGACGTATGGTCAGCACGTGACTCCGAAGACGACGCCGATGTCGGCCGAACTGTTGGATTATTCGCTCGGCCACGGGATGGGCCCCGACCAGATCCAGGCCGACCTGATCGCCGAGACGCGGGGACTGGGCGACCTGGCCGGGATGCAGATCTCACCGGACCAGGGGGCGTTCCTCACCCTGCTGGCGCGCACCCTGGGGGTACATGACGCGGTCGAGGTGGGCACCTTCACCGGGTACTCGTCACTGAGTGTGGCCCGGGGGCTGGCCGAGGGCGGCCGACTGATCTGCTGCGACGTGAGCGAGGAGTGGACCTCGGTGGCCCGGCGGTACTGGGCCAGGGCCGGGGTGGCCGACCGGATCGAACTGCGACTGGGGCCGGCACTGGACACCCTGCGCGCGATGCCCGCCGAACCGTCGTTCGACCTGGCGTTCATCGACGCCGACAAACCCGGCTACATCAACTACTGGGAGGAACTGGTGCCGCGGATGCGCCCGGGCGGGGTGCTGCTGGTGGACAACGTCTTCTACCACGGTCGGGTGGTCGACCCGACCGACGACGCCGACAACGTGCGGGGAATCCGGGCGTTCAACGACCACGCGGCGGCCGACGACCGGGTGGAACTGACCATGCTGACCATCGGTGACGGTCTCACCTTCGCCCGCCGACGCTGACCGTTCCGCCTTCCAGAGCCCGAACGCCGTGCGGTGGGGGCCCACTCCGCGGACCTGAGGAATGTCAGCGCCGGTTGACTTCCACGCCCGGACGAACTCCCGGTAGAGGAACTGCTGGAACGGTTGGCCGCCGACCCGGAACTGGGCCACCTGCTTGCCCAGGGCTCGGGATCCCAGCCACAGGCCGCTCACCCTGGGCACGCCGGTGGCCGTCCGCGCGACCGAGGCAACGTTGTCGACGAGTTCCAGCTCGATCGGCGACAGTTCGACCCGGCGCAGGCCGAGCCGTTCGAGGAGTTCCCGCTGACCTCGTCGATGTCACGGGTCAGCCGCAGGTAGTCCTCGTCCGCGCATGATGTCTCCCGGCCCTATCGCGTTCGTTGGGCCGTTGGTCGGCGGTGCTGCCGTGGGCCGGTGGGCCGGGCCCGCGGCGCCTCGTCCGGATCGTCGCGACATGCCTCCAGTAGCCCGGCTGTCTCGTCGGGCGACAACGCCGCCGCCCAGAGGTGATCGAAGATCAGCTTGTAACGGTCCACGTCCTCTTTGTCGCCGAGATGAAGATCGCTGGTTTCCATCTCCAGCACGGCGATTTCTGGATCCACCGGATCGGCGAACCGGTACAGCGAGAAGGAGCACGACGGGATATAACAACCGTCGATGTGGGCGTTGTAGGGCAGAACCCGCAGGGTCACGTTCGGCAGTTCGGCGGCCTCGAGCAGTTGGTCGAACTGGTCGGCGCGCAGGTCCGGAGGTCCGCAGCGTCGAACCAGGGCGGACTCCTCGAACAGTGCCTCGTACCGTGGCGGTGTGTCACTGGTCAGGATCGCCTGCCGGGCGATGCGGGTCTCGGTCGCGGCATCGATGTTGATCGGTGGGAGTCCGACCGCCGGGCGGGAGGCGAAACGGGCCGCCGCATAGGCCCGGGTCTGGAGCAGTCCCGGTATGTGGGTGAGTTGGAACTCCCGGATCTGCACCGCACCGTTCTCGAACTCGGCGAAGCTGAGTTGCCGTCGGTCGATCTCGCCGTCGTAGGCGTTCCACCAGCCCCGACTGTTGGAGGCGTCGCGGGCCAGCGCGATCAACTGTTCCCGTCTGGACCCGGTGACCCCGAGCGCGTCGAGCACGTCCATGACGTCGCCGACGTCGGGACGGATACGCGCGTTCTCCAGGCGGCTCAGCTTCGCCGCGGACCAACCGACCAGTCCGCCGAGCTGGGTGAGCGTCAGCTTCTCGTGTTCCCGCAGTATCCGGATCTCGGTACCCAGCCGGCGACGGCGCACGATCGGGCTGAAACCAACCGACATCGTGACCCTTTCTCGAGGTCGGGCGTGCACCCCCTCCGGTGCGCGCACACGACGAGACAAGTTATGGGTATGGAAACTAGCAAGGATGGCGGCTGTGATGTCAGGGGGTGTTGCACCTGGTTTCCAGGCGACAGGTACATCCGCTGTACACCCCTGTGCCGTGATTCACGGGGGCGATATATGAATCGCGTTTACCATTGCAAATATGTGGAATGTGATGGATTGATGCACATTGTCAAATGAAAGCGGTTACTCAAACGGCGATGAGCACCTTCGGCGTCTGGCCGGGCGGCCCCGCAGAGGCGTGTCACACCGTGCCCCGCGACCCACGTGCCATCGGAGCCGGCATCCGGCCCGGCGGCACGTGGAGACGATCACTGTCCAGAGAGGATGTCGTCGGCGTCGACGATGGTGTAGGCGTAACCCTGTTCGGCCAGGAACCGCTGCCGGTGCGCGGCATAGTCCTGGTCGATGGTGTCGCGGGCCACCACGGTGTAGAAGTGCGCGGTCCGCCCCCCGGCCTTGGGTCGCAGCACCCGCCCCAGTCGCTGCGCCTCCTCCTGTCGCGACCCGAACGTGCCCGAGACCTGGATCGCCACGGCCGCCTCGGGCAGGTCGATGGAGAAGTTCGCCACCTTGGACACCACCAGGGTGTGCAGTGAACCGGCCCGGAACTCGTCGAAGAGCCGTTCGCGTTCCCGGGTGGTGGTCGATCCCTGGATGACCGGCGCGTCCAGTTCCTCGCCCAACTCGTCAAGTTGGTCCAGGTAGGCACCGATCACCAGTACCTGGTCACCACACTTGTCGCCGTCCGATGCCTTCCGATGCCGTTCCACCAGCCGGCGAACCACCGGCAGTTTGGTGCGGGCGGTGGCGCCCAGCCGGTACCGCTGTTCCGGTTCGGCGGTGGCATAGGCCATCCGCTCGGCGTCGGTCATGGTCACCCGGACCTCGGTACACACCGCCGGGGCGATCCATCCCTGTGACTCGATGTCCTTCCACGGCGCGTCGTAGCGCTTCGGACCGATCAGGCTGAACACGTCGCCCTCCCGGCCGTCCTCGCGCACCAGGGTGGCGGTCAGCCCGAGCCGTCGACGGGACTGGAGGTCGGCGGTCAACCGGAAGATCGGCGCCGGCAGCAGGTGCACCTCGTCGTAGACGATCAGTCCCCAGTCCCGGGAGTCGAACACGTCCAGGTGCAGGTACTCGCCCTTCCGCCGGGTGGTCATCACCTGGTAGGTGGCGATGGTGACCGGGCGGATCTCCTTGCGCTCGCCGGAGTACTCGCCGATCTCGGCCTCGGTCAGCGAGGTACGGGCCAGCAGTTCCCGTTTCCACTGCCGACCGGCCACCGTGTTGGTGACCAGGATCAGGGTGGTGGCCTGCGCCCGGGCCATCGCCGCCGCGCCGACCAGGGTCTTGCCCGCGCCGCAGGGGAGTACCACCACCCCCGAACCGCCGGCCCAGAACCCGTCCACCGCCTCGTGCTGGTACGGGCGCAGGGTCCAGCCGTCCTCACGCAGTGCGATCGGGTGGGCCTCTCCGTCCACGTAGCCGGCCAGGTCCTCGGCCGGCCAGCCGACCCGCAGCAATGCCTGCTTGAGCCGGCCGCGTTCGGACGGGAACACCGCCACGGTGTCGTCGTCGATCCGTTCCCCGAGCATCGGGGCGATCTTCTTCTGCCGGAGCACCTCCTCCAGCACGGCCCGGTCCAGCGCGTGCAGCACGAGTCCGTGGGTGGGGTGGTTGACCAGTTGCAGTCGGCCGTACCGGGCCATCGTCTCGGCCAGGTCGACCAGCAGCGCGTTGGGCACCGGGTACCGGCTGAACCGCACCAGCGCGTCGACCACCTGCTCGGCATCATGTCCGGCGGCCCGGGCGTTCCACAGGCCCAGCGGGGTGAGCCGGTAGGTGTGTACGTGCTCGGGGGACCGTTCCAGTTCGGCGAACGGTGCGATGGCGTTGCGGGCCGGCCCGTAGAGGGCGTGGTCGACCTCGAGCAACAGGGTCTTGTCTGACTGGACGATCAGCGGGCCGTCTTTCACCCGTCCAGTGTCCCAGCCTTGGCGACGCTCCCGGCCACCCACGGTGTGGAGAACCCGGCGGCCGGTCCGTATATGTGAATTCGTTATGGATTGTCGGAATCGACGATACGGGCCGAGGTGATGCGGTGCAGTACAAAAGTGTGCGTCTCGTCGCCAGCCAGGTCCCGACCACGGAGGAAGCCCCCGCCGACCGACTCCGGCGTCACCATCCGGGTGGAGGCCGCGCCCTGCGCGTCGACATATCCCAGCAGCACCGGGCGCCCCTCCCGCACGGCGCGTTGCAGCAGGGCCAGGATGTCCACCGCGTCGGTTCCGGTGGCCGAACCGCCGGCGGTCCGGCGGGCGTCCTGGGCGATCTGGTCACCAGACCGCAGTGCGGCGACAACCTCCCGGGCCTGCGCCGGGCGCAACTCCGGCATCCCGAATCCAGGATGTTCCCGTCGGGTCGGTGCCCGCCGGGCCTCCGGCCGGGACAGCAGCAGTCCCCCCTCTGCGGATTCGGGCGCCGGTGCGTAACCCCGTTCCCGCAGCACCTCCACCAGGTCGCGCACCCGAGACGGTGAGACCGCCACCGTCGGGGCGATCCGACGCAACCGCAGCGTCCGGATGCCGGTGTCGGCCAGTACCTCGGCGAGCAGCGACTCGTCGTCGCACCGCAGGTATGACCCGGCACCGCCAACCCGCAGTCGGCCATACCGACGGGCCGTGTCGTCCACCAGGTAACGCAGAGCCTGCGGCACCGGAGTGCGGGACCGGGACGCGAACAGTTCGTGCAGGTCGGTGGCGGCCAGTCCGGCGTCCAGTGCGCGGCGCACCGTGGCCGCGCTGATCCGGTACACCGTGGCCGCCCCGGAGGACTCCACGTCGGCGACCAGCGCCATGTCCCTGGCCAGGTCCGGTTCCAACGGGCCGGGGGCCACCACGGTCAGGTCGGCCTGGACCAACACGTGGTCCACCGGCGTGGGCAGCAGGTCGGCCAGCGCCGGGCCGGGTTCGGCCCGGTGGTCCGACACCATCGGTCGGGCGTAGGAGGCGAGCGCGCCCCGCCCGGTCAGCCCCAGCGTCTCGGCCTCGGTCAGCGTCCAGGCCACCAGCCTTTCGAGTTGCCGGCCACCGTGCCGGGGGGTGCGCCAGGTCAGCAGGCTGACCAGGTCGTCGGTGTCCGGCGCGTGTCCGGCAGGTTGTTCGGCCAGCGCGGTCAGCACCCGGGCCCGACCGGTCGGCGCCGACAGGTAACGCAGGTTCGCCGACAACGCGTTGAGGGCGCGGTCCCGTTCGTCGTGTTCGCCCACCAGACCGGGCAGTCGGGGCAGGTCCAGCCACGCGGTGGCCAGGGTGACCCACCGCTGCACCGGCGGTAGGTCACACCACTTGTCGAACGCGGCGGTGGGCAGCCACACCGGGTCGGCATCGTCGGAACGGTCCACCAGGCCGGCTCCGTGCGCCACCTCCACATACAGCGCCGTGGCCTGTTCGGACAGGTCCAGCGCGCGGGCGGTGCGGCGCAGGTCGCGGACTCCCATCCCCCCGCCCCGCAGCACACCCGGAGGTGACTCGTCCCAGCCGCGCAGCAGCGACTCGGTCAGCCGGACCGCCTCGGCCGCCTGCCCGGCCGCAGCCGAGTCCACCGCGGCCGTTCCGACCTCACGGGTTCGGACCGGTGGGGGCTGTCGGTGCCGACCGAGTGGACGGCCACGGATGGCGAGGCCGACCTGCCGGGGAAGTTCCACCGTGTTCCGGTCGACCGCCACCAACAGGCCGTGCGCGAGCAGCCAACGCACCGGACTGTCCGTGTCGGCGGCCCGGACCGGCCGGTTCGCCGCGCGCACCGATCCCAGTGGTGGCCCGGCGGCCAGGTGCTCCAGCACGGCCCGTTCGTCCAAGCCGCACCGGCCCAGCAGGACGGCCAGTCGGGCCGGGTCGTCGAACACCTCGGTGACCAGCCCGCCGGCCTCTGGCTGGCGGGCCCGGGGGAGGTCCAGCGCCTCCAGTACCGGGGCGACCTGTTCGGTGGAGTACCCGCCGAGCAGGGTCTCGACCGGTCGGCCCAGTCCCAACGGGTAACCGCCGGCGGCCTCCCTGACCCCTCCGGTGGGGTGCAGTGACGAGTCGTCGCCCCAGGCCAGGGCCAGGTCGAACAGCCGCCGCACCGCCGCCCGCAGGGCCTCGTCGGACACCTCGGACGCGGTCAGCGCACGCAGTGCCGACCAGTCGGTCGGGCCGTGCTCGGCCAGCAACAGCAGGCCCTGCAGGACCTCCAGGGTGAACGCGTCGAGGTGTTCCAGGGCACGCTGTACCGAATGCCGCACGGTCAACCGTCCGGCCAGCACCCCCGTGTCGGCCGGCGTGGGCAGGGCGACGTCGGGGCGCTCGCGCAGCAGGGACGCGAGCGCCTCGTCGGATCGGGCCCGCAGCCAGGAGGCCAGGCTGCGGTGGCCGCGCGTGGTCATCCCTCCCACGGTAGAGCGTCAGCCGAACCAGACCAGCGCGGGGCTGGCAGCGTCTGGTGTGATGGGAAATGTCAGCCTGACACAGCATGATCCAGTCATGATCGGACTGGACTGGACAAAGATCATCGAACAGTACAGCGCGAGCTTCGCCGCGGCGATGGTCGAACCGGGGGCGTTGGGCCGTGCCGTGCCGGCCTGCCCGGACTGGACCGGGCTGGAGTTGGTACTTCACCTCGGCGAGGTGCAACTCTTCTGGGCGGAGGCGGTCCGAACCGGTGGGGGGCGCCCCGAACCACCATCATCCAGCACCACACCGCAACCGGGTGAGGACCCACTCGACTGGTACCAACGCTGCCGTTCGGAGTTGGTCACCGCGCTGTGTGAAGCCGATCCGATGCAACCGTGGTGGGCATCCGGGCGGACCGTGGCCGAGGTCGCCCGTCGGCAGGCCCACGAGGCCGCGGT
Source organism: Mycobacteriales bacterium (assembly GCA_036566245.1). Taxonomy (GTDB): domain Bacteria; phylum Actinomycetota; class Actinomycetes; order Mycobacteriales; family DASULA01; genus DASULA01. Next base: position 9,203 of record DATCWR010000040.1, on the reverse strand, counting down.
GCACCGGTGGGACGCCCAGTCGGTGATTGGTCAGGCTGAACCGTTGGGTCCGGTGCTGGGTGCCGACGGGGTGGATGAGTTCCTGGATGTCATGGTCGCGAGTCAGACGGTCGACTGGACCGGTCCCGGCGGCGTTCTGGTACTGGCGGCCACCGATGTCGACCGGGTGTGGACGGTCGAACTCGGCGGGGCGCGACCGGCACCGCGACCGGCCAGGGTTGGCGGGTCGGTGGAGGCCACGCTGCGGGCGACAGCGTCCGACCTGGACCTGCTGCTGTGGCGGCGACTTGGCCTGGAGGCTCCCGGGGTGCGGGTGGACGGTGCACCTTCGCTGGCCACCGCGTTCCTGGAGTGGACGGGACTGGACTGACCAGACTGACCAGGGTCGGCGGGCCGTTCGGCCCTGGCAGGTCGATCACCGGTGCGACAGACTGACGTGGACTGACCCTTCGACGGAGGTGGATTGTGGCCGACAAGCCGGGGAGCCGCCGGGAGACCGCCCCAGCGTTGCCGAACATCGGGATCAGCGAGTTCGCCACCGAGGTGTCTGGTGCGCTGTCGCCGTTCGGCAGCCTGCAACTGCCGATTCCGTCGGACCTGCTGACCTACCGGCACCCCGGCCCCGAGGACCGCCCACGCCTGGTCGTCGACCAGCACTGAATCACCGCCCGGTACTGACTCCGGGTTCGGACCGGCTCGACCCGCGCCGCTTCTGAGGGGGGCGGGGTCGAACCTGTCGGCGCGTCCGCCTCCGAGCCCATGCCGGTCTGGGAGGCGGTGGTCGGGGCCGCATCGCCGCACCCACGTCGGGCAACCCCGCAGCCCTGGCCGAATGTTTATGTGGTCGTGATGTTTCGGCATGAGGGCGGCAACGACCATCGCGCGGTTCTTCTGCAGGACCGGGGGCCTGATCAGCGTCGTGACACTGTCCGCAGTCGCATCCTGACCCGATTACCGAACCGCCGCAACGGAACCGCGGGTCGCAGTCATACCACCCGGGCGGGTGGGTGGCTGATCCGTGTCTCCCTTGCGACGCTGGCGGCCGTGGTGGTCCTCACGTCCGCGCTGGTGGCGGCCGTGGACGAACAGCACGGTGCCACCGCCGGCACCGAGACCGCTGCCGGACAGGCCGGCATCTCGGCGCGGGCCACAGTGGTGTTGTCGCCGACCTCCACCCCCACCGTGCCACGCCGGCCGACAGGTGCCACCCCGACGACCCCGACCACCCAGACCACCCGGACGGCGGCGGCTGACCCGGCGCCCGACCTCGCGGACACCGACCCGATCACCGCGGCGGCAGGTGCCCAGGTGCGAGCAGCCGTCGCACACGCCGTCGAGCGCGCCGCCGAGCGCGGCATCACCCAGCACGTGCTGGTCGCCGACCGGCACACCGGTGCGACGATCACCTCGGTTCAGGCCGACACCGCCGTCCCGGCGATGAGCATTGCCAAGTTGCTCTTCGCGGTCGACCTGCTCGATTCCGCCGGCGGGGCTGACCATGTCGATGCGGCCACCCTGGGGCGGTTGCACACGATGATCGCCACCTCCGACGACGCACTCGCCAGCGCGGTGTACCAGCAGGGTGGATATGGCCAGATCGTCGAGCGGATGGCGGCGCGCTACCACCTGTCGGATACCGGGCCGTCCCCGGAGCCGCGGTACTGGGGTAACGTCCGGATCACTGCGGCAGATGTGGCGTCCTTCCTGGCCCAGGTGCTGGCCGACCCGCGCACCGGTCCGTTCCTGAGCTCAGCCATGCTGGCGGCAACCCCCACGGCCCGGGATGGCTTCGATCAGGAGTTCGGTATGAACGCCGTTGGTGGCGCCGGTTCGAAGCAGGGCTGGGGTTGTTGCCTGGGCGGGGTGGTGGCCATCCACTCGGTCGGCTTCACCGCCGACGAGATCGTGGTGGTGTTGTCGACCGCTGCCCCCGACGCGGCGGCGCTGAACGTTTCCGGGGCAGGTGTGTTCGCCGAAGACCCTGGTTTCCTGGCCTCGGTCGCCGCCGCGACCGAAACCGCCAGGGCGGCGACGGACCTACCGGTGGGTCCGTTGAGCTGACCGAATCGACCGATCGGCCGGTTATGGCTGCGTGCTGTCACGGGTGACGGCACCATGTGACTCCCGGGAACGTCGAGGGAGGCCGCCATGGCTGTTCAGTCCGCCAACCCGTCCTACGCCTCCGGAACGTCGGACGTGCCACTGCTGGGTGAGACGATCGGGCAGAACCTTGACCGGATCGCCGCGACCTTTCCCGACCGGGAGGCACTGGTCGACCGGGGATCGCTTCGACCGGTGGACCCAGCCTCCGGTCAGGTGCAGGTCCGACGGTGGACCTATGCCGAACTGGTCGAGCAGGTTGACGCCTACGCCCTGGGACTGCTGGACCTGGGCGTGCGCACCGGTGACCGGGTCGGGATCTGGGCGCCGAACTGTGCCGAGTGGGTGTTCGTCCAGTACGCCACCGCCAGGATCGGCGCGATCCTGGTCAACATCAACCCGGCCTACCGGACCCACGAACTGGCCTACGTGCTGCGCCAGGCCGGCATCAGGCTGTTGGTGAGCGCGCCGAGCTTCAAGACCAGTGACTACCGGGCCATGGTCGCCGAGGTGCGCGAACAGTGCCCCGACCTGTCCGACGTGCTCTTCCTCGGCGACCCGCGGTGGGACGAGTTGGCCGAGCGAGGCCGGGCCGGTGACCCGGCCAGGTTGGTCGAGATCGGAAGCACGCTGTCGTTCGACGACCCGATCAACATCCAGTACACCTCGGGCACCACCGGGTTCCCCAAGGGCGCGACCCTGTCGCACCACAACATCCTCAACAACGGGTTCTTCACCGGTGAACTGTGCGGGTACACCGAGGCCGACCGGGTGTGCATTCCCGTGCCTTTCTATCACTGTTTTGGCATGGTCATGGGCAACCTGGGCGCCACCTCGCACGGCGCCTGCATGGTCATCCCGGCCCCCGGATTCGACCCGACGGCCACCCTGCGCGCGGTGTCCGAGGAACGCTGCACGTCGCTGTACGGGGTGCCCACCATGTTCATCGCCGAACTGGCCGACCCCTATCTGGCCCAGGCCGATCTGTCCTCCCTGCGTACCGGGATCATGGCCGGCTCACCCTGCCCGATCGAGGTGATGAAGCGGGTGATCACCGACATGGGCATGACCGGGGTGACCATCTGCTACGGCATGACCGAGACCTCGCCGGTGTCCACCCAGACCGGCATGGACGACGACCTGGACCGGCGGGTGTCCACCGTGGGTACCGTCCACCCGCACGTCGAGGTCAAGATCATCGACTCGGACACCGGGCTGACCGTGCCCCGGGGAACCCCCGGGGAGTTCTGCACCCGTGGGTACTCGGTGATGGTGGGGTACTGGAACGAGCCGGAGCGGACCGCCGAGGCCATCGACCGGTCCGGCTGGATGCACACCGGCGACCTTGCCGTGATGGACGACGCCGGATACCTGAACGTGGTGGGCCGGATCAAGGACATGGTCATCCGCGGCGGTGAGAACGTCTACCCGCGTGAGGTCGAGGAGTTCCTCTACACCCACCCGGACATCCTCGACGCCCAGGTCATCGGGGTGCCTGACGAGCGGTACGGCGAGGAACTGATGGCCTGGATCCGGCTGCGGGAGGGTGCCGAGCCGATCACCGCACAGGCTCTGCGGGAGTTCTGCACCGGCCGGCTGGCCCACCACAAGATCCCCAGGTACGTGCACGTGACCGACGAGTTCCCGATGACCGTCACCGGCAAGATCCGTAAGGCCGAGATGCGCGCCACCGCCATCAGGCTGCTCGGTCTGGAGGGCGCCGACGCGATCAGACACGCCTGAGGCGTCACATAGGTACACCGGTAAAGACAGTCAGCAACCCACGCGTGTTGGGTTGGCGTCGTACGCTCGGTTCATGACCATGTCCGGGCTCGATCCGGTCGGTGGCGACACCACCGCCGGCACCGTAGGCGACGCCGGGAACCTCGGCGACGTCACACAATCCGATCCGGTTCTCACCGCGCGACTGGCCGAGCTGCACGCCCGGCTGGCTGAACTACCCGGGCTGCTCGTGGCGTTCTCCGGCGGCGCCGACTCTGCGTTCCTCCTGGCCGCCGCCGTGCGCGCCCTGGGCGCCGACCGGGTGGTGGCCGCCACCGCGGTGTCGCCCTCGTTGCCACCGACCGAACTGGCCGCGGCGGCCGGGTTCGCCCGCGGGCTGGGGGTCCGGCACGAGTGCCCGGGCACCGACGAGATGGCCCGTGAGGGCTACCGGGCCAACGCCGGGGACCGGTGCTACTTCTGCAAGGCCGAACTGCTCGACGTGCTCGGCCCACTGGCCGCCCGACTGGGCATCGCGCACGTCGCCACCGGCACCAACGCCGACGACGCCCGCGCCGGGTTCCGTCCGGGTATCCGGGCCGCGGCCGAGCGGGGCGCGTTGACCCCGTTGCTCGACGCCGGCCTGACCAAGACCCAGGTGCGGGCCGCCTCCGGGGCCTGGGGTCTGTCCACCTGGGACAAGCCGGCTGCGGCCTGTCTGTCCAGCCGGATCGCCTACGGCATCTCCATCACGCCGGCCCGGCTGGCCCGGGTGGACGCCGCCGAGGCGGCGTTGCGCGGCGCGCTGGTCGACGCCGGTTATGCCGTGCGGGACCTGCGGGTGCGTGACCTGGGTGAGGCCGGGGCTCGGGTGGAGGTCGACCGGGAGTTGGTTCCGGTGTTGACCGAACGCCCCGACCTGCTGGCCGTGGTTCGCGGCTTCGACGCGGTCAGCGTCGACCCGCGCGGCTTCCGTTCCGGGGCGATGAACGAACTACTGGCCGAACCGGGCCGTTACCGCTGACCGTTTCTTCGGCCGGCCTGCTGGCATGGTGGCCGTCGGTGGTTTCTGCTGCCAGTCGACGCCGGCGGTGAGTACTGCCCGACGGGCGTCGCGGGCCCCGCGGGCCAGTCCGGTCAGGGTGAGGACGAGCCCGATCGGCGCGGACAGGCAGGCCAGGTCCAGCCACAGCGGACGTTCGTGGGCACCGAAGAGGAACGGGACGACCGTTACCAGCACCAGCACCAGGCCGGTGACGAACAGTCCGAGGCCGGTGTGTACCAGCAGTGCGCCAGGGCGGTGACCGATCACGGCGGCCAAGCCTAGGGGTTGACCGGTCGATCTTCACGGGAATCAGCCGACCGGCCTGCGGTCTGGTCCTGCGCGGAAGGCTGGCGACGGACCAGCCCACCGACGCCGCCGGGGTGGGTGTTCTTCCCGAACACCCACCCCGGCGTGACGTGGGTTTGTTACTTGGTCACCAGCCGCAGGCGCACCGTGGCGGTGTCACCCTTGGCACTGCCGGTCAGGCCGACCGACTTCAGGTTGGCGACGTCGTCGGGCAGTTCTTCGCCGGCAAGGCTGAGCACCGTCCCCATGTCGACGTACACCACCACCGAGGCGCCGCTCGCGTCCGGCACCGCGGCGCGGAACGCGTCCTGCTTGCCAAGGTCACCCTTGGCGGTCAGTTGGTCAACGTAGTCCGGTGAGGTGGCGAGCACGGTCCGGTCACCAGACCGCCCGGTCGCGATGCCGGGGACACCCAGTGCGGTGAGAATCCGGTCCGCGGTCTGCTTGGCGGTGTCAGGATCGCCCGAGGCGATCAGACCGAAGTCGGAGGGCCCGCCGTCGGCCGCGAACACCGCCTGGTCTCCCAGCACGGCCAGCAGGTCGTCCGGCAGTTTCACGCCGGTCTCCTCGGTCACCGTGTCCAGGGTCCCGGTCAGCCCGGCCTGGTCCACCGCGTCCATGACCCGTTCCACCGTCTTGTCCAGACCGGACACCGCGATCGCGACCGAGGTGTCTGATGGCAGCGTGGTCACGTCCGGACCAAGCACGCTGGTCGGCACGGTCGGTTCACCGAAGGTCTTGGCGTACAGCTCGGCGTACTTCGGGCCGAACCGCAGGTCGACGGCCACCCGGCCCTTCAACCCGGTCAGTGGCGCGTCCGCCAACGCCGGCAGACCGGCCAACGGGTTCCCGTCCGTGGGCACCCGGGCCAGGTCCGCCCAACCCCGCATCACCGACTCGTCGTCACCCAGGGCGGCGATGTCCTTCTGGTACGTGTCGTCGTCGGCGATCGAGGCCTTCTGGGCATCGGTGGCGGCGGTTTCGGCGATCTTGGTCGATTCGCTGATGATCACGTAGTCGTCCTGGAACACCCAACCCATGTCGTCGTCGTCCCCGGCGATGTGGGTCAGACCAGCTCGTGCCTTGTCCTGGTCGGTGACCTCGGCCACCACCAGCGGACGCACCTCGTCACCCTGTGGGTCCACCGCGACCGCGATCTGGGAACCGAGCCACGGCCGGACGTCCTGGTCGAAGTCCTTCAGGTCCTCACTGTCCTTCAGGATGGCACGCACGACTCCGTCGATCAGGTTGCCGTCCTCCTTGGTACCCAGGCTGGGGAACGTATGGAGGAACTTGAGCGTGTTGACCGTCTGCGTGGCGCCAGGGTCGAGGTTGAACGACACCACGCCGATCGCGTCGGCGGGCACGTGGTGGTCGGGAGTCTCCGCACCGGACTGGCCGAGTACCGCGTAGGCGCCGCCGGCGATACCCAGGACCGCGACCACGCTGGCGGCCACCGCGACGACCAACCGGCCACGCCGACGGGTCCGCGGCGCCTGGAGTCCGGACAGGCCGGCCGCACCGGACGCCCAGTCGGCCGGCCCTCCCGGGTAACCCGGTCCGCCCGGATAGCCGGGGCCACCCGGATAGGCCGGCCCACCCGGCCCACCGGGAACGGCAGGGCCGCCCGGATACGGTCCGGTCGGCTGTTGGGCCGTCGGGTACTGGTTGGGGTTCCGGACCGGTGGGTAGGGCGTGGTCGGCTGCTGGGCACCGGGGTACGGCCCGGTGGGCTGTGGGGGCTGTGGGGGCTGCTGGTACCGGGGGTCGTTTCCCCAGGCCGGCGGGCCGGCCGGGGGTGGCACCGGGGGCTGTGAGCCTGCTGGTGGCTGCTGCCCCTGCCCCCAACCACCGGGTCCGGTGGTCCCGTACTCGCCCATGCCAGTCCTCTCCTTGTCGCGTACGCGCGCGTGGTGCGCTGCGATCGCTGTCTGACTTCTGACGCTGCCCCCGTGTTGGTGGTTCCGTGGCCGTGCGGCACCAGGTCGGGTGTGTCCGACAGCGGCGATTCGGCACGACACAGGTCGTGCCGGTGCTCGCGTTGGACGATAGCCTGATGGGCGACAGTGGCGTCGTGACCCGGGGCCACATGGTTCGGACCGACACGATCGAGGAGTGCCGTGCCCACCGGCAAGGTGAAGTGGTTCAGCGCGGAGAAGGGGTTCGGCTTCCTTTCCCGTGAGGACGGTGCCGACGTCTTCGTGCATCGCGACGCGTTGCCGACCGGCGTCACCGAGTTGAGATCCGGCCAGCGCGTCGAGTTCGGCGTGGCCCAGGGACGTCGGGGTGACCAGGCCCTGTCGGTTCGGCTGCTCGAACCGCCGCCGTCGGTGGCGAAGGTGCAACGCAAGGATCCCGACGAGATGGTGATCCTGGTCGAGGACCTGATCAGGCTGTTGGACAGTATGTCCAACACCTACCGGCGCGGTCGGCACCCGGACCGATCGGTCGCCCGCAAGGTCGCCGCCGTGCTGCGCGGGGTAGCCGACGACCTGGAACCGTGACCTTCGTCACCACCGGTCTGTGGCGGTACCGACGACGAGCGGACCGGCGCGACCGGGACGGGTCAGCGCAACGGCGGACAGGCCGGCACCAGCCCGGCCGCACCAGCCCGGCCGAGTAGTTCCTCGACCGCCGCGTAGCCCTGCTCGCCAAGGTCGTGGGTGAACTCGTTCACGTACAGCGCGATGTGCTGACGCTGCACGTCCGGGTCCATCTCCTGGGCGTGCCGGGCCACGTACTCGTGGCTGTCCTCGGGATGGGCCCGGGCGTGGTCCACCGAGGCGCGCACCACCTCGGTCAGCCGGTCGGCGTCATGGGAACGGTGGGCCAGGATCGCGCCCAGCGGGATGGGTAGCCCGCTGACCGACTCCCACCAGTCACCCAGGTCGGCCAGGCAGGACAGCCCGTAGGAGGGGTAGGTGAAGCGCGCCTCGTGGATCACCAACCCGGCCGCGTAACGGCCGTCGCGTACCCCCGGCATGATCTGGTCGAACGGCCGCACCACGATCTGGCTCGGCGCGAAACCGGCCGACCACAGCCGGAACAGCAGGTAGGCGGTGGTCCGGTCACCGGGCACGGCCACGGTGGCACCGGCCAGTCGACCCGGGTCCGGGTCGCCCGACCGGGTCAACACCAACGGCCCACAGCCGCGCCCGAGCGCACCGCCGGTTGGCAGCAGCGAGTACCGGTCGAGCAACCAGGGCAGCGCCGCGTAGGACACCTTGACCACGTCGTACTCGCCGCGTTCGGCCGCGCTGTTGGTGACGTCCACGTCGGCGAAGGTGACCCGTACCTCCGGCGCGTCCGGTAGCAGACCGTGCGTCCATGCGTGGAACACGAAGGTGTCGTTGGGACAGGGGGAGTGGGCCAGCGAGAGCGTCACAGTGGATCCTCCAGCAGGGTGGCGACGGCGCGGCCGAGCAGGGACAGCGCCTCCGGGATCGACCAGGCCGCCCGATCCCGTCGGCCGACCGCGTTGCTGATCGCGCGGATCTCCAGGAACGGCACCCCGTGTGCGGTGGCCGCGGCCAGCACCGCGCCGCCCTCCATCGCCTCGGCGGCCGGCCGGTGTCGGGTGACCATCCGGGCGGCCCGTTCGTTGGTACCGGTGGCGGTGCACACGGTCAACACCGGACCCACCGTGGTGGGGGCCACCGTGGAGATTCGCCGGGCGGCCGCGCGGATCCGGTCGGCGGGTAGGTCGACGGACACCCCACCCAGGCCCAGTGCGTCCAGCGGCAGGAAACCCTCCGGACTGTCCGCGCCCAGGTCGGCGAGTACGACGCGGTCGGCCACCACCAGCGAACCGACCGGGGCGCGGTCCACGAACCCGCCGCCCACCCCCACCGACAACACCGCGTCGAACCGCCCGTCCAGCGCGAGCAGGCTGGCCGCGCCGACTGCGGCGGCGACCGGACCGACCCCAACGGCCGCACAGGTCAACTCCCCGGCACCGGTGGGCGCGCGGCGAACCTGGTAGCCCAGTACCGGCACCGGGGGGCCGGCCGGCAACGCCGTGAGCACGGCA
>DATCWR010000030.1:0-2342 GCA_036566245.1 Mycobacteriales bacterium | reverse complement strand
TGGCCGCCGGACCCGGTTCGGGAGCCTGGGTGTCCTTCGACCCGTCGCCGAACCCGACCGTGACGGTCCGGGTGGGACTGTCGTTCGTGGACACCGCCGGGGCGGCACGGAACCTGCGGACCGAGAGCGGATCACGTCCGTTCGAGGAGCTACGTTCGGACGCCCGCCGGCTCTGGAATCGTCGGCTGGGCACGATCCGGATCGCCGGCGGAACCCCCGTGCAGGCCGCCACCTTCTACACCGGCCTCTACCACGCCTTCCTGCACCCGAACGTGTTCAGCGACGTGGACGGCCGGTACGCTGGGTTCGACGGTCGGGTGCACACCGTCGCGGCCGGACACATCCGGTACGCCAACTTCTCCGGGTGGGACATCTACCGTTCCCAGGTCCAGTTGCTCGCGCTGCTGGCCCCCAGGGTTGCCTCCGACATCGCCCGGTCGATGCTCGACCAGGCGGTCCTGGGTGGAGCGTGGGACCGCTGGTCGCAGGCCAACGGCTACACCGGGGTGATGGTTGGTGACCCGTACCAGTCCATCGTGGCCAGTGTGTTCGCGTTCGGCGCCCGTGACTTCGACGCCCGCGCTGCCCTGGCCTCCATGGTCACCGGGGCGACCAGGGTCGCCGGGGCGACCAACGACACCGACCGCGGATACGTGGAACGCCCCGGTTTGGCCGACTATCTCTCCCTGGGATACGTCCCGTCTGGTGAGCCGGCGGTGTGGGGTCCGGCGGCCACCACGTTGGAGTACGCCACCGCGGACTTCGGCGTGGCGTCGCTGGCCGGGGCCCTGGGCGAGTCTGCGATCCACGCCGAGTTCATGCGGCGGGCCCAGTCCTGGCAGAACCTCTTCGATCCGGTCACCGGCTACCTGCGGCCACGTGGTCGGGACGGGTCGTTCGCGCCCCGGTTCGACCCGGCCAGCACGTCCGGGTTCGTGGAGGGCAACGGTGCCCAGTACACCTGGATGGTGCCGCACGACCCTCGGGGGCTGTTCGACGCGATGGGCGGCGACGCGGCCGTGCGGGGGCGGCTGGACCGGTTCTTCGGCCAACTCGACGCCGGGCCGAACGCCCCGTTCGCCTTCCTGGGCAACGAACCGACCCTGCTCACGCCGTGGCTGTATGACTACGCGGGCGCGCCGTGGCGCACCCAGGCCGTGGTTCGCCAGGCGGTGAACACCCTCTACCGGCCCACCCCGGACGGGTATGTCGGCAACGACGACCTGGGTGAGTTGTCGTCGTGGCACGTGTGGGCCGCCATGGGGATGTATCCGCAGGTACCTGGGCGGTCCGAACTGGTGCTGGCCAGCCCGCTGTTCCCTCGGGTGACCATCCACCGCCCGTCCGGGCAGACGATCGACATCAGCGCGCCGGGCGCCGGCGCACACGTGCCCTACGTGCGCGGGCTGACGGTGAACGGGCAGCGGTCGGTCCGTCCCTGGTTGCCGGCCGACTTCGTGAACACCGGCGGCAGTCTGCACTACGTCATGTCGCGATCCCCGGACCGGTCCTGGGGCGCCGACCCGGCTGACGCGCCACCGTCGTTCCGTGCTGGCGAGGCGCCCATGGTTCCGTTCGTCGACCCGGGTCGTGTGCTGGTGCCGCCGGGTGCGCACGGTTCGGTCCGGCTGGGCGCGCGGGGCATCAGCGGACGACCGGTTTCGGTGCACTGGGTGGCACGGGCGCTCGCCGGAGTGTCGGTGAGCCCGGCCGCCGGTGAGTTTCGGGTGTCGGCCGGCGGCACCGGACGCGCCCACGTAACCCTGACCGCCGCTGTTGACGCCCCGGCCGGCTTCTACCGGGTGCCGGTCACGCTGGCCTCCGGGGCGTTCACCCGGACGGTGACGTTCGCCGTGGTGGTGGCCCGGCCGGGCAGCCCGCTGGCCTCCTACGACAACGTGGGTAGCTCGGCGGACGGGGGCATCGGGGACGCGGACTACGACGGTTCCGGGTACAGCTACTCCGCCCGGGCGCTGGCCGCGGCCGGGGTTCGCCCCGGCGGCACACTGACCGTGGCCGGGTTCCGGTTCGGCTGGCCGGCGGTGCCGGCGGGTGAACCGGACAACATCGTCGCGGCCGGCCAGACCATCGAACTACCGGACGCACCGACCGGCCCGGGCGTGCTGTCGTTGCTGGGCAGTGCCACGAACGGGCCGTCGCACGGCACGCTGACCGTGCTCTACACCGACGGGACGCGGGCTCGGTTCGAGATCGGTTTCGGCGACTGGACCCTGGGCGCCGGTGGGACCGGCCGGCCGCCGTTCGGCAACCTGGTCGCCGCGCACATGCCGTACCGGAACAGGTCCGGGGGTGGCCGGCAGGTGATCGACACCTACCTGTTC
>DATCWR010000028.1:0-3757 GCA_036566245.1 Mycobacteriales bacterium | reverse complement strand
ATCGAGCCGGCCCGCACCTGGCTGGTCGAGGCGTTGCGCGCCGGCAAGAGCGTGGTCACCGCCAACAAGGCCCTGCTGGCCGAGGACGGCGGCACGCTGCACGACGCGGCGGCCGAGGGCGGCGCCGACCTCTACTACGAGGCCGCGGTGGCCGGGGCGATCCCGCTGCTGCGTCCGCTGCGCGAGTCGCTGGCCGGTGACCGGATCAACCGGGTGATGGGCATCGTCAACGGCACCACCAACTACATTCTGTCCCGGATGGACCAGACCGGCGCCGGGTTCGCCGAGGCGCTGGAGCAGGCCACCACGCTCGGCTACGCCGAGGCTGACCCGACCGCCGACGTGGACGGGTTCGACGCGGCGGCCAAGGCGGCCATCCTGGCCGAGTTGGCCTTCCACACCGGGGTGACCGCCGCCGACGTACACCGGGAGGGCATCTCCGGGGTCACCGCGGCCGACATCGCCGGGGCCAGGGCCATCGGGTGCACGGTCAAGTTGTTGGCCATCTGCCAGCGGTTGACCGATTCCGACGGCGGCCAGTCGGTGTCGGTGCGGGTACACCCGGCGATGATCTCGCGCACCCACCCGCTGGCCGGGGTGACCGACGCGTTCAACGCGGTGTTCGTGGAGGCCGACGCGGCCGGGCAGTTGATGTTCTACGGCCGGGGAGCAGGGGGCGCGCCCACCGCCAGCGCGGTACTCGGCGACCTGGTCGCGGTGGCGCGTAACCGACTGTCCGGTGCCAGCGGCGCCGGGTACTCCGCCTACGCCGACCTGCGGGTGCGGCCCATGGGCGAGACCCTGACCCGCTACCACGTCAGTCTGGACGTGGCGGACCGCCCCGGTGTGCTGGCCAACGTGGCCAACGCGTTCGCCGCGCACGGCGTGAGCATCTCCACGGTGCGCCAGGAGGGCAGGGGCGACGACGCGAGCCTGGTGTTGGTGACCCACACCGCACCGGACGCGGCGCTGTCGGCCACGGTGGAGGAACTGGCAAAGCTGGACGTGGTGCGCGACGTGGCGAGCATCATGCGGGTCGAAGGGATGAACGGGGCGTGATGACCCAGGCCGCCGCGTGGAGCGGCGTGATCGAGCAGTACCGGGACCGGTTGCCGGTGGCACCGGACACCGACGTGGTCACCCTGTTGGAGGGCAACACCCCGCTGTTGCCGGCGCCGGAACTGTCCCGGCGGACCGGCTGCGAGGTGTTCCTGAAGGTGGAGGGGGCCAACCCCACCGGTTCGTTCAAGGACCGGGGCATGACCGTGGCCATCACCCAGGCGGTGGCCAACGGCAGCCACGCGGTGATCTGTGCCAGCACCGGCAACACCAGTGCCAGCGCGGCGGCCTACGCGGTGCGGGCCGGGCTGACCTGCGCGGTGCTGGTGCCCAACGGCAAGATCGCGGTGGGCAAACTGGCCCAGGCGTTGGTCCACGGAGCCAGGTTGTTGCAGGTCGAGGGCAACTTCGACGACTGCCTGCGGGTGGCCCGCGACCTCGCCCTGCACCACCCGGTGACCCTGGTCAACTCGGTCAATCCGGACCGGATCGAGGGGCAGAAGACGGCCGCATTCGAGGTGTGCGACACCCTCGGGGACGCTCCGGCCGTGCACTGTCTGCCGGTCGGTAACGCGGGCAACATCACCGCCTACTGGAAGGGGTACCGGGAGTACGCCGCCGAGGGCCTGATCAGCCGGTTGCCGAGGATGTTCGGGTTCCAGGCCGCTGGTGCGGCACCGCTGGTGGTCGGCGCGCCGGTGGACCGGCCGGTGACCATCGCCACCGCGATCCGGATCGGCAACCCGGCCTCGTGGGCCTCCGCGGTGGCTGCCAGGGACGAGTCCGGCGGCCTGGTGGACGCGGTCACCGACCGGCAGATCCTGGAGGCGTACCGGTTGCTGGCCCGTCGGGTCGGCGTGTTCGTGGAGCCGGCCTCGGCGGCCAGCGTGGCCGGACTGTTGGCCACCGCGGCCGACGGTCGGCTGGAACCGGGCCAGCGGGTGGTCTGCACGGTCACCGGCAACGGACTGAAGGACCCCGACTGGGCCATCTCGGCCGCGCCCACCCCGGTCACGGTGCCGGCGGACGTGTCCGCGGCGGCCCGCGCACTGGACCTGTGACCCGGTGACGGTGTGACCATGCCCGGCTTCCGCACCGGGCCCGCGCACGTTCGGGTTCCGGCGACCAGTGCCAACCTCGGCCCCGGGTTCGACGCGTTGGGGCTGGCCCTGTCCCTGCATGACGACGTGGTGGCCCGGGTGGTCGCCTCGGGGTTGTGCGTGGAGGTGGAGGGTGAGGGCGTCGACCGGCTGCCCCGCACCGAACAGCACCTGGTCGTGCGGGCCATGCGGGCAGCCTTCGAGGTGTTGGGGGGTCAACCGCCCGGACTGCGGGTGTCCTGCCGGAACCGGGTGCCGCACGACCGGGGACTGGGCTCGTCGGCCGCGGCCATCGTGTCCGGTCTGGTGGCCGCCCGGGCCCTGGTGGCAGACGGGGACCGGATGTTCGACGACGCGGCCCTGTTGGTCCTGGCCACCGAGTTGGAGGGGCACCCGGACAACGTGGCGGCGTGCCTGCTCGGTGGGCTGACCGTGGCCTGGCAGGAAGCTGACGGCGCCCGGGCGGTGTCCATGCGTCCGGCCGACACGCTGCGGCCGGTGGCCCTCGTACCGGACACCCGTTCCTCCACCGTCACCGCGCGCGGGGCGCTGCCCGACACCGTGCCGCACGCGGACGCGGCCTGGAACGCCGGGCGGGCCGCCCTGCTGGTGCACGCGCTCACCCGGGACCCTCGGTTGTTGCTCTCCGCAACCGGGGACCGGCTGCACCAGCCATATCGGGCACCGGGCATCCCCGCCTCCGCGCAACTCGTGCACGGTCTGCGACTCGATCGGATACCGGCCGTGGTGTCGGGCGCTGGTCCAACAGTGTTGGCCTTTCCGGAACCCGGCGTTGACCTGTCCCGACACATCGGGCCGGGTTGGAAGGTACTACAGTTGACGGTGGACAACAGGGGTGCCGTGCTGCTCCCGTCAGTGAAGTAGTAGGTATCACGGTCGGATCTGGCCACGACGGGAACACGCCCAGCAGAACCCTTGTTGCCTCTGTGTAGTCGAAGCGTCTACGCTTCCCATCATCAGCCGCCTGAGGGCGTGCTCACCGCGGGGGTTCCCGAGTCGCGCTGATTCCGATGATTGTCGAGGCCCCGCACCCCCGGACCTCTGGTCGGCAGAGCGGCGTGCCCGCGTGGCGCGTCAGACACATGTCGGCAAGGGGGAGCGTCCCCGGCTGCCATCCAGCGACCCGTCGTCTGACGGGTGCACCACCCGGCCCTGTGGGCCGGTCGCTCCACACCGGCCGCCGCGTCGTTCCGACGCCGGCCGCCTCCGGAAGGACATTATCGTGAGCGACAGTACGGACATCCTGCCTGTTTCAGGCCAGGACGCCGACCGCACCGAACCCGTCGCAACCAAGGGCCCGGGCGACTCCGTCGCCGACACGGCCGGCACCGCGCCGGCCGCGAGCATCGGCACGCCCGCCAGGTCCGACGGTTCCGGCGTACCGGACTCGCCCGAGGCGTCGGAGACCCGACCGCGCCGTCGCGGCGGTCTGTCCGGCATGGTGTTGGCCGAGCTACAGTCCCTCGCGGCGAGCCTCGGGATCACCGGCACGGCTCGCATGCGCAAGAACGAACTGATCGCGGCCATCAGGGAGCGGCAGCAGGGCGGCGACGGCGCCGCCGGGCCCGCCTCGGCCG
>DATCWR010000004.1:0-7176 GCA_036566245.1 Mycobacteriales bacterium | reverse complement strand
CGGGTACGGGCAACTCGCCTGGCGGCTGCGCACCGATCCACGGGTGCGGGTGTTCGACCGCACCAACGTCCGGCATCTGACCGCCGAACAGATCGGCGGTCCGGCGGAACTGACCGTGGCCGACCTTTCGTTCATCTCGTTGGAACTGGTGCTGCCGGCTCTGGCGGCGTGCACCGCCCCGAACGGCGACCTGGTTCCCATGGTCAAACCGCAGTTCGAGGTCGGGCGGGACCGACTGCCCGCCGGAGGGGTGGTACGTGATCCGCGGGAGCGGGCAGCGACCGTGTTGTCGGTGGCTCACGCGGCCGAGAAGCTTGGCCTGGGGGTGGCCGGCGTGGCGGTGAGTCCGCTGCCCGGGCCGGCGGGCAACGTCGAGTTCTTCCTGTGGCTACGGACCGGAGCACCGTTGGTCGACCCCGACCAGGTGTTGTCCGTGGCCGGTCTGGAGACAGCATGACACGCACCATCCTGCTCGTCACGCACACCGGACGGGCCAACGTGGTGACCTTCGCCGGGCAGGTGGCCCACCAGTTGCAGGAGGCCGGCTTCGAGGTGCGGGCGTTGGCCGGGGAGACCGGTCGGCTGGACGCCGACGGGGTGCGGGAGGTGGCCGCCGACGAGGGGGCCGCTGACGACGCGGAGATCGTGTTGGTACTCGGCGGCGACGGCACGTTCCTGCGCGCTGCCGAGGTGGCCCGTTCGTCCGGAGCGCCACTGCTGGGGGTGAACCTCGGCCGGGTGGGTTTCCTGGAGGACATCGAGCCCGACGCGCTGGGTGACACCGTGCGGCACATCGTGGAGCGGACCTACGAGGTGGAGGAACGCCTCACCCTGGACATGGACGTGCTCATCGACGGCACCGTGGTGGACCACAGTTGGGCGTTGAACGAGGTGTCGGTGGAGAAGACCCTGCGGGAGCGGGTACTGGAGGTGATCGTCGAGATCGACGGTCGGCCGCTGACCAGTTTCGGCTGTGACGGGGTGTTGTGCGCCACCCCGACCGGGTCGACCGCCTACGCGTTCTCGGCCGGGGGCCCGGTGGTCTGGCCCGAGGTGAGCGCGCTGCTCGTCGTGCCGAACTGCGCGCACGCGCTGTTCGTGCGGCCGTTGGTGATCGCGCCCGAGTCGGTGATCGGGGTGCGGGTGGCCGAGCGGGGCCATGACGCGGTGGTGTTCTGCGACGGTCGACGTTCCTTCGCGGTGCCGGCCGGTGGGCGGGTGCAGGTTCGACGCGGCGAACGCCCGGTGCACGTGGTGCGGATACATCCGAGACCGTTCACCGACCAACTGGTGGTGAAGTTCCAGCTTCCGGTGCAGGGGTTCCGTGACCGGGTGGTGTGATGGTGGTGTCGTGCTGCTGACCGTGGTGGGTATCTACCCACGGGCGGACGCGGGTGCGGGCACCGCCCGGTAGGGTCAGACCCCGTGCTCGAGGAGATGCACATCCAGGGGCTGGGCGTCATCGAGGACGCCACGTTGGAACTCGCCCCGGGGCTGACCGTGGTGACCGGGGAGACCGGCGCGGGCAAGACGATGGTGGTGACCGGTCTGCACCTGCTGTTCGGCGGTCGGGCCGAGGCCGGCCGGGTCCGGGCCGGTGCCGGGCGGGCCGCGGTGGAGGGCCGTGTCAGGATCCCGGACGGTTCGCCGGCTCTGGCCCGGGTCGGTGAGGCCGGGGTCGATGTCGACGAGGACGGTGCGCTGATCGTGTGGCGCACGGTGTCGGCCGAGGGCAGGTCGCGGGCCCACCTGGGTGGACGGGCGGTTCCGGTGGGATTGCTCGCCGAGTTGGCCGACAGCCTGGTCGCGGTGCACGGCCAGTCCGACCAACTGCGTCTGTTGCGCTCTGCCGAGCAGCGCGCGGCACTGGACCGCTACGCCGGTGCGGAGGTCGCTGACCTGCTACGTCGGCACCGGGCCGGGTACGCGCGCTGGCAGGAACTCTGCGCCGAGTTGGCGGACCGGACCGCACGGGCCCGGGACCTGGCCCGTGAGTCCGACCTGTTGCGACACGGCATCGCCGAGATCAGCGCGGTCGCCCCCGAACCGGGGGAGGACGAGCGGTTGGCCGGTGAGGCGGTTCGACTGGCCAACGCCGACGCGCTGCGGTTGGCCGCCAGGACAGCCCATGATGCGTTGGCCGGCGACCTGACCGACTCCTCCACCGACCAGGCAGACGCCGGCGCGCTGCTGGAGGTGGCCCGGCGGGCCCTGGCGCATGAGTCGGATCAGGACAGCGAGTTGGCCGCGTTGCAGCATCGGGTGGAGGAGATCGCCTACCTGGTGGCCGACGTGGGATCGGAACTGGGTTCATACCTGGACAGGCTCGATGCTGACCCGGCCAGGTTGGCCGAGGTGGAGGACCGTCGGGCGTTGCTGCGGACGTTGACCCGAAAGTACGGCGCGGACGTCGACGGGGTGCTGGAGTGGGCACGCCAGGCCGAGCAGCGGTTGGCAGGCATGGACACCTCCGAGGAGGCGCTGGCTCTGCTGGCGGCGCGGCGGGACGAGGCGGCGGTGGCGTTGGGCGAGTTGGCCGCGTCCCTGTCGCGGGCGCGGGCCAGGGCCGCCGACCGGTTCTCTGACGCGGTGACCGCCGAACTGGTGGGGCTGGCCATGCCCGAGGCTCGGGTGACCGCCCGGGTGCGCGGCCGGTCGGTGGTGGACGGGCAGCCGGCGTTGGAGGTGGACGGTCAGCGGATGGGCGTCGGCCCGGACGGTGTCGACGAGGTGGAGTTGCTGTTGCGGCCGCACCCGGACGCCCCGGTTCTTCCGCTGGCGCGGGGTGCCTCCGGCGGTGAACTCTCCCGGGTGATGTTGGCGGTGGAGGTGGTGTTCGCCGACGCGGACCCGGTTCCCACCATGGTGTTCGACGAGGTGGACGCGGGGGTGGGGGGCCGCGCCGCGGTGGAGGTGGGCCGGCGGTTGGCCCGGTTGGCCCGGGACCACCAGGTCGTCGTGGTGACCCACCTGCCGCAGGTGGCCGCCTATGCCGACCGGCACCTGGCCGTGGACAAGGTGGGTGCCGGTGGGGTGACCCGCAGCGACGTGCGGACCCTGGAGGGCGACCAGCGGGTGCGTGAACTGGCCCGGATGCTGGCTGGTGCGGACGGCAGTGAACTGGGCCGGGCACACGCCGCCGAACTGCTGGCCGCCGCGGCCAGGGAGAAGCTGGAATGGGCCGCTCGCTCCCACACCGAACACCGGGCGTGACCACGCTCTGCTTTGTACGTTTTTGGAGGGTATGAAGCGGAGCTCCCCCCACAGGAGGCTGTACAGCGCCACCCCCTTCGGTGTGAACCCGGAGCCGGGGTTCCGCCCCGGCCGACGGTGTGGAGGCAACCATCTAGACTCGGTGGACCCGGATCTGCCAGCGCGCCCTTGGGGGATTACCCGCCAGGCGGGTGGGAGGATCGTTGCCATGAAGCTTGCCGTGGCCCTGCGTCGGAGCCGCAATGCCAGCGAGCAGCCCGGGGTCGTCGGCACGGCCCGGCTGGACCGTCGAACGAAGAATCTGACAAAACGCCTGGGCGCCGGTGATATCGCCATCATCGACCACGTGGACCTGGATCGGGTGAGTGCCGACGCGTTGGTCGGGTGCCGGGTGGCCGGAGTGGTCAACGCGACGACGAGTATCTCCGGTCGTTACCCGAACCTGGGTCCGGAGATCCTGGTGGGTGCCGGTATTCCGCTGCTCGACGACGTGGGCCGGGAGGTCTTCGCCGAGCTACGGGAGGGCAGCACGGTCCGGTTGGACGGGGACACGCTGTACTGCGGTGACCGGGTGGTCGCCAAGGGGACCCCACACGACGAGGAGTCGGTGGCCGCGGCGATGCTCGAGGCCAAGGCCGGGTTGTCGGTGCAGTTGGAGGCGTTCGCGGCCAACACCATGGAGTACATGAAGCGGGAGCGCGCCCTGCTGTTGGACGGCGTGGGTGTGCCCGAGATCCGCACCCGGATCGAGGGGCGGCACGTGCTCATCGTGGTGCGCGGTTACGACTACAAGGAGGACCTGCGCGTCCTGCGCTCCTACATCCGCGAGTACCGGCCGGTGCTGGTCGGGGTTGACGGCGGCGCCGACGCGTTGGTGGAGGCCGGGTACCGGCCACAGATCATCGTCGGGGACATGGACTCGGTCAGTGACGGTGTGCTGCGCTGCGGTGCCGAGGTGGTGGTCCATGCCTATCCCGACGGTCGGGCACCAGGCCTGGAACGGGTGCAGGACCTGGGTGTGGACGCGGTGACCTTCCCGGCGGCCGGCACCAGTGAGGACATCGCGATGTTGTTGGCCGACGAGAAGGGCGCGCAGCTCATCGTCGCGGTGGGAACCCACGCGACCCTGGTGGAGTTCCTGGACAAGGGCCGCGGTGGGATGGCCTCCACATTCCTGACCCGGCTGCGGTTGGGTGGCAAACTGGTGGACGCCAAGGGTGTCAGCCGGCTCTACCGGAGCCGGATATCCGCACCGGCCCTGTTGTTGCTGGTGTTGGCAGCCATGGTCGCGATAGCCGCGGCGTTCGCGGTGTCCACCGCGGGGAAGACCTACCTCGATCTGTTGATCGACAAGTGGGACAGCTTCGTGTTCTGGCTTGAGGGCATTTTCAGGTGATTGATTTTCGCTACCACCTCGTCTCGCTCATCTCCGTGTTTCTCGCTCTGGCACTGGGCATTGTTGTGGGCACCACAAAACTCAACGGGAAGGTCCTGGATGACCTGCGTGGTCAGGTGAACGCCCTGAAGAACGACAAACACACGTTGCAGACCAACGAACGGTCCCTCCAACAGCAGTTGCGGGCTGGTGACCGTTTCGTCACCGACGTCACCCCGCGCCTGGTGTCCGGGGTGCTCGACGGCGAGTCGGTGGTCCTGGTGTCCACCACCAACGCGCCCAGTGGGGTCAAGAACAATCTTCAGGAGATGCTCGAGGCGGCCGGCGCGACCGTCACCGGGCGGGTGCAACTCACCGAGGACTACTCCGATCCGCGTCGGGCCGCCGACGTACAGAACTTCGTCGACAGCACACAGCCACCGGGGTTCACCCGGCCGGAGACCGACGATCCCGGACAGTTGGCCGGGGCACTGTTGTCCTACGTGCTGCTGGACCAGTCCAGGTCCTCGACCCGACCATCCGAGGTGGACGTGAGTCAGGTGTTGTCCGGATTCAGCGGACTGAACATGCTGCGGCTGGAGACCACCCAGGTCACCCCGGCCGACTACGCGGTGCTGGTCACCGGTTCTCCCTCCACCGACGACACCGCCCCCGGTCGGGCGAAGATGTTGGCCAGCCTGGCCGCCGCCCTCGACCAGCAGGGCAAGGGAGCGTTGGTGACCGGTGGCCCCGAGTCCGCGCAGGAAACCGGGGTGATCGGCCAGATCCGCGCCGACGACACGCTGGTGGCGAAGGTCTCCACGGTCGATGACGCGGACACCAGGTTCGGCCAGGTCGCGGTCGTGTTCGCCCTGGACGAGGAGGGCCGCGGGCATACCGGCCAGTACGGGTTGGCCGACAACGCCCAGGACGTCTTTCCTGACATGGGCGACTGAGCGGCATGAACCAACGACGGATCGGACCGGCCAGGCGGGTGGCCCTGGCGGTGGCTGGTGCGGCGACAGCCCGGGGTCTGCTCGCCGTGTTGCGGTCGGCACCTCCCGGCGGCCGGCAGACCTGGGAGCGCACCAACCACCGGGGTGAGCCGGTCAGCCTGCTGGCCGGGCCTGCCCTGACCGGTGCTGCCGCGTTGACCGCGGCCGCCGGAGCCCCGTGCGTACCGCTGTGCGGGGCGGCCCTGGTGGCCGGGGTCGGTGCCGGCGCGGTGGGCGTCTATGACGATCTGGTCGGGTCTCGGCCCGAGCAGCACGCCGACAAGGGATTTCGCGGTCACTTACTGGCGCTGCGTGCTGGCCGGGTCTCTACCGGGCTGGTGAAGGTGGTCGGTATCGGTGCGGCCGGTCTGTTGGCCGCCCGCGCGGTCACCGGTCGACCGGTCGACACCGTGGTGACCGCCGGTGTGGTGGCCGGCACCGCGAACCTGGTGAACCTGCTCGACCTGCGTCCCGGTCGGGCACTCAAGGCCGGTCTGCTGCTGGGCGTGCCACTGGTGTCCGGTCCGGCCGGCGGGCTGGTTGCCGGACCGGTCGGTGCCTCGGTCGCGTTGCTGGGCGAGGACCTGGGTGAACGTGTCATGCTCGGGGACACCGGTGCCAACGCGCTGGGCGCGGTGCTCGGCCTTCGGGTGGCGCTGGCTGGTGGACCCCGCTGGCGGTTGGGCGCTCTGGGCGTGCTGGTGGCGTTGACCGCGGCCAGCGAGAAGGTCAGCTTCACCCGGGTCATCGAGTCCACCCCGGTGCTGCGTCAGGTGGATGCGCTGGGACGGCGACCCAGGGTTCCTCCGGCGCCGCCGGAGCCGCGTTCCGACGAGGTCACGGGTGGTGCCACGGACGGGTCGGTGAACGGGACGGCGTGAACGGCACCGCCATGCGGGTGGCGCGGGCGGCTGCGCTGATCGCCGCGTTGACCATGCTGTCGCGGCTGGTCGGGTTCGGCCGGGTGCTGGTGTTCGCCCGCACCGTGGGCTCCAACTGTGTTGGTGGCACCTACCAGTCGGCCAACACGGTGCCCAACATCCTGTTCGAGATCGTCGCCGGCGGTGCGTTGGCCAGCCTGGTGGTGCCGTTGCTGGCCGGCGGGGTGGCCGCTGGTGCGATCGACGACGTGCGGCGCACCGTGTCGGCGTTGCTGACCTGGGTGGTGCTCGCACTGACCCCGGTCGCGGTGCTCGCCGCCGCGTTCGCCGGCCCCATCATGACCGGGCTGTTGGGTGGCGGTACCTGCGCTGGTGCGCCGGCACTGGGCACCCGGATGTTGCTGGTGTTCGCCCCCCAGATCGTGCTCTACGGGGTGGGCATCGTGCTGACCGGCGTGCTCCAGGCACACGAGCGGTTCGCCGGTCCGGCGATGACCCCACTGCTGTCCAGTCTGGTGGTCATCGCCGCCTACCTTGCCTACCGGGTGCAGACCGGTGGCACCGACCCGGGGGTGGCGGGCCTGACCCGCGCCGAGGAACTCACCCTGTCGGTGGGCACCACCGCCGGGGTGGTGATGCTGTCACTGAGCCTGTTGGTGCCGCTGCGTCGGCTCGGGCTACGGCTGCGGCCGACACTGCGGTTTCCCGCCGG
>DATCWR010000530.1:0-11917 GCA_036566245.1 Mycobacteriales bacterium | reverse complement strand
TCGAGACAGGCTGGTCGCGGGCGTGGCGGGCCCAACCGGCCCGGGCCGGTGCCTGGCGGTGGGACCGGTTCGGAGCGTGTTACCGTGGACTCCCGTGGATCGTCGGGCCGGATGGCCCACTGAGGCATGCCGTCGGTGTTGGCGCGGAGACTCGGCCCGGTGACACAGTGCCACTGTCGGAGCGACCACGGGAGCCTCTGTTGCAGCCGGTCAATACGGCCAAGCATGTGTTCGTCACCGGAGGCGTCGCCTCCTCACTCGGGAAGGGGCTCACGGCCAGCAGCCTGGGCAGCCTGCTCACCGCGCGGGGACTGCGGGTCACCATGCAGAAGCTCGACCCGTACCTGAACGTGGACCCCGGGACGATGAATCCGTTCCAGCACGGTGAGGTGTTCGTCACCGAGGACGGGGCCGAAACCGACCTGGACATCGG
This sequence comes from Mycobacteriales bacterium, assembly GCA_036566245.1. Classification (GTDB taxonomy): domain Bacteria; phylum Actinomycetota; class Actinomycetes; order Mycobacteriales; family DASULA01; genus DASULA01. The sequence continues at coordinate 11,484 of DATCWR010000530.1, read as the reverse complement.
CCACTACGAGCGGTTCCTGGACGACAACCTGCTCGGGTCGGCCAACGTCACCACCGGACAGGTGTACTCCAGCGTGATCGCCAAGGAGCGGCGTGGGGAGTACCTGGGCGACACCGTGCAGGTGATCCCGCACATCACCAACGAGATCAAGGAGCGGATCCGGTCCATGGCCGGGCCCGACGTGGACGTGGTGATCACCGAGATCGGTGGCACCGTCGGTGACATCGAGTCGTTGCCGTTCCTGGAGGCGGCCCGGCAGATCCGCCACGACCTTGGTCGGGAGAACTGCTTCTTCATCCACGTGTCGCTGGTGCCCTTCCTGGCGCCCAGCGGTGAGTTGAAGACCAAGCCCACCCAGCACTCGGTGGCCGCCCTGCGCAACATCGGGATCCAGCCCGACGCGCTGGTCTGCCGTTCGGACCGGGAGTTGCCCGAGGGGCTCAAGCGCAAGATCTCGTTGACCTGTGACGTGGACGCCGACGGGGTGGTCTCCGCCCCCGATGCTCCGTCGATCTACGACATCCCCAAGGTGCTGCACTCCGAGGGCCTCGACGCGTACCTGGTGCGCCGGTTGGGGTTGCCGTTCCGCGACGTGGGGTGGGCGGTGTGGGGTGACCTGCTCGACCGGGTGCACCGTCCGCGGCACACGGTCACCGTCGCGTTGGTCGGCAAGTACGTCGACCTGCCCGACGCGTACCTGTCGGTGACCGAGGCGTTGCGTGCCGGTGGGTTCGCCCACCGGGCCCGGGTGGAGATCCGGTGGGTCAGTTCCGACGACTGCCAGACCGAGGCTGGTGCGGCGGCGGCGCTGTCGGACGTGGACGGTGTGCTGATCCCCGGTGGGTTCGGGGTGCGCGGCATCGAGGGGAAGATCGGGGCGGCGCGGTTCGCCCGGACCCGCGGCATCCCCATGCTCGGCCTGTGCCTGGGTCTCCAGTGCATGGTCATCGAGTTCGCCCGGTCGGTGGCCGGGATCACCGGGGCCAACTCGGCCGAGTTCGAACCCGGATGTCCCGAACCGGTGATCGCCACCATGTCCGACCAGCGTGACGTGGTGGCCGGTGAACGGGACATGGGGGGCACCATGCGGCTGGGCGCCTACCCGGCCCGGCTGGGTCCTGGTTCGCTGGTCGCCGACGCCTACGGGACGGTGGAGGTTTCCGAACGGCACCGGCACCGTTACGAGGTCAACAACGCCTACCGGGACCGGTTGGAGGCCGCCGGAATGGTGTTCAGCGGGACCTCACCGGACGGTCGGCTGGTGGAGTTCGTCGAACTTCCCCGGGAGACACATCCGTTCTTCGTGGCCACCCAGGCGCACCCGGAGTTCAAGTCGCGGCCGACCAGGCCACACCCGCTGTTCGGTGCGTTCGTGCGTGCCGCGCTGGACCACGAGGCACAGGAGCGACTGCCCGTGGAGTTGCCCGAGACCGACGACGTGGCCGCGGCGCTGACCCGGTGACCGACCTGACCGATCCGACCGACCTGACCGGTCCGTCTGGCCCTCCCGGGCCGGACCGACCGGCCCGACACGGTTATGCCGTGCGCTCCTCCCGGGAGGTCTACCGGGGCCGGGTGTTCGGGATGCGCGCCGACCAGGTGGAGATGCCCGGTGGGCAGGTGGCGGTGCGTGAGGTGGTGGTGCACCCGGGCGCCGTGGTGGTGGCCGCGCTGGACGAGGCGGACCGGCTGGTGATGGTCCACCAGTACCGGCACCCGGTGCGTCGGCACCTGTTCGAACTGCCGGCCGGGTTGCTCGATGTCGACGGCGAACCGGCCGTGGTGGCGGCCGCGCGGGAACTGTACGAGGAGGTGCACCTTCGGGCCGGGCGCTGGCACCTGCTCGCCGACCTGTTCTCCTCTCCGGGTATGACCGACGAGGCGGTACGGGTGTATCTCGCCAGGGACCTGACCCCGGTACCCGAGGCCGAACGGTTCGTCGCCGACGGTGACGAGGAGGCCGACATGATGGTGCACCGGATCGGGTTGGACACCGCGGTGGCGATGGTGTTCGCCGGCGAGCTGACCAACGCGGCGACGGTCGCCGGGGTACTGGCCGTGGCCCGGCTGCGGGACACCGGCTGGCCCGAGTCGTCGCTGCGGCCGCCGGACTCACCCTGGCCGGCCCGGCCCACCCACGCCTCCCGGCCGGCGACCGGCTGAGTCGCCACCCGGAACCGGTCGTGGCTTCTGCTTCACCCCGAAACGGGTAACTGGTAAAAAGTCATATACAACAAAACAAGAGCCGCATCATGCTGCTGCTGGTCGTATCCGACCTCGCCGCCCGGCAAGAGCCCACCGGGACGAGGGAACAGACCCGCGCCGCGTGGTCCTACACTCGGCGCCGCACCGCGTGTCGCCGTCGGGTGACCCGGTTGCCTTCCGGCATCGGCGCCGGATGACCAACAGGAAAGGGTGCGGTCGAAGGTGAAGGTCGGAATCCCGCGCGAGATCAAGGACCACGAGTACCGCGTGGCGATCACGCCGGCCGGCGTGAAGGAACTGGTCTCCGCCGGCCACCAGGTGTTTGTCGAGAAGGATGCCGGTATCGGATCGTCGATCCCAGACGACGACTTCACCACCGCCGGGGCGAAGATCCTCGACCGGGTCGAGGACGTCTGGGCGGACTCGGACCTCGTGCTGAAGGTCAAGGAGCCGGTCGGCGAGGAGTACCACCGGATGCGGCGCGGTCAGACCCTGTTCACCTACCTCCACCTGGCCGCGTCCAGGCAGTGCACCCAGGCCATCCTGGACGCCGGTGTCGACGCGGTGGCCTACGAGACCGTGCAGCTGCCCAACGGGTCCCTGCCGCTGCTCGCCCCCATGTCGGAGGTGGCCGGGCGGATGGCCCCGCAGGTTGGTGCGCACTGCCTGGAACGGGCCCAGGGCGGCCGGGGCGTGCTCATGGGCGGCGTCTCGGGCGTGTACGCGGCCAAGGTCGTGGTGCTCGGCGCCGGCGTGTCCGGCATGAACGCGGCGGCCATCGCGCTGGGCATGCAGGCCGAGGTGTTGCTGTTGGACAAGAACATCGACAAACTGCGTGCCTCAGACCGGATCTACCAGGGCCACCTGCAGACCGTGGCATCGAACACCTACGAGATCGAGCGGGCGGTGATCGACGCCGACGTGGTCATCGGCGCGGTCCTGGTCCCCGGCGCCAGGGCACCCAAGCTGGTGACCAACGACCTGGTGTCCCGGATGAAGCCCGGGTCGGTGTTGATCGACATCGCGGTCGACCAGGGCGGCTGCTTCGAGGACAGCCATCCGACCACCCACTCCGACCCCACCTTCCGGGTGCACGAGTCGGTGTTCTACTGCGTGGCGAACATGCCCGGCGCGGTGCCGCACACCTCCACCTACGCGCTCACCAACGTGACCCTGCCCTACGTCATGGAACTGGCCAACCGTGGCCTGCGTGAGGCGGTCGACCGGGACCCGGCCCTGGCGCTGGGGGTGAACGCGGTCGGCGGTGTGCTGACCAACCAACCGGTGGCCGAGGCACACGGCATGGCCACCGTCCCACTGGCCGAGGCGCTGTCCTGACCGGCGGCGCGACTCCACCGGGCCGGGGCGGGGACAGTCCCGCGGCGGGCCCGGTGGAGCGCGCCGTGACGGCCTACCTGGACCATCTCGCGGTGGAGCGGGGTCTTGCCGCCAACACACTGGTGTCCTACCGGCGGGACCTGCGTCGCTACGTCGAGCACCTGGCCATCGCGGGCCTGCGAGGTCTGGACGAGGTGTCCGAGTCGACCGTGTCGGAGTTCCTGGCCCGACTGCGCGAGGGCGGCGACGGACACGCACCACTGTCGTCCAGTTCGGCGGCCCGGGCCGTGGTCGCCGTGCGTGGGCTGCACCGGTTCGCCGTGCGGGAGGGGCTGACCGGGGCCGACCCGGCGTCGTCGGTTCGCCCACCATCCCCTCCCCGCCGGCTGCCCAGGGCGATTCCGCTCGAGGACGTGGAACGGTTGCTCGACGTGGCCGGCAGCGCCGACGGCCCGCGGGGACTGCGCGACCGGGCGCTGTTGGAACTGCTGTACGGCACCGGGGCCCGCATCTCCGAGGCGGTGGGGTTGACCGTCGACGACGTCGAGGTGGGCGGATCCACGGTGATCCTGCGCGGCAAGGGCGGTCGGGAGCGGATCGTGCCGCTCGGTCGGTACGCGGCGCAGGCCCTGGACGGATACCTTGTCCGGGCACGCCCGGCGCTGGCCGCCGGTGGACGGGGCACCCCGAGGCTGTTTCTCAACGCACGCGGCGGCCCGCTGACCCGACAGAGTGCCTGGGCCATTCTGCGGGCGGCAGCCGGCCGGGCCGGACTGACCGGGCGGATATCCCCACACACCCTGCGACACTCCTTTGCCACCCACCTACTCGACGGCGGGGCGGACGTGCGGGTGGTACAGGAACTGCTCGGGCACGCCTCGGTGACCACCACGCAGATGTACACCCTGGTCACGGTGCAGCATCTGCGGGAGGTCTACGCGACCGCACACCCGCGCGCACGGTGACAACTCCCGTGGGTCGACGTCGCTGCGGTCGGCAGAGTGGAACGGGTGTGACGTGGCACGCACCGGTGCGCTTCCTTGCCCACCGTGGGTGCCGGCCATACAGTCTGGCCGACAGTCTGTGGCTCCTCGGCGAGATGCGGTGACATCGTTAGGTCGACAGGAAGGCCAACATGCACATACCCATGTCGACACACGACCCGTACGACGAGGGATTCACCCTGAGGGGTTCGCCGAACCGCGACCGGGAGCCGGAGGACTACCAGCCCTCGGAGGTCTGTGGTCAGGTCAGTGCCGGCTTTGACGGGCCGATCGACCCGACCAGAGTCGATCCGGTGCGGTTGCGTCCGCGCCGGGTGTTGCCCGAACCCACCCCGGTGCGTGAGCACGGGCCGGCCCGGGTGGTCGCCCTGGCCAACCAGAAGGGCGGGGTTGGCAAGACCACCTCCACCATCAACCTCGGTGCGGCGTTGGCCGAGTACGGCCGGCGGGTGCTGCTGGTCGACTTCGACCCGCAGGGAGCGCTGTCGGTCGGTCTGGGGGTGAACCCCCACCAGCTCGACATGACCATCTACAACCTGCTCATGGGCGGCGCGGTCAGCATCGACGAGGTGTTGCTCAAGACGAACGTGGCTGGCATGGACCTGTTGCCCAGCAACATCGACCTGTCCGCCGCCGAGGTGCAGTTGGTCAGTGAGGTGGCCCGCGAACAGAGCCTGCTACGGGTGCTGCGCCCGGTGCTGCACGAGTACGACTTCGTGCTGATCGACTGCCAACCCTCGCTCGGGCTACTGACCATCAACGCGCTGACTGCGGCGCAGAGCGTGATCATCCCGTTGGAGTGTGAGTTCTTCAGTCTGCGCGGTGTGGCGCTGCTCATCGACACCATCGACAAGATCAGGGCACGGCTGAACCCGGACCTACAGATCGAGGGCATCCTGGCCACCATGTACGACGCCCGTACGGTGCACGCGCGCGAGGTGTTCGCCCGGGTGGTGGAGGCGTTCGGTGACACCGTGTTCGACACGGTGATCGCCCGCACCGTCCGGTTCCCCGAGACCACGGTGGCCGGCGAGCCGATCACCACCTGGGCACCGACATCCAGCGGGGCCCGCGCCTACAGGAACCTGGCCAAGGAGGTGCTCGTCCGATGAACCGGCGCCCCAGCCTGCCCGGCGCAGCCGAACTCTTCCGCACCACCAGCATGTCGTTGTCGGCTGCAAAGGGTTCCCCGGCCACCCGGTCGGTGGGTGCCGAGCCGGACGAGCCGGCGGGCGCGACGGTGGCACCCGTCGGGCTGGCCGCGGTCCCGACCGGTGGCGGTGAACCCGAGCAGGGCAGGCGCCGGCCGGCCCGGCGTCGACCCTCGACCGGGGCCCGGCGGGGTAGCGGACGCCAACGGCACGAGGAGAAGATCACGGTGTACTGCTCCGCGGAGGAACTGCTCGACCTGGAGAGCGCCCGCCTGGCCCTGCGGGCCGACCACGACCTGGTGGTGGACCGCGGTCGGATGGTGCGCGAGGCCGTGGCGGTGGTGCTGGCCGACCTTGAGGCGAAGGGCGAGGACTCGGTCCTGGTCCGCCGACTGCGCGAGTCCTGACCGGTGCTGCGAGCGTTAGGGCACCCGATCTCCTTTCTGGGGCTTGTGGTCGGGTTTCTGGCTGGAATCTTCGTGCTGTACCACGCGCAGGCGCTGACCGCGCGGCTGCTGGGTGACCGGATGGCCGCACGGGGCGGGCGTGACCTGCGGCGGACGGTGGACCCGTTCGGTGCCGTGGCCGCGGCCATCTCGGTGCCCGGGTGGGGCAGTCTGCCCGAGACGAACCTGCGTTCGACCGGGCGCCGGGCCGTGGTGTTGCTGATGGGTCCGGTGGCCGCCGCGGCGGTCGGGCTGGCGGCGTTGGTCGGGTACCGGGCCGTGGGCGGTCCGCATGTGGTGGTTGGTCCCGGTGACCTGCTGGGCGGGGTGCCACTGCCGGCCGGGCAGACCTTCCTGCTGTGCCTGGGGGTGGAGTCCCTCGGCATCGCGGTGCTGTCGCTGGTGCCGCTGCCCCCGCTGACCGGGTGGCGGTTGCTGCAACTCGCCTCGTCGCACAGCCTGGGGTGGCAGCGGGCCCGGTACTGGTTGGAGGAACGCAACGTCGGGGTGGTCATCCTGCTGGCGTTGTTGATCTTCCCGCTGGGGCGGGGTGTCCCGTTGCTGGTGGAACTGGTGGACGCCATCACCCGACCGTTGACCGACCTGGTCCCGTGACGCGGGCACGCCCGACGACAGGTGGCGGTGTCACCGGCGTTCGGCCCGGACCGACTACCGTCGACCCGTGAGCGCGCCGCTGTCCCGTCCCGACGACGCCCAACAGCCCACCGTCGGTCAGCCTGTGATGGAGGATCCGTCGGCACCGGGCCAGGCCGCAGCCGGTCCGGTCCCCGAGGAGGCGGCCGGTCAACCGGTGGGTGAGCCCGCGCAGGCGGCGGTCGGGTCGCCTCGGGAACCGGCCCGGGCCGAGTCGTTCCAGGTGCACCTGGCCAACTTCGAGGGGCCGTTCGACCTGCTGCTCCAGTTGATCTCCAAACACCAGCTCGACGTGACCGAGGTCGCACTGTCGCAGGTGACCGACGAGTTCATCGCGCACATCCGGGCGGCCGGCTCGGCCTGGGACCTCGGGCAGGCCACCGAGTTCCTGGTGGTCGCGGCCACCCTGCTCGACCTCAAGGCGGCCCGGCTACTGCCCGCCGCCGAGGTGGAGGACGAGGAGGACCTGGCGCTGCTGGAGGCCCGCGACCTGCTGTTCGCCCGGTTGTTGCAGTACCGGGCCTACAAGCAGGTGGCCGCCTGGTTCCGGGAGTTGGAGACCGTGCAGGCCCGCCGTCACCCGCGTGCGGTCACCATGGAACCGCGGTTCGCCTCGCTGTTGCCCGAGGTGCTGTTGGGCCTGGGACCCGACCAGTTCGCCCGGTTGGCCGCGGCGGCCATGACGCCCAAGGCCCCGCCGGTGGTGTCGCTCGATCACGTGCACGCACCCAGGGTGAGCGTCCGGGAGCATGCCGCGATACTGCGGGAGCGGCTGGCCCGGATCGGTTCGGCCACCTTCCGGTCGCTGGTCGCCGACTGTTCACACACCCTGGAGGTGGTGGCGCGGTTCCTGGCTCTGCTGGAGCTGTACCGGGCCACGGTGGTGGCCTTCGAGCAGGTGACCCCGCTGGGTGAGCTGCACGTACGGTGGACCGGTGTCGCTGCCGACAGCAGTGTCACGCACGGTGACGGGGAGGGATCGGACGTGGACGAGGAGTACGGGTGAGCGAGCACGACGACGTGCCACCGGATGAGCAGACGCCACCCGCGCCGGTGTTGGCGGTCCTTCCCGACGTCGAGGCGGTCGCCGACGCCGGGGATGCCAGCCCGGTCGGCCCGGCCGGTTCGGACGCCGCGGAACGGGACGATCCGGCGCGGCTGCGCTCCGCGGTCGAGGCGGTGTTGCTGGTGGTGGACGCCCCGGTGGCCACCGCCGACCTCGCCGAGGTGTTCGGGGTGACCAGACCCACGATGGCCCGGACGTTGGGCGACCTGCGCGACGAGTACGACGAGCAGGGGCGCGGGTTCGCGCTACGGGAACTCGCCGGTGGCTGGCGGTTGTACACCAGGGAGGAGTACGCGCCCTACGTCGAACGTTACGTGCGCGACGGCCAGCAGACCCGGCTCACCCAGGCGGCCCTGGAAACCCTCGCCGTGGTCGCCTACCGCCAACCGGTGACCCGGTCGAGGGTCGCCGCCATCCGCGGGGTCGGGGTGGACGGGGTGATGCGCACCCTGCTCAGCCGCGGCCTGGTCGAGGAGTGCGGCACCGACCCGGACACCGGCGGCAACCTGTACCGTACGACCCCACTGTTCCTGGAGCGGCTCGGACTGCGTTCGTTGGACGAACTTCCGTCGCTGGCTCCACTCCTTCCCGAGATTGACTCTGTTGATGATGTCGCAACCTCAGCCTGAGACCGCGCCGAGTGGCGAACGCCTACAGAAGGCGTTGGCCGGCGCCGGGGTGGCCTCCCGTCGCGCCTGTGAGGAACTCATCGCGGCTGGTCGGGTCACCGTCAACGGCAGGGTCGTGCAACGTCCCGGGACCCGGGTCGATCCGGCCCACGACGTGGTGCACGTGGACGGGGAACGGGTCGCGCTGCGGCCGGACCTGGTGTACCTGGCGCTGAACAAACCCCGAGGTGTACTCAGTGCCATGTCCGACGACCGGGGGCGCACCACCGTGGGCGAGTGGGTGGCCGAGCGACCCGAGCGGCTGTTCCACGTCGGGCGGTTGGACCAGGACAGCGAGGGTCTGCTGCTGATGACCAACGACGGTGAACTGGCGCACCGGCTGACCCACCCCTCACACGGGGTGCCCAAGACCTACCTGGCCCAGGTGCGCGGCCCGGTGCGGCGCGATGTGGGCCGCCGCCTGCGGGCCGGGGTGACCCTGGACGGCCGACCGGTGAGGGTGGACGAGTTCCGGCTGCTGGAGTCGAGTGGCACCCAGGCCATGGTCGAGATCGTGTTGCACGAGGGACGCAAGCACGTGGTCCGCCGCCTGCTCGCCGAGGTCGGCCATCCGGTGTCCAGGCTGGTCCGCACCTCCATCGGCCCGGTGCGGCTCGGGCACCAGAAGCCCGGCACGGTCCGCCGCCTGGGCCGCGACGAGATCGGCAAACTGTACCGGTCGGTAGGGTTGTGAGACGGACGTGAGCGTTTCTGGGCCCGGCGGCAGGTGAGGCGTCGAGATCGTGCCGGCGAGGCGATCGCAGGCAGGTACCGGTAACCTCCCCGGTCAATGCTGGCGTTTCATGCTTGTCTCAGTGCGGGAGGGACCTGACTGGTGAATGCGGATCCCGTCATGGGCGTGACGGAGGTCGGACCGAGCGCTGTCGGTGCTGGTGACGAGAGTTCCAAGCGTCGCACCGATCGGGGAGAAGGCCGGTGGAAAGGTCAAGCGCAGGGCACTCGCGGCCCTCGTTGGCTCCGCTTGGGTGGGGTGCCACTGTTCGTATGGCTGTTGGTCGCACTGCAGGGTGCCCTGATGTTCATGTGCACTTTTCTGTACCCTGCCGACTACGGCTACGACGAGCCACAGCATGTCGACATGGCCTATGCCTATGCGCAGGGCCACGGATTGTACGGACCGGGAGAGCGCCGAACAGCGGTTGGAATCAAGCAGACCGAACGTGGACCGGGGTATCCACCGCAGCGGCCATTCTCCGATGTAGATATTGTGCCTCGTGGTGAGAGGCAGTCAATCGACGAGATGGGTGGCGACAGGCCGTCCCTGGTCGGTTACCCGAACCAGATGGTTCAGCACCCACCGCTGTACTATCTGTTGGGTGCGGGCGTGTTCCGAGTACCGGGAGTCGCGCAACTGCCCTACGATCAGCAGATCGCAATGTTGCGGGTGTTGTCGATCCTGATGATGATGCCCCTGCCACTGCTTGCGTGGGCAATGACCCGCACCTGGGCGGGAGATGGTCCGATCGCCCTCGCGGCTGGGGCAATGCCGCTGACCCTGCCGAACCTGGCGCGTTCAGGTGCAACGTTCAACAACGACAACCTTGCGATACTGCTCACCTCACTGATCCTGCTACTGGTGGCGAGAGTGGTGGCCGGGGATCTGAGTCGCCGTACGGGTGTGTTGTTGGGCCTCCTTATGACCGGCGCGCTGCTGACCAAGGCCTTCGCGTTGGTTCTCCCACCGGTGGTCCTGCTGGCGTATCTGGTGGCCTGGCGACGCTTCCGTCGTTCGCTTCCGTGGCGGCCAGCCCTGCTCGCCTTGTTGATCGGTGGGATACCAGGCGGACTGTGGTGGCTGCACAATCTGGTTTCCTACGGCGCTGTGCAACCTTTTGGCTACGGTAAGGAGAACCTGACCAAGATTGTCGGCCCGATAGTACCGACGACCGCTGGACCCCAGGATTTCGTCACCGGCTTCGTTGAACGGATGTCACAGCGCTTCTACGGCGGTATCGGGCTGCCCGAGGGCCCGGCCTTCCCAGCGATGGTCGCCTATATCTGGACAGGCATGCTCGTACTCGCGGTGCTGGTCGGTTTTGCCTTCGGATTTTCTGATCGGCTTGGGCGCACAGCCGTCCTTGTGATCCTTGCTCCGACAGCGCTTTCCCTGGTCATTCTGGCCAGGGAGACCTACCTTGTCTGGGCCCAACACGCGGGTCGGTTCGCCGGAGTGCAGGGCCGGTACATGTATCCGTTCTTCGTTCCCGTGGCAGGACTGGCGGTGACCGGACTGGCCTGGGTACTTCGGCGACGTCTGGCGCGGGTGCTTCCGCTGGCCGTGCTCGTGGCGGCGCTGGCGACCCAGGTGGTGGCCTGGCGTACCCTGCTCCTCGCATGGTGGGTACCCGTTGGGGCGGCCGGTGACCGTGCTGCGATGTTCTCGGGGGCATGGGCTGGGCTGGTGAGGTGGTCACCGTGGCCTGAGGCGGTTACCGCCATCCCGTTCGTGCTGGTCATATTGCTGTCACTAACCTGTCTCCTGGCCGCGTTTCTCAGCGTCCGATCTGGTCGTGGTCAAAGTGAGGTGACGGCGGTGGCGGTCACTGTGGGATAGGGATGGCTTGGAACACTGAGTTTCTACGGGTTCACGGCGTTCAGCGTTGACCTGGGCCCTGTTCCCCGCCTTCTCCCGGACGGCCGGCCGCCGGGAGACGCCACAAGCGTTCGGTGTGCCGGCCGTCTATCGAAAGGAGCGGTCGTGCCACTCACGGGCGTCGTCGCACTGGACGGACCATCCGGCACCGGGAAGTCCTCGGTGGCCCGTTCTCTGGCCCGTGTTCTCGGTGCGTGTTACCTGGACACCGGCGCCATGTACCGGGCGGTGACCTGGGCGGTACTCGACGCCGAGGTTGACCTGAACGACCCCGACGCGATCGTCGAGGTCGCCAACAGGGTGCGACTGGAGATAACCACCGACCCGGGCGACCAGCG
>DATCWR010000529.1:0-6974 GCA_036566245.1 Mycobacteriales bacterium | reverse complement strand
GACGGCACCCTGGAGCGGGCCCGCGAACTGCTGGACCAGGCGGTGTCGGCCGAGCGCCAGGCGCTGTTCCCCGACCCGTCGGACGCGGCGCGGCTGGCCGAGGCCGAACTGGACTCACTGCCGCGCGACCCGGCCCGTGCGGTGCGTCAACTCGCCGACTACCGGTGGCGTTCGCCCGAGGCACAGGCGGCCTACCAGGAGATCCTGGACCTGCTGCGTCGGGAGGTGCTCGACAGCCAGTTCCGAGGGATGAAGCAGGCGCTGGAGAACGCCGACCCGGCCCAGATGGCCCGGGTGCGTGACATGCTGGCCGACCTGAACGAGATGCTCGCCGCCGACGCCCGGGGCGAACACACCCAGCAGCAGTTCGACGACTTCATGAACCGCTACGGCGACTTCTTCCCTGACAACCCGGCGAATCTGGATGAGCTGGTTGACTCGCTGGCCCGCCGTGCCGCGGCCGCGCAGCGGTTGCTCGACTCGCTGTCACCCGAGCAACGCCAGGAACTGTCCAACCTGATGTCCTCGGTGCTCTCCGACCTGGGGTTGGCCAGCGAACTGGACCGGCTGGGTCAACAACTGCGCGCGGCCCGACCGGACCTGCGGTGGCGCGGTCGGGAACGGGTCGACGGGCAGCAGCCGCTGGGTCTGGGTGACGCGACCACCGCGTTGGAGGAGATCGCCGACCTGGACGAACTGGACGCGATGCTCGACCAGGACTACCCGGGGGCAACCCTGGACGACGTCGACGCCGAACTGGTCGAGCGGGCGCTGGGCCGCCAGGCTGTCGACGACCTGGCCGCGTTGCGCCGGATCGAACGGGAACTGGAACGACAGGGTTATCTGGCCCGGGAGAACGGCCGACTGGAACTCACCCCCCGGGCGGTGCGTCGGCTGGGTGCGACCGCACTGCGCCGGGTGTTCGCCCGTCTGGAGTCGCGGGGCCGTGGCGGTCACGACGTGGCCGACGCCGGCGCGGCCGGTGACCTGGTCGGCACCAGCCGGCCGTGGGAGTTCGGCGACGAGCAGCCGCTGGATGTGGTGCGCACGGTGCGCAACGCGGTGCTGCGCACCGGATCGGGTCGACCCGGCGTCGTCTCCGGCGGGCGTCGGGGGTCTGGCCGACTGCGGCTGTCGGTGGAGGACTTCGAGGTCGCCGAGACCGAGCGGCGGACCAGCGCGGCGGTGGCGTTGCTGGTGGACCTGTCCTACTCGATGGAGCTGCGCGGTACCTGGGGGGCGGCCAAGCAGACGGCGCTGGCGTTGCACAGTCTGGTGACCACCCGCTTCCCGCAGGACGCGATCGAGATCATCGGGTTCTCCAACTACGCCCGGGTACTCTCGGCGACCGGGTTGGCCGGACTGTCCTGGGACATGGTGCAGGGCACGAACCTGCAACACGGACTGATCATGGCCCAGCGGCATCTGGCCCGTCACCCCGACGCCGAGCCGGTGATCATGGTGATCACCGACGGGGAGCCGACCGCGCACCTGACCCCCGGCGGGCAGGCCGACTTCGCCTGGCCGCCACTACCCGAGACACTCGCGCTGACCGTGGCCGAGGTGGACCGGTGCACCCGGCGCGGCGCGACCATCAACGTGTTCATGCTCGGGGACGAACCAGGACTGGTCCGGTTCGTCGACGAACTCGCGCACCGCAACGGCGGCCGGGTGTTCTCCCCGTCAGCCGATCGGTTGGGCGAGTACGTGGTCCGCGACTACCTACGCGCCCGCCGAGGCACCCGCCGGACCAGCACCCGTCCCACCCGCTGACCGTCCCCCCGGAGTGGACCCTGGCTGGCCAGGGTGGGCTGTCGCTTCAGACCTTGCATTCCGAGCGTCAGTTGGCCTCGAAATGAAAGCCATGTTGCAATAAACTTTCATTGTGCGCCGAGAAATGTTCGCGAACAGCCCAACTGGTTCACTTGTGCCGATCGACGGTCACGATCTGCGCTTCGGCGTGTGGGAACACGTCGCGTACCTGCCGCACCCACTGCCGGCCATGACCCCTGAGCTGACGGTCACGACGTTCAATGCGGTGGCCAACGCCCGGGCTGCGCTCGCCGCACTTGACAGTTCGGCCCGCCGGTTGCCCAACCCCGGCCTGCTACGCCGGCCCACCCTGCGCCGTGAGGCACAGAGCACCTCGGCGCTCGAAGGCACCCACGCGCCGCTGTCCGCGGTACTCGCCGCTGCCGAGGGCGAGGACCCCGACGACGCCACGCTGCGCGAGGTGCTCAACTACGTCTGGGCGGCCGAGTACGCCTTCGACTGGCACGCCGAGGGACGTCCGCTGACCGTTGGCCTGCTCGCCGACCTGCAGGGCCGGCTGGTGCGTGGGCTCGGCGTGGACAGCCGACGCGCGGGGCGGCTGCGTGACATCCAGGTGATGATCGGCACCCACCCCGGCGTGCGCGTGCAGGACGCTCGCTTCGTTCCACCGCCCCCGGGGACCGAACTGGAGCACCGGATGCGCGACCTGGTCGAATGGATCACCTCGGACCACGGCAGCCTCATCGACCCGGTGGTCGCGGCCGGCATGGCCCACTACCAGTTCGAGACCCTGCACCCGTTCGTGGACGGCAACGGCCGGATCGGCAGGCTGCTTGCGGTGCTGCACCTCATGTACTCGGGAGTACTGAGCGAACCCACGCTGACCATCTCGCCGTGGTTCGAGGCCCGCCGGGCCGACTACTACGACCGGCTGCTCGCGGTGAGCGCTACAGGTGACTGGGACTCGTGGATCCGGTTCTTCGCCGACGGGCTGGCCGCCTCGGCGGCCGAGACCGAGCAGCAACTGATGGACCTGCTCGCGGTACAGGCCGACCTGAAGGAGCGGGTGCGGTCGGCCGGTCACCGGGCGGACAACGCCCTGCGGCTGGTCGACTTCTGCCTTGAGCAGCCGATCTTCACTGTCCGGCAGGCGGAACGGCATCTGGGACTGTCCTACCCCGCCGCCAACACCTGGGTGAACAAGCTGGTTGCCGCCGGCGTGCTGCGTCGGTACGACCCGACGGCGACCTACGACCGTCCGTTCACCGCGCCGGACGTGTTGGCCATTCTGTTGCGCTCGGCATTACCGGCCCGCTGACCCTGGAGTGGCCGGGACTGGTCGGTCGGCCCGGTCACGCTGTGCCACACAGCGGCTACTACCCTGCGCTGATGGTGAAAATCCTGCTCACGCTGCACATCATTGCCGCAGTATTCCTGATCGGGCCGTTGGCCGCGGCCGGCACACGCGGCATCCGGTTCACCAAGAACGGCGACACCGGTGGGCTGCGGTCCACCGCCCGACTGGTGACCATCTACGGCTGGGCCTCGCTGGCGGTGCTCGTGTTCGGGCTGTCCCTGGTGCAGGGCCGGGACAAGGGCGCGCACGTGGCGTTCGGGGACGGCTGGGTGATCGCCTCGCTGGTCCTGTTCGTGCTGGCGTTCGGGTTGGTGATGGGCGTGCTTCGCCCGGCCCTGAACAGTGCGACCGCGCTGGCCGAGAAGGGCGAGTCCAGCGCCGGGCTGGCCGGGCGGGTCGCCGCGTCGTCGGGCGTGGTCAGCCTGCTGTACCTGGCCCTGGTGGTGCTGATGGTCTACCAGCCCGCCTGAGGGCCAGCCCACCAGCGTTGAACCGGGCATCCCGCCCATTCGTAACGGTGAGTAGGTTGGAGGTCAACCCAGAGCGAGGGAAAATCGTCACATGGCATCCAGGGCATGTCCCAACCCCGTCCAGGCGGTGGCCCGCGCGGCCCGGCTCCGGACCCTGCGCAACACGCTGGTCGCGGTCACAGCCGTGCTCGCCACCGCGCTCGGGGTGACCGCCGGCATGGTGTGGCCGGTGGGCGAGCATGCCGTGACCTCCTGCCCGGCCGGGCACACACTGGTCGCGGTGCGGCCGTTCGCACCGGCACCGGACACCACCGGCCGGTCGATGTCCGGGGATGCCCGGATGGTGCCGGTGCCCGTGGTCACCGGATGCCTGGACCGTGCCGACCTGGTCCCGGTCGATCATCCCGACGCCGACGGCCGCGGCTGACCACCGTGGGGTCAGCGCGGTCGGCGGTTCGGCACGGTTAATCCAGAGCCTGGGTCAGGTCGGTCAGCAGGTCGTCAACGGACTCGATACCCACCGACAGTCGTACCAGGTTCGACGGCACCTCCAGCGGCGAACCCGCTGCCGAGGCGTGGGTCATCCGGCCCGGGTGTTCGATCAGGGATTCCACCCCGCCCAGCGACTCGCCCAGGGTGAACACCTGGGCCCGCCGGCACACCCGCAGCGCGGCCTCCTCACCACCCCGCAGCGTGAACGACACCATTCCCCCGAATCCACGCATCTGCTTGGCGGCGATGTCATGACCCGGGTGGTCGGGCAGGCCCGGGTAGTACACCCGTTCCACCGCCGGGTGCGCGGTGAGCATCTCCACCACCCGTGCGGCGTTGGCGCAGTGCCGTTCCATCCGCACGCCCAGGGTCTTCACCCCGCGCAGCACCAGCCAGGAGTCGAATGGTCCGGCCACCGCACCGATCGCGTTCTGGTGGAACGCCAGCCGCTCGGCCAGTTCCACGTCCGGGGTGACCAGCGCGCCGCCCACCACGTCGGAGTGCCCGCCCAGGTACTTGGTGGTGGAGTACACGACCACGTCGGCACCGTGGGCCAGCGGCTGCTGGAGGTAGGGCGAGGCGAACGTGTTGTCCACCACGAGCAACGCACCGGCGTCGTGCGCGATCGCGGCAAGCACCTCGATGTCGGCGATACCCAACAGCGGGTTGGTGGGCGTCTCACACCACACCAGCCGGGTGCGGGGGCGCAGCGCGGCGCGCACCGCATCGGGGTCGGACAGCGGAACCGGGGTGTGGTCGACCCCCCAGCGGGCCAGCACCTTGGCGTGCAGCCGGAACGTGCCGCCGTAGGCGTCGTCCGGAATGACCACGTGGTCACCGGGTTCACACACGGTGCGCAGCAGGCAGTCCTCGGCGGCCATCCCCGAGGCGTACGCGAGGCCGTGCGCGCCACCGTCCCGGCCGCTGTCCAACGCGGCCAGGCAGGTTTCCAACGCCCGGCGGGTCGGGTTGGCGGTGCGGCTGTACTCGTAGCCTCCGCGCAGCCCACCCACGCCGTCCTGCTTGTAGGTCGACGTCTGGTGGATGGGCACCACCACGGCGCCGGTGGCCGGGTCAGCCTCCTGGCCGGCGTGGATGGCGAGCGTCTCGAACCCGTGATCATTCACGGCTCCGAGGTTAACCCGTGGCCGACCGAATCACGGCCCCGAGGGTGTCCCGTCACCGACGGTCAGACCTTGCGGATCGCCAAGCCCCCGGTTCCGTCGGCGAGAGTGAAGATGTCACCAGGATCGCTGGTGAACACGATCGCACCGAGGCTGGCGGCCACCACAACGACGATCGCATCAACCACGTCGCAGGTTCGCACGCGGCCACAGAGCACCCCTGCGGCCTTGCTGACCTCCAGACCGACCGGTTGGATCTCACACGACCGCAGGACCCGACCCAACCGAACGTGCCGCGGTCCGTTTCTCCACACCTGGCCCACCACAACGGCAGGCACGACAACCCGCCGCCCCTCTTCGAGCGCCACGCTGTGGATCGCCCACATCCGGCGGTCATTCGCGTCAATCGCGATCAAGGCCCCAGCGTCGTAGACGTACGGGACGCTCACGCCACGAACCGGCCAGCCTTGCTCAACGCCTCGGCGTCGGCGGCAGCGATCTCGGCCCGCGCCGCGGCCAACTCCTCCGGAGTGAAGTGACCGTGCTCGGCCTGCCAGTCCTCGATCACCGCACGACCGATCCGCAGGCGCAGCTCCCGCTCCGCGGCGCTGGCGATCACCCGAGAAACTGGTATTCCGTCCTCGCGTGCCACCTCACTGATCGCGTCGACCAGTTCCTCAGCGAGCGTGATGGTCACCTTCCGTGTTGCCATACAGTCACCATACCACGGTATGGCATGCGGTTCTGTACGGACCCATCAGCCTGAGCCATGTGGTTGATCTGCCACCCTGGGCGCGGCGTCCGCCGTGGTCACCTGCCCACCGACCCGGGGTCGTCGTCGGTCCATCCGCCGGTCAACAGGTCGTCCAACACGCGGCGCCCGGTCCCGCACCGGCCGTCCCACGACGGATCGGCCGGAGTGTCGGTTGGCGGGTCGTCGGTCGGGTCGTTCGGTTCGCTGTTGTCGGGCAACTCCACCACACCGGCCGCCTCGGCAGCGGCTCGGTAGTCGTCCCCGGCCAACCAGCCGAGTTGGACATGGTCGAACATCTCGCCTCCGTGATCATTCAGGTGCGCTGCGTGATGGAGGGAGGTTAGAAAGGCATCAGGGCCGTTACGACCGCGCTTCAGGACGTTGAGGACGAATGGTGGACCGGATCAACATTCGTCCTTCACACACAAGAGGAGCCTGCGATCGTGACCAATGAGCCGCTGCGTCGAGCGCTCACCGATGCCACCATGACAGAGCGGGACCTTGCCCGCGCGTGTGGAGTGGACGTCAAGACCGTCGGACGGTGGCTCGCCCACGAGGAGCGACTACCTCACCAGCGCCACCGGTGGGCCGTATCCGAGACGTTGGGGGTCGAGGAGGCCATGATCTGGCCAGATGCCGTCCGTGCGGCGGTCAAGACCGGCGCGGACCGGGAGATCGCCGCTGCCTACCCGTACCGCTCCGCGGTGCCCAAGAGCCTCTGGCACCGGCTCATCACCAAGGCCACCGACGAGATCACCCTCGCCGGATACACGAACTATTTCTTCTGGCTCGAACAGGCCAATTTCGGCGCGATCCTGCGCCGCCAAGCCGAGGCCGGGTGCCAGATCCGGTTCCTCGTCGGCGACCCGGACAGCGAGGTGACCCGGCGGCGCGAGGAACTGGAGGGCGTGCCGCTGACCATCCGCACCCGCATTCAGGTCACACTTGACGAACTGTCCCGGCTCGGCGATGTGGTCCAGGTGCGGTTCAGTGACGAACACCTC
>DATCWR010000524.1:0-3503 GCA_036566245.1 Mycobacteriales bacterium | reverse complement strand
CGGACCGGTCCGGGTGCCCCCCGGTCGCCGCGGCGCGGGTCGGCCGCGTGGGCGCGCGGCGGCGAACACGGGAGGATGCGATGAGCATGCCGGGCGATCACTGGCAGGTGATGCGGTCGTTCCGCCGGGACCGTTCGGTGGTGTCGACCAAGCTCACCCCGGGAACGTTCTGGCGCATCATGCGGTTCGCCGCACCCTACCGGTTCGCACTGCTGGTGTTCCTGTGCACGGTGGTGGCCAGCGCGCTCATCGGGGTGGCCACCCCGGTGTTGGCCGGCCGGGTGGTCAACGCCATCACCGGGCAGTCGGACCTGTCGGTGATCGTGAACCTGGCCGTGGCCATCGCGGTGCTGGCCGTGTTCGAGGCCGGGCTGTCGCTGGTCCAGCGCTGGTACTCGGCCCGGATCGGCGAGGGTCTCATCTACCAGTTGCGCACCAGGGTCTTCGACCACGTCCAGCGCATGCCGGTGGCGTTCTTCACCCGCACCCAGACCGGTGCCCTGGTCAGCCGGCTCAACAACGACGTGCTGGGCGCACAGCAGGCGTTCACCTCCACCCTGTCCGGGGTGGTGTCCAACGTGATCGGGTTGCTGCTGACCGCCGGGGTGATGTTCACCCTGTCCTGGCAGATCACCGTGCTGTCGCTGGTGTTGCTGCCGCTGTTCGTGGTGCCGGCCCGGCGGGTGGGCCGGCGACTCCAGGAGATAACCCGGGAGTCCTACTCGCTGAACGCCTCGATGAACGCCACCATGACCGAACGGTTCAACGTCGCCGGCGCGCTGCTGGTGAAACTGTTCGGTCGACCCGAGCAGGAGTCCCGCTCGTTCTCCGACCGGGCCGGGCGGGTGCGCGACATCGGCGTGACCTCGGCCATGTACAGCCGCACGTTCTTCGTCGCGCTGACCCTGGTCGCCGCGTTGGCCCAGGCGCTGGTGTACGGACTGGGTGGCTGGTTCGCGCTGTCCGGTCGGCTCGACGCGGGCACCGTGGTCACCCTCGCCCTGCTGCTGACCAGGCTGTACGGGCCGTTGACCTCACTGTCGAACGTGCGGGTCGACGTGATGAGCGCGTTGGTGTCGTTCGAGAGGGTCTTCGAGGTGCTCGACCTCACCCCGATGATCGACGACCGTCCCGGCGCGGTGGACCTGCCGGCCCAGGCCCGCACGATCGAGTTCGACAACGTCCGGTTCAGCTACCCGGGTGCCAGCGAGGTGTCCCTGGCGTCGCTGGAGGACGTGGCGGTGCTCGACAACACCCCGACACAGGAGGTTCTGCACGGGGTGAGCTTCCGGGCCGAACCAGGGCAGTTGGTCGCTCTGGTGGGCCCGTCCGGCGCGGGGAAGACCACCATCAGCCAACTGGTCACCCGGATGTACGACGTGGACACCGGTTCGGTGCGCATCGGTGGCCGTGACGTCCGCGAGGTCACCCAGGCCTCGCTGCGGGCCGCGATCGGTGTGGTCACCCAGGACGCCCACCTGTTCCACGACACCATCCGGGCCAACCTGTGCTACGCGCGACCCGACGCCGACGACGAGCAGATGTGGGAGGCGCTGCGCGCGGCCCAGATCGCCGACCTGGTCGCCGGGCTGCCCGACGGGCTGGACACCGTGGTGGGGGACCGGGGCTACCGACTGTCAGGCGGGGAGAAGCAGAGGTTGGCGATCGCCCGGGTTCTGCTCAAGGCGCCCTCCGTGGTGATCCTCGACGAGGCCACCGCACACCTGGACAGTGAGTCGGAGGTGGCCGTACAGCACGCGCTCAACGCCGCGTTGGTCGGCCGCACCTCCCTGGTCATCGCGCACCGGTTGTCCACCGTGCGGGGGGCCGACCTCATCGTGGTGCTGGACGAGGGCAGGGTCGCCCAGAGCGGCACCCACGAGCAGTTGCTCGCCGAGGGCGGCCTGTACGCGGAGTTGTACCGCACCCAGTTCGCCCGGGCCGAGGCGGCGATGGCACAGACCCCGGCGCCGACCGAACCCACCGCCGGCGCCGCGTTGTCCTGACCCGGCGTGGCGGGTGTGGCCGACGGATGCCGGATGGTTTGTCGGCCGGATGGCCGGGTACCACGCGGCCATGGCCGTGCGCGTCGTGGTGACCGGAGGCGCCGGTTTCCTGGGCAGCCACCTGTGTGAGCGGCTGCTGGCCGACGGGTGTGAGGTCGTCGCGTTGGACAGCTTCCTCACCGGGGCACCGGTCAACGTGGCCCACCTGATGTCGGACGAGTCGTTCCGGCTGGTCCGCTGTGACCTGACCGACTATGTGCACGTGCCGGGCCGGGTCGACCTGGTGCTGCACTTCGCGTCCCCGGCCTCGCCGGTCGACTACCTACAGATGCCGTTGCAGACCCTCAAGGTCGGCGCGATCGGCACCTGGCACGCGCTGGGACTGGCCAAGGAGAAGCGCGCCCGGTTCCTGCTCGCCTCCACCTCGGAGGTGTACGGCGACCCGCAGGTACACCCGCAGCCCGAGGAGTACTGGGGTCACGTCAACCCGGTCGGACCACGTGGGGTGTACGACGAGGCCAAGCGTTATGCCGAGGCACTCACCACCGCCTACCGGGACAGCGAGGGCCTGGACACGGCCATCGTTCGGATCTTCAACACCTACGGCCCGCGGATGCGCCCGGACGACGGTCGCGCGATCCCCACCTTCATCAGACAGGCGCTGGCCGGTGAACCGCTCACCGTGGCCGGGGACGGCAGCCAGACCAGGTCGGTCTGTTTCGTCACCGACACTGTCGACGGCATCCTGCGGATGGCATACAGCGCACACGCCGGACCGGTGAACATCGGTAGCCCGGACGAGAGGTCGGTGCTGGCCATCGCACGGCAGATCATCGCCGCGGCCGGCTCGGCCTCGCCGGTGGCCTTCGTCGGACGGCCGGTCGACGATCCGGGGTTGCGTCGCCCACGGACCGACCGCGCCCGACAACTACTCGACTGGCAGCCCCGGGTCGGTTGGTCAGAGGGACTGGCCGCCACCGTCGCCTGGTTCCGGGAACGGTTGGCCGTGGGCGCGTGACCGCGGCGGCAACCCCGCGGCACGTTGGCCCGGACCGGACTGCCACGGTCCTCACCCGACCCACGATCCGCCGGCCAGCAGCACCCTCGTGGCGGCGATCACCTCGGCCACGTCGATACGCAGCAACGCGGGGTCGGGCCGCTCGCCATGTGGGTCACCGGAGGTGTTCGGGTACCAGAGCACGGCGTGGTGGCCAGGGTCGGACAGTGGGCCCCAGAGTGTCGGCGGGGTCGGCCCGAACAGCCGCACCGAGGGCGTGCCGAACGCGGTTGCCAGGTGCGCCACCCCGGTGTCACCGCAGCAGACCAGCGCGGCCGAGCCGACCAACACGCACAGTTCGGGCAGGGACAGCCGTCCGGCCAGCGACGCGGACGGGGCGAGGCCCGCCCCGGCGGCCACCGTGGCGGCCAGGGCCTGCTCGTCGGGACCACCGGTGAGTACCACCCGTCGGCCCTGGGCGGCCAGCCACCGGGCCACCG
>DATCWR010000522.1:0-3381 GCA_036566245.1 Mycobacteriales bacterium | reverse complement strand
CATGACGTGCTCGTCTTCGTCGACGCCGACGTGGTGATGGCGCCCGGCGCGGTGGCCGCGGCGGTGGAACTGATGCACGCCACCGGTCTTGACCTGGTCTGCCCGTATCCGCGGCAGTTGACGGGGTCGGTGGGTGAGCGGGTGGTGCAACCGCTGTTGCAGTGGTCGTGGCTGACCTTCCTGCCGCTGCGGCTGGCCGAGACCTCACCACGTCCGTCCCTGGCCGCCGCGAACGGTCAGTTCCTGCTGGTCCGCCGCGAGGTCTACCGCCGGGCCGGCGGGCACGGCGCCGTGCGCGCGGACGTGCTGGAGGACATCGCGCTGCTGCGCGCGGTCAAACGGGTCGGCGGCCACGGCGGGGTGGTGGAGGGCAGTAGGCTGGCAACCTGCCGGATGTACGACGGTTGGGCCGAACTGGCCGACGGGTACGCCAAGTCGTTGTGGTCGGCGTTTGGCACGCCGACCGGAGCTGTCGGGGCCGTGGGGTTCCTGGCGCTGCTGTACGTGCTGCCGGCGGTGGCGGCCCTGCGCGGGTCGCGGATCGGCCTGGCCGGATATCTTGCCGGCGTGGCCGGGCGGATGGTCGCGGCTCGGTGCACCGGGGGTCGGGCGTGGCCGGACCCGCTGGCCCACCCCCTGTCGGTGGGCGCGGTCGGGTGGCTTACGGTGCGGTCATGGCGTCGCCGGCGGGCCGGCACGCTGGTGTGGAAGAGGCGGGGGCTATGAGGGTCGTCGTGGTCGGGGCCGGGGTCGGAGGGCTGGCCGTCGCGGCCCGGCTGGCCGCGCACGGCCACCAGGTGACCGTGTGCGAGCAGGCTCCGGTGGTGGGCGGCAAACTCGGCCTGGTCGAGAAGGCAACCCCGCAGGGGGTGTTCCGGTTCGACACCGGACCGTCGATGCTCACCATGCCGCAGGTGTTCGAGGACCTGTTCGCCGACACCGGCGCACCGATGAGCACCATGTTGGACCTGGTCCCGATCGACCCGATCACCCGGTACCGGTTCGCCGACGGGACCCGGCTGGACTCCACCGCCGACCTGGAGGTGTTCTGCGCCCGGCTGGACGCCGCGTTGGGTCCGGGTACCGGTGCGGACTGGCGGCAGTTCAGCCAGCGGGCCGAACGGATCTGGCAGGCCGTGCGGGAACCCTTCACGCGGTCCACCGTGGATGGCCTGGGCACGCTGGTCAGGTACGGCACCAGGCTGGGTGATGCCAGGGCCGTCTCCCCCGGCCGCTCGTTGCGCTGGCTGGCGCACCGGTACCTGCACGACCAGCGACTGCGCACGTTCCTGGACCGCTACGCCACCTACACCGGATCAGATCCGCGGCGGGTGCCGGCCGCGCTGGCGGTGGTGCCCTACGTGGAGCAGACGTTCGGGGCCTGGTACGTCCGGCGCGGCATGCGCACCCTGGCCGACGCGCTGCTTGACCGGGTCACCTCGCTGCGGGCCACGGTGCGCACCGGGGTGGAGGTCACCGCGGTGGAGATGTTCGGGCAGCGGGTGAGTGGGGTTCGGTTGGCAGATGGCAGTCGGATCCCGGCCGACGTGGTGGTGGCCAACGCCGACGCCAGCGAGGTCTACTCCGACCTGGTGCCACAGCGGCGCCTGGCCCGGCGGGTGGAACGGGCCGAGCCGTCGCTGTCGGCGTTCGTGGCCCTGCTCGGTGTGCGTGGCCGGACCCCGAACGCCGCCCAGCACAACGTGCTGTTCTCCCCGGACCACGAGGCCGAGTTCGACGCGATCTTCGGGGTGCGGGCCGCCCCGGTGGCCGATCCCACCCTGTTCGTGAGCATCCCCGACGACCCGGCGGTGCGCCCGGACGGATACGAGGCGTGGTTCGTGCTGGTCAACGCGCCCCGGCACGGGCAGGGCCCCGGCGCGATCGACTGGGACTCCCCCGGGCTGGCCCAGTCCTACGCCGACCGGTTGCTCGGGGTGCTGGCCCGCCGCGGCATGCCGGTGGCCGACCGGCTGGTGTTCCGCGAGATCCTCACCCCGGCGGATCTGGAACGGCGCACCTGGGCACCTGGCGGGGCCATCTACGGCACGTCGTCCAACGGCATCCGCTCGGCGTTCCTGCGCCCGGCCAACCGGTCTCCTGTGGACGGGTTGTTCCTGGTGGGCGGGTCGTCGCATCCCGGCGGTGGGCTTCCAATGGTCGCACTGTCCGCCCAGATCGTCGCCAACCTCATCGGCCCGGCCTGACACCGGCCTGCCGACATGGCCGGCGATACCGGTGGGTAGGTTCTGGTCCCATGGATGACCCGGATGCCGGACCTGTGCGGCGAGCACGCGATCTCCTGACACGCGATCCGATCATGGACGGGCACAACGACCTGCCCTGGGCGATGCGCAAGCATGCCGGTTATGACTTCGACCGGCTGGACGTGTCGGCGTCCCAGCCGCGGTTGCACACCGACATCCCCCGGCTGCGGGCGGGCGGGGTCGGCGCCCAGTTCTGGTCGGTGTTCGTCCCGGCCCGGCTCCAGGGTGACCACGCGGTCAGCGCCACGTTGGAACAGGTCGACGCGGTGTACGCGATGGTTCGGCGCTACCCGGACACGTTCACGTTGGCCACCAACGCGGACGGTGTCGAGGCGGCGCTGGCCGACGGCAGGATCGCCTCGCTCATGGGCGCCGAGGGCGGCCACTCGATCAACTGCTCGCTGGGCACCCTGCGGGCGCTGTACGCGCTCGGGGTGCGGTACCTGACCCTGACCCACAACGACAACGTGCCGTGGGCCGACTCGGCCACCGACGAGCCGAGGGTTGGCGGGCTGACCCGGTTCGGCGAGGAGGTGGTCGCCGAGATGAACCGGTTGGGCATGCTGGTCGACTGTAGCCACGTCGCGGCCGACACCATGCGGGCCGCGCTGCGGGTCACCGAGGCACCGATCATCTTCTCCCACTCCTCGGCCCGGGCGCTGTGCGACGTGCCGCGAAACGTGCCCGACGACGTGCTGGCCGCACTGCCCGGCAACGGCGGGGTGTGCATGGTGACGTTCGTGCCCGATTTTGTCTCGCCGGAGTGCGCGGCATGGAATGTCGCGCTGAAGGCCGAGGTGGCCCGGCGCGGCGGTGACCCGAAGGACTCCACGGTACTCGGGCAGGCGGCCAGGCAGTGGGAGCTGGCCCATCCCAGGCCGGTGGCCACCGTTCGCCAGGTCGCCGACCACGTCGAGCACGTCCGGGAGGTCGCCGGAGTGGACCACGTCGGTCTGGGCGGAGACTACGACGGCGTGGATACCCAACCGCGCGGGCTGGACGACGTCGCCGGCTACCCGCGGTTGGTCGCCGAACTGCTCGACCGGGGCTGGTCGGAAACCGAGATCGGGAAGCTGACCTGCCGGAACGTACTGCGGGTGCTGCGGGACGCCGA
>DATCWR010000521.1:0-3884 GCA_036566245.1 Mycobacteriales bacterium | reverse complement strand
CGGCCAGCGCGGTGAACACCGCCACCAGCGCGGCCAGTTCCTCGGCCGTCGGCTCGCCCCGTACCACCCGCAGCACCGGGGCGTCCCCGGGCTGGCCCGCGGTTGCGTCGTTGTCGGTCACAGCGGGATGTTGCCGTGCTTCTTGGGTGGCAGGGCCTGCCGTTTGTCGCGCAACATCCGAAGCGCCTGCACGATGTTCTTGCGGGTGTGTGACGGCGGGATGACCGAGTCGACGTACCCGCGTTCGGCCGCGATGTACGGGTTGTACAGGGCGTCCTCGTACTGGCTGATCAGTTCGGCGCGGTGGGTGTCCGGGTCCTCGGCGTCGGCCAACTCCCGCCGGTAGAGGATGTTCACCGCCGCCTGCGCGCCCATCACCGCGATCTGCGCCGAGGGCCAGGCGAGGTTGACGTCCGCGCCCAGGTGTTTGGAACCCATCACGTCGTAGGCGCCGCCGTAGGCCTTGCGGGTGATCACGGTGACCTTCGGCACGGTCGCCTCGGCGTAGGCGAAGATCAGCTTGGCGCCCCGCCGGATGATGCCGTCCCACTCCTGGGACGTGCCGGGCAGGAAGCCGGGGACGTCCACGAACGTCAGCACGGGCACCCCGAAGGCGTCGCAGGTTCGGACGAACCGGGCGGCCTTCTCTGACGCCCTGATGTCCAGGGTGCCGGCGAACTGCATCGGCTGGTTGGCCACCACACCGACCGGGCGACCCTCGACCCGGCCGAACCCGACCAGGATGTTGGGCGCGAACAGCGCGTGCACCTCGCAGAACTCGCCGTCGTCCAGGACATGCGCGAGCACCTCGCGCATGTCGTAGGGCTGGTTGGGCGAGTCGGGGACGAAGGTGTCCAACTCCCGGTCCCGGTCGGACACCGTCAGGTCGGCCTCGACGTCGTGGCAGGGTGGGACGTCCAGGTTGTTGCTGGGCAGGTAGGACAGCAGGGCCCGGACGTAGTCGATGGCGTCGGCCTCGTCGGTGGCCATGTAGTGCGCCACCCCTGACCTGGTGTTGTGGGTCCTGGCCCCGCCCAGTTCCTCGAAGGCCACGTCCTCGCCGGTCACCGCCTTGATCACGTCCGGGCCGGTGATGAACATGTGTGAGGTCTGGTCGACCATCACGGTGAAGTCGGTGATCGCCGGGGAGTAGACCGCACCGCCGGCGCACGGACCCATGATCAGGGAGATCTGCGGGATCACCCCGGAGGCGATCGTGTTGCGGTAGAAGATCTCGCCGAACAGGCCGAGTGCGACCACGCCCTCCTGGATCCGTGCGCCACCGCCGTCGTTGATGCCGATGATCGGGCAGCCGGTCTTGAGGGCCAGGTCCATGACCTTGCAGATCTTCTCGCCGTAGACCTCGCCCAGACTGCCGCCGTAGACGGTGAAGTCCTGGGAGAACACGCAGACCCCGCGACCGTCGATGGTGCCGTAGCCGGTGACGACCCCGTCGCCGTACGGACGCTTACGGTCCATCCCGAAGTCCCGACCGCGATGCCGGGCCAGTTCGTCCAGTTCCACGAACGAGTCCGGGTCGAGCAGCATCTCGATCCGTTCGCGGGCGGTCTTCTTGCCCTTGGCGTGTTGCTTGTCGATGGCCCGGGCCGACCCGGCGTTCACCGCCTCGCTCTTGCGGCGCAGCAGGTCGGCCAGCTTGCCCTCGGTCGTGCGGGTGTCCGACCCCGACCGTTCGGCAAACGAGGACACGGATCCCGTCATGCACCACCTCTCACCACGGTTGGCCACCGGCACCGACGCGGGGTACCGGATCGTGCACCGGCACAGCCTATCGGCGCCGCCGGGTCGGCCTGGTACGGCGGGTCGCGGGCGACGCGCCGGGATCACCTCATCGTGTCCGGGCCCAACGCGTTCTAGGGTGACGTATGGACCGGTGTCCGTTCACCGTCGGCCGTTGGTTCCGCCACCTCCATGCCGCCGTGACCGATCGCGAGCACAGCGTCGAACCGCGTGTGGACGTGAGTCGGCCCGCGGCGACAGACCACCGTCCCGGGGGATACGGGTGCCCGACAACGCAGCGGTAGACGCCCTGCTTTCCATCGCGGCCGCCGCGGTGGTGGCGCTGGTCGTACTGGCCCCGGCGATCCGGGCGCGCACCGGGCCGGAGCTACCCGAACGGATTCGCGGCCAGCGCGGCCGGTTACTGCTCGAGTCCCTGGCCACGGCCCCGGCCCGCCGGGACGGGTTCGTGGACGCCCGGCGGTTGGTCTGGCAGTGTGGCCGCAACGGACGGGAGCGCTACCAGGTGGTGCGCTACCTGGTGGACCACGACTGGGTGGACCAGCGGGCTCGGGCCGGGTTCTGCCTGGTTCCGGCGTTCCTCCGGCTCACCGCGACCGGTTGGTGGGAGTGGAGTTACCGGCGGGCCGAACGGGCCGACACCAGCCGGCCGACACCGCCCACCGTGACCTACCTGAACTTCCGCCGACTGGTGCCGGCCGGACCGCACCCGGGTGGCGCTGGTCGTTCCGGGCCGGCCGGGCCGGCCGGAACCACCCCGCCGGGACGGTCGGACCGGGCCGACCCGGCGATGGAGACGGTGGTGTCCGGACCGTCCGAACAGCACCTGCGCGAGCTGTACGTGGCGCTGCGCGCGGACGCGGAGAACATCCTGGCCGGTGGGTTGCGTCAGGACGCGCTGGACCGGGCCGACGAGGTGGAACGCGTGGTGACCGAACCGGACTGGAAGAAGCGCTGGGCGGTGGTTGACCAGGTCGGTCCGTTGGTCGCGTTGGACTACCAGAGCTTCACCCTGACGGTGATGGTGCTCAAGCGGTTGTTGTCCTGACGCGGCGGTCACCCCGTTCGCGCTTCGGGCATCCGATGGTTACCGATGGTGACCGGACCACCGGTCGGTGGGTCGGCGCAGCGAACCCGTGCCGCCTAACCTGGTGCCATGTCCAGTCCGTGGTCCGACCTGCAACGTCCACCGCTGTCCGAACCGGCGTTGCGTGCTGCGCTGACCCGCGAGGGCGAGTGGTGGACCGACCTGCGGGTGGTCACCGAGACCACGTCGACCAACGACGACCTGGTCGCCGCCGCGCGGGCCGGGGTGGCCGAGGGTGCGGTGCTGGTGGCCGAGTCCCAGTCGGCGGGTCGGGGCCGGTTGGACCGCAGTTGGGTGTCTCCGCCGCGGGCCGGGCTGACCTTCTCGGCGCTGTTCCGTCCGGCCGGGGTGCCGGTGGCCCGCTGGGCCTGGCTGCCACTGCTCGCCGGGGTGGCGCTGTGTACGGCGGTGACCGAGGTGGCCGAGGTGAACGTGGCGCTGAAGTGGCCCAACGACCTGGTGACCGACGGGCGCAAGCTGGCCGGTGTGTTGTCGGTTGTCGCCGCCGGCGCCGCGGTGGTCGGAATCGGCCTGAACGTGTCGACCCGGTCGGAGGAACTGCCCCGGCCCGACGCCACCTCGCTGGCCCTGGAGGATGCGGACTGTCTGGACCGGGACACGATCCTGCGCGTGGTCCTGCGTCGGTTGGCCGCCGACTACCAGGTCTGGCGGGCCGCGGCCGGGGATCCGGGCACCAGTGGGCTGCACGCGGCGTATCTGGCCTCCTGCGACACCGTGGGTCGTCCGGTGTCGGTGGCGTTGCCCAGTGGCGAGATGCTGGCCGGTACGGCAAGCGGGGTGGACGCGGACGGACGGCTTGTGGTTGCCACGGACGCAGGTGACCGGACCGTGGCCGCAGGCGACGTGCTGCACGTGCGCTGAGCGCCCGAGGCGCCCCGAGGCGGCCGTGGTGAGCGCCCTCATGTTGCCTCGACCACAGTGGTTCTGGGTCGCCGAGGTGACGCAGGTTCAGGGTGCGTTGTGGTTTTCGGGGTCGGTGAGATATCGCCTGCCGGTTGGGCTGGTCCAGCGGAAT
>DATCWR010000518.1:0-3258 GCA_036566245.1 Mycobacteriales bacterium | reverse complement strand
GCCCTCGTCCTGCACGTGCGCATGGCCGTTCCGCACCTCGGCCAGCCTGGCCGGGTCACCTCCGGCCAGCCGCACCGCGTAGGGGGACCACGAGCCCGCGGTGCCGCCACTGGTGGCGACCAACCCGTCCCGGTCCGCCATGCCGGGCAACGCGACCAGATGCACCTCGGGCCGGACCTCGTCGGCGGCCAACGCCCGGGCGGTCTCGGCCAGGTCACCGCCCAGCGCGTCCCGGAAGGCCGCGACGATCCACTCCGGATGCGCATGCCGCACCGCGAGATGGCCGATGGGGTCGGCCTCGGGCGACGGGGCCACCCGGCGCACCCACCCCTCCCACTGGTCACCGTCCTGCTCGGCGACCCGACGCAGCACCGCGTTGACGAACCGGGACGGCCCCTGGCCCACGGTCTGTCTGGCCAACTCGACCGTGGTGCTGACCGCGGCGTGCGCGGGTATCCGGGTCCGCAGCAACTGGTAGGCGCCCAGCCGGAGCAGGTCCAGTGTGGGCGCGTCCACCGAGTCCACCGACCGCTGCGCGCAGGTCGCCACGATCCGGTCCAGGGTGCCCTGTGCCCGCAGCGTGCCGTAGGCCAGTTCGGTGGCCAGCCCGGCATCACGTCCGGTGATTCGACGTTCGCGCAGCAGGTTGGGCAACAGCAGGTTGGCGTAGGCCTGGCGGTGCGACACCGCGCGCAACACGTCGTAGGCCGCCCTGCGTGGGGCGTCCGGTCGGGTCGCGCGGCGGTCCTGTCGACCACGCGGGGAGGATGACATCAGCCGAGCCTCTCGCCGGGTTCGAGGTGTGCCCCACGCGCCCAGTCCGTCGCCGGCATCCGTCGCTTTCCCGGTGCCTGCACGTCGCCGAGTTCGACCGGTCGGGTGCCGGTGCCCACCAGGACCCGGTTTCGTTCCATCCGCAACTCCCCCGGCCGCAACTCGTCGGTGTGGTCGGTCACCGGGGTCACCGGGCCGAGTTTGAGGCGACCGCCCCGATGGAACGTGAACGCACCCGGTGTCGGCGTGCAGGCGCGGATCCGCCGGTCGATCCCGACCGCGGGCACGGTCCAGTCGACCTGCGCGTCGGCCGCACCGAGCTTGGGCGCCGCCGACACGCCGTCGGCCGACTGGGGCACCGGTTCGAGGGCCCCGGCCTCGATCCCGTCAAGGGTGGCCACCAGCAGGTGAGCACCGGCCCGGGACAGCCGTTCGAGCAGGTCTCCGGAGGTGTCCCGGGGTCGCACCACCTCGGTGACCACCCCGTAGACCGGGCCGGTGTCCAGCCCCTTCTCCAGCCGGAACGTGCTCGCCCCGGTCAACTCGTCGCCGTGCAACACCGCGTGCTGGACCGGTGCGGCCCCCCGCCAGGCCGGCAGGAGGGAGAAGTGCAGGTTGACCCACCCGTGTCGGGGTATCGCCAACGCGGCCGGCGGAACCAGGCCACCGTAGGCGACCACCGGGCAACAGTCCGGGTTGATCTCGGTCAACCGGGCGAGGAACTCCGGATCCGACACCCTGGTTGGAGTGAGAACCTCCACACTCCGGGCCCGGGCTGCCTCCGCCACCGGCGACGGGTTGACCCGCCGCCCCCGCCCGGCGGGCGCGTCCGGTCGGGTGAGCACCGCGACCACCTGGTGACGTGAGTCGAACAACGCCTCCAGGGCCGGGAGAGCGACCTGGGGCGTACCGGCGAAAACGAGCCTCACTGCTGTGTCTCACCCTGCTCAACTGGTCGGAGGTGCCGATGGCCGGCGTGGTCGGCTGTGGACGATCGGACGCCCGCCGGGGCGGTCTGCCCTGCGGCAGGGTGTGGGTGCGGTGTCGGTGTGGCGACGACCGCGCCCACCCGGACCCACCCGCCCGACGTCCGGGCCGCGCTCAGAGTGCCTGTCCGTGGGTCGCGTGGGGGCTGATCCGGATGGTGGGCGCCGGGGCGCCGGACCAGTCCGCCTCGCGGATCGCCCGCATCGCGGCCTTCTTGGTCTCGGGGTCGAGCCGGTCGATGAACAGCACCCCGTCAAGGTGGTCCGTTTCGTGCTGCACGCACCGGGCCAGGTCGTTACTGCCCAGAACGGTCACCGGGTCGCCGTACATGTTGAACCCGGTCGCGACCACGTGGGCGTGCCGTCGACAGTCGAAGCTGAGCCCGGGCAGGGACAGGCACCCCTCCGGACCGTCCTGCTCCTCCTCGTTGGGAAAGGACAACCGGGGGTTGATGAGGTGACCGTGCTCGTCATCATCGATGTGGTAGGTGAACACCCGCAGACCCACACCGATCTGTGGGGCGGCCAGTCCCGCGCCGGGCGCGTCGATCATGGTCTCGAACAGGTCCTCGACCAGCCTGCGCAGTTCCTTGTCGAAGTCCACCACCGGATCTGCCGGGGTACGCAGGACAGGGTCGCCGAAGATACGGATCGGCTGGACGGCCACAGGGCGACTCCTCGCGAACACACGACAGTTCCGACACCAGTTTACGGCCGGCACGGACCGCCACGGGAACCGCGACCACCGGCACCGACGGTGCCCGACACGCCAGCGCCACGAACCGCGCCCGTGCTCAGAGCAGTTCAGCCGGGTCGATCTGGATCCGTACCGGATCGGTCGCCTTCCGGGCACTGCGGATCGCCGCGGCGGCGTGCAGGGCGGCGGCCAGCGCGGCCCCGTCGGGACGGCTCACCCGGATCAGCAGTCGTTCCTGACCCGCACCGGCCGGCACCGGGCCGAGGTGCTCGGCCGAGGCGGGCAGGTCCGCCGCCGCCACCAGGTCGGCCACCGCCGCCGAGGTACCGGTCAGGCTGGCCATCCTT
Source organism: Mycobacteriales bacterium (assembly GCA_036566245.1). Lineage (GTDB taxonomy): Bacteria > Actinomycetota > Actinomycetes > Mycobacteriales > DASULA01 > DASULA01. The sequence continues at coordinate 454 of DATCWR010000518.1, read as the reverse complement.
GTGGTCGGCGGGAAGCCCAACTCGGCCCGTTCGTCCAGTTCCCTGGTGGCATGGCCGGCCGGATCCCAACGCAACAGCGCCTGCACCACCGGCAGGGCACCGTCGGCCACCACCACGATCCGGCCACCACGGTGAGCCGGTTGCACCAGGGCGGCCGCGTTCATCCACCGACGCAGCGTCTCCTCGGCCGCGCGCAGGTCGGGTCGGGACAACAACGCCCACCCGTCCAGCAGTAGCGCGGCGCCGTACCCGCCCTCGGCCAGCGGTTCGGCGCCCGGAGTGGACACCACCAGGGCGGGTTCGGCCGGCACCGTGTCGAGCACCTGTCCCCCGGTCCGGCCGGCGGCCTGGCCGCCGGACAACCGCAGCGTGACACCGGCGAACGCCCGGCCCAACTCCTCGGCGGTCCGGGTCGCGCCGACCACGACCGCGCGCAGCCGGACAGCCTGGCAGG
>DATCWR010000516.1:0-5397 GCA_036566245.1 Mycobacteriales bacterium | reverse complement strand
CCGGCGTGCGCGGCTCCCACCACGCCGGCCACCGGATCGGCCAGCAGCACCGGCACACAGTCGGCGACCAGCACCGCGAGCACCAGGCCCTCGGTCGCGGTCACCACCCCGTCGGTGGCCGGCAGTGGCCGGTCCGGTGGGCGGTCCACCACGGCCACCGTGGTGCCGTGGACCTGGTCCATCCACACCACCCGGTCGGTGTCGGTCCCCAGCTCTGCGGCCAGTCGACGTCGGTTGGCCTCCACCGCGGCCGGGTCGTCACCGACGTGGCCACCCAGGTTGAACGAACCGTAGGGCCAGCGACTCGCCCCGCCGGCGCGGGTCGTGACGACGCGTCGAACGGTCAAGGCTTGAGGAAGTCTGGTACGTCGAGGTCGTCGTCGAAGTCCGCCCGACGCGGACCCCCGTTGGCGGTCGACGGACCGTGCGAGGACGCCGGCGGGGTGGCCGCCCAACCCCGGCCGTGGCCCGACGGCGGAAGTGACGACCGGATCTCCTCGGCCCGGCGCGGCTCCATCTTCTTGTAGGTCGGCGAACCCCCGTCGAACCCGGCCGCGATGACGGTGACCCGCACCTCGTCGCCCAGCGCGTCGTCAATGACCGCACCGAAGATGATGTTGGCCTCCGAGTGGGCCGCGTCAGAGACCAGCGAGGCCGCCTCGTTGATCTCGAACAATCCCAGGTCCGAACCACCGGAGATCGACAGCAGCACGCCGTGCGCACCCTCCATCGACGCCTCCAGCAGGGGGCTGGCGATGGCCGCCTCGGCGGCGGCGACCGCGCGGTTGTCGCCCCGGGCGCTGCCGATACCCATCAGCGCCGAACCAGCACCGCTCATCACCGACTTGACGTCGGCGAAGTCGAGATTGATCAGCCCGGGTGTGGTGATCAGGTCGGTGATGCCCTGGACACCGGACAGGAGCACCTGGTCGGCGCTCTTGAACGCGTCCATCACGCTCACCGTCCGGTCGCTGATCTGGAGCAGCCGGTCGTTGGGGATGACGATGAGGGTGTCGCACTCGTTGCGTAGCGCCTCGATGCCAGCCTCGGCCTGCGACGCGCGTTTCTTACCCTCGAAGGAGAACGGCCTGGTGACCACGCCGATGGTCAGCGCCCCGAGCTTACGGGCGATGCTGGCGATCACCGGGGCACCGCCGGTACCGGTGCCACCGCCCTCACCGGCGGTGACGAAGACCATGTCGGCCCCCTTGAGGACCTCCTCGATCTCCTCCTTGTGGTCCTCGGCCGCCTTGCGCCCGACCTCGGGATTGGCACCGGCGCCCAGCCCGCGGGTCAGTTCTCGGCCGACGTCGAGCTTCACGTCGGCATCGCTCATCAACAACGCCTGCGCGTCGGTGTTGATCGCGATGAACTCGACGCCCTTGAGCCCCACCTCGATCATCCGGTTGACGGCGTTGACGCCGCCACCACCGATACCCACGACCTTGATGACGGCGAGGTAGTTATGCGGGGGTGTCATCCGGCTTGCCTTCCCTCGTCACGACCACAACCCTGACGGTACGGTGGGCGCTGGTCACACCCTGCCTTGCACCCCATGCCGACCCTCACCCTCAGGTAGAGCCTTATAGTTATGTCAACCTGAGCGTTAGGGCGGACAGTAAGCAGCGACCGGGCACACTTCAAGCACACCGGCGGCGTGTCGGAGGACCCGCCGCCGATCGAGGTCAGATCACGGTCCGAAGCCCGATCCCGACCAGGAACCCGCCTCCGGTACCGCACCATCTCCAGGTTCGTCACCGAATCACGACGACCGAGGGTGTGCTGACGTCGTAGAGCGTGCCGGGCTGGTGCAGCAACGCCTGTAGCACCCGGGCCTTCTCATCGCCGCGGTCCGCACCTCCCCATACCACCGAGCGCCCGTCCCGAAGCGCCATCCGAACCGACTCCGGGGTCGAAGCCGACACACTGCGCACCCTAGCGCGCAGCGACACGGGCAGTGAACGGACCGCTGCCAGGGTGGCACGGGTGACCGGATCGGAGGGATCCGGGTCGGTCACCTCCAGCCGTGGCAACGACCGCGGCTGGCCGGACACCTGTTGGAACGTCGTCCCGTGCTCGTCCACCAACCACGACGAGCCGGACCGCTCGACCACCGCCACGGCCTGCCGCTGGACGACCATGATGCGCAGGGTGGACGGCCAGGATCGCGACACCCGGGCCGAGGCCACCCCGGCGATCGCCTCCACCCGGCCCACCATCTCCCGCAGATCGATCCGAGCCAGCGGTCGACCGAGCGCCGACCGGGCCGTCTCGGACACCTGGTGGTCCACCGAACGGTCCAGCCCGCCATCCCGCTGGTCAGCCGTTCGGTCGGTCGGTTGGTCAGCCGACCGGTCGGCCACTCCGACCACGGTCACCCGACGAACCGACAGCAGACTGCTGAACCACACCGCCCACGCCGTGGCACCGGCGAGCACCACGACCAGGACGAGCAGGACCAGCGGTCGGGCCCCACGCCACCGACGTCTCCGCCGACGAGCCTCGAACCGCCGCCGCGATCCGCTCACCACCACGCTCAACCGCCGGCACCACCCTGGTCCGTGCCCGCGCCCTGGTTCCACATGTCGGTCAGGACCCGTACCGCTCGTTGAGGACCGCCAGCACCTCCGGTCCGATCATGGTCACGTCACCGGCACCCATCGTGATCACCATGTCGCCGGGGCGGGCCCGCCTGGCCACCTCGGTCACCACCCTGGACCACGACGGCTCGAAACACACCCGTTCCGGCGGCAACGGCACCTGCGCGGCCACGGTCGCGCCGGTCACCCCGGGGATCGGGTCCTCCCTGGCCCCGTAGACCTCCATCACCACAACCTCGTCGGCCAGCCCGAGGGCGCGGCCGAACTCCGACGCGAAGGCCCGGGTGCGGCTGTACAGGTGGGGTTGGAAGGCCACCACCAGCCGCCCGTCTCCGACCACCGCCCGGGCGGCCCGGAGTTGTGCGGTGATCTTGCTCGGGTGGTGCGCGTAGTCGTCGTACACCCGGATCCCGCCGACCGTGCCGCGCAGTTCGAACCGCCGGTGGACTCCCTGGTAGGCGGCCAGACCGTCCAGCACCCGCTGGACCGGCAGGCCCAGTTCCAGCGCGGCCAGCAGCGCCGCCGCCGAGTTCAGTGCCATGTGCCGACCCGGAACGGCGATGCGTACCTGCCCCAACGAGGTGCCGTCGTGGAACGCCTGGTACGTGGTTCCACGCTGGCCGACCTGGATGTCGGCCAGGCGCAGGTCGGCGTCCGGCGACTCACCGTAACTGCGCACCCGCAGCGGAAGCGACCGGGCGTACCCGGCCAGCGACCGGGCGCCGGGGTCGTCAGCGCACACCACCAGGAAACCACCGGGAGTGATCCTGCTCACGAACCGATCGAACACCTGGGCGTAGGCCTCGGCCGTGCCGTGCTGGTCCAGATGGTCCACCTCGACGTTGGTCACCACGGCCGCATCCGGGTCGAGCAACAGGAACGACCCGTCGCTCTCGTCCGCCTCGGCGACGAACAGGTTGCCCGAGCCGTGGTGCGCGTTGGACCCGGACTCGTTCAGGTCCCCGCCGATGGCGAACGACGGATCGACCCCGCAGACCTGGGCCACCACGGTGAGCATCGACGTCGTTGAGGTCTTGCCCGCCGTACCGGCCACCGCGACCCGGTGCCGGCCGGCCATCACGGCGGCCAGCGCGGCCGCCCTGGGCAGTACCCGCAGGCCGCGGCGACGGGCCTCGACCAGTTCTGGATTGCTGTCGCGGATCGCGGTGGAAACCACGACCGTACGCGCGTCACCCAGGTTCTCCGGGGCGTGTCCCACGTGCACGGCCGCACCCAGCGCGCGCAGCGCCACCACCGTGCGCGACTCCTTGGCGTCACTGCCGCTGACCGGCACACCCCGAGCCAACAGGATCCGCGCGATGCCGCTCATGCCGACACCGCCGATCCCGACGAAGTGCACCCGACCGAGGTCGGCGTCGTCCCCGACCAGGTCCGCCGTTCCGGTTCGCACGTCGATGTCGCTCATCCCCCCGCCCCCACGGCCTCCAGGACCATCCGGGCCAACAACACGTCGGCGTCACGGTGGCCGAACCCGGCCGCCGCTGCCGACATCGTCTCCAGCCGTGCCCGGTCGGTCAGCACCGGCACGATGTTTCGTACGATCCACTCGGCGTCCAGCGCCGCGTCGTCGACCAGCATGCCTCCGCCGGCCTCGACCACCGGGACGGCGTTGAGCCGCTGCTCACCGTTACCGTGTGGAAGCGGAACGTAGGCCGCGGGTAGACCGACCGCCGCCAACTCCGCGCAGGTCATCGCGCCGGACCGGCACAGCACCATGTCGGCGGCAGCGTAGGCCAGGTCCATCCGCTCCACGTAGGGAACGACGACGTAGCGGGGCGCGTTCTCCGGGGTCACCACGGTCACGGTGTTCTTCGGGCCGATCGCGTGCAGCACCTGGATACCCGATCCGACCAACCGCCCGGCGGCCTGCGCGGCCGCGGTGTTCAGTGACCTGGCCCCCTGGGAGCCGCCGAAGACGAACAGCGTCGGCACATCGTGGTCGAGCTTGAAGTAGTCCAGTGCCTGGTCCCGCATGGCCATCCGGTCCAGACCGGAGATGGCCGCCCGCAACGGGATGCCCACCACCCGGGCGTGCGGCAGTCGCACCCCCGGCGAGGCCACCGCGACGTGCCGGGTGAACCGGGCGCCCACCCGGTTGGCCAGTCCGGGTCGGGCGTTGGCCTCGTGGATGACGATGGGCAGGCGACCTCGGGCGGCCAGGTACGCCGGCAACGCCACGTACCCACCGAAGCCGACCACCACGTCGGCGCCGACCCGGTCGAGTACCTCGCGGGCCTTCCGTACCGCGCCGCTCACCCGGGACGGCACCCGCAGCAGGTCCGGGGTGGGCCGGCGGGGTAGCGGTACCGGCGGAATGAGTTCCAGCGGGTATCCCCGTGCCGGCACCAGGGTGGTGTCCAGTCCCCGGGTGGTGCCCAGTGCGGTGACACCCGCATCGGGCCGCAGCCGACGGATCGCGTCAGCCAGGGCCATCGCCGGTTCGATGTGACCGGCGGTCCCACCACCGGCCACCACGACGTGTACCGGACCACTCACCGCACACCGCCACCCGCTGACGCGGAAACCTCCGCCGTACTCGTCCTGCGTCCCGCCTGGTGTGTCATCCGCGCTGTGCTCCCGATCGGTAGTTGGTGGAATGGTGGCCTGTTCCGCCCGGCTTGCGGGCGGACGGCCGGTGTGCCCTCGCCCGGCGGTCAACCGGGCCTCGTTCCTGACGGTACGGGCTCCGGCGGGTTGACCGGGGTGTTCCGCCACGACCGGTCGCCGACGACGCGGTCCGGGGGCGGGGGCGGGGTGCCCGGCGGGGTACTGCCGT
>DATCWR010000513.1:0-6993 GCA_036566245.1 Mycobacteriales bacterium | reverse complement strand
CCGACGGATCGTCACGAATCGCACGTCAATGCGGTGCGGTCCACGTGCCGTGTCACGGCCGGTGGTGCCAAGCGTGTCAGGCGAGGTTGGTGTCGGCGGCGGGGGCTGGGGTACGCGTTCGTGGACGCCGCTGATCTTGACTACCAGGCACGGACGCTCTCCGGCTGCATTCCCCCACACCTGGTCTCCCGACTCCTCGAGTTCGGCCATGCCGAGAAGGTGGAGTCTCAGGCCGGCCGTGGGGAGTGGTTCTGCGTGCGAGAGTGGGCACGGCTGCTCGGCGAGCGGGGCCGGCAAGCGGAGGCGTTGGAGGTGCTCGCCCCTTACGTCGCCACAGGTTGGTGGAAGGCTGCCGAGACCACGGCCGAACTGTTGGAGGAGTGGGAGAGGATCGAAGAGGCGATCGCGCTGGCCCGCCCCTATGCAGAGGCCGGGGACCGGCCGGCGCTGCGGTTCTTCGCGCGCCTGCTCGCCCGGCACGGCCGGGGTGATGAGGCGTTCACCCTGCTCCGCCCACACCTTGGGGACTGGTTCCTTGCCGAGGCTTTGGTCGACGTCGCCGAGGGCGCGGGCCGGGATGAGGACGAGTGCCAACGGAGCGGCCATGGGCGGGCACGGTGACAACCTGCCCGACCCGCAACCGCGCCGAAGCCATGGGCTCGCGCTCATGGCCCTATCACGTCGTGGAGGGCGCAGCGGGGAACCTCTCGGCGTAGCCCTTCAGGAACAGTGCTTCTGTCAGCGACATCGACTCCAGTTCGGCCGGATCGACGCTCTCGTTGACCGCATGGATCCGAGCCTGAGGATCCGAGAGGCCGATCAGCAGGATCTCCGCGTCCGAGTACACGGCCTGGAGGGTGCTGCACAGGGGGATCGAGCCACCATGCCCCATGACGGTCATGTCCCTGCCGTAGGCGGTCCGCATCGCGTCTGCCATGGCCATGTATGCCGGGCTGGAGATGTCCGCCCGGAACGGCTGGCCCTGGCCGAGTGCCTTGGTCGACACACGCGCCCCCCACGGCACGGCGGACTTCAGATGACTTTCCAGGGCCTTCTCCGCCAGGGCTGCGTCCGTGCCGGGGGCGATGCGGAGGCCCACCACGGCTTTCGCGTTCGACTGCACCGACGGGGTCCAGCCGATCACCCCTGGGCACTCGATACCGAGAACGGTGACGGAATGCCGCGCCCAGAGGCGATCCGCGATCGGCCCGCCGCCGGGCAGTCCCACGCCGTCGAGCACCTTGGCGTCCTCACGGAAGTCGTTCTCGGTGTACTCCAGCCCGTCCCACGTACCTATGGAGGGGAGTCCATCGATGGTGGTGTTGCCGTCCTCGTCCATGAGCGAGTCGAGCATACGGATCAAAGCGGCCAGGGCGTCGGGCGCTGCACCGCCGAACTGACCGGAGTGCAGGTTGCCTTCGAGGGTGTCCACGGACACCTCGACCACCGCCATGCCCCGCAGCGATGCGGTCACGGTGGGCAGCCCCGTCCGGAAGTTACCGCTGTCGCCGATGACAACAGCGTCGGCGATCAGCAGATCCGGGTTCGTCTCGACATATCTCTGCAAGCCTCCGGTTGCCTGCTCCTCCGATCCCTCGACGATGATCTTCACCGCTACCGGTACAGGACCTACGGCACGCAGGGCGCGCATTGCCGTCAGGTGCATGATCAGACCGCCCTTGCAGTCCGCGGCGCCGCGCCCGTACCAACGGCCGTCCTCGCGCTCGGTCAGCTCAAAGGGCGGAGTGATCCATCCCGCTTCCTCCAGTGGCGGCTGCACGTCGTAGTGCGCGTACAGCAATACCGTGGGCGCCCCTTCCGGCCCGGGCAGATACCCGTACACCGATTGCGTTCCGTCCGGTGTGTCGATGAGCGTCACATCCTGCATGCCATCGGCCGTCAGGGTGTCGGCAATCCACCTCGCCGCCTTCTCGCACTCCTCCCGCGGGAACTGACGGGAGTCAGCCACCGAAGGGTAGGAGACCAGTTCAGCCAACTCGGTCCTGGCCTGCGGCATCAGAACGTGGACGGCCTGGGAAAGTGCGGTGCTGTTCATGTCGTTCCTTTACAGCGGTGCAGGCTGATGGGTGAAGCCCACTTGTCGTGAGCATCGTGGGTCTCTTTTCCGGTGTCCCCGGCAAACCGACACGAGGTCGAGCAGCCCCGCACACGGAAGGACCGGTGGACGGGATCCCTAGGAATGCGGGTCGGGCGGCCATCAGCCGATCGGCACGGCCTGTCCCGTGACTCGTGTGCGGGTGTCCTGGGGGTCCACGTCGATCAGCAGGTCACTGGGCCGACCCATGTCCTCTCCCTGGCGGATCGCGATCCTGGCCGGGCGGGTGACCAGCCCCAGGGTGCGGAGGTACCCGCCGAACGCCGCGGCCGCCGCCCCTGTTGCCGGATCCTCCACGACCCCGCCGACCGGGAACGGGTTCCGGGCGTGGAAGCGCTCCGGCGACTCCCGCCACACCAGGTGGAGAGTCGTCCAGCCGTGACGCCGCATCACCTGGGCGAGGCCGTCGAAGTCGTAGTCCAGGTCCGCCAGCCGCTCCCGGGAGCCGGCGGCCAGTACCAGGTGATCGTTTCCGCCGAAGGCCACGTGCGGCGGCAGCGCGGGGTCGAGGTCCCCGGGAGCCCAGCCGAGGGCCTTCAGAGCCGCATCCAGCTCGGTGCTCACGGCGGGGCGTGAACGGGTCGGAACGCTCGTGAGCGTGGCCGACACCGCGCCGTCGCCGTCCACCCTGGTGGCTACGGGGATCTCTCCCGCAGGAGTGTCGAGGACGATCTCGCCGGGGCCCAGGCGTTCGGCGAGGGCCACGGCCAGAGCGACGGTCGCATGCCCGCAGAAGGCGACCTCGGCGAGCGGGCTGAAGTAGCGGACCCGGAAACGGCGCGATGCTTCGGCACTGCCGGTTTCGACACGGTCGGTGACGAAGGCCGTCTCGGAGTAGCCGATCTCGGCGGCGATGGTGAGCATCGCCACGTCGTCGAGCCCGGAGGCATCGAGCACGACCCCGGCCGGATTGCCTCCGGCCGGATCGTGGGTGAAGGCGGAGTAGCGCAGGGTCTCGGCTGGGGCCTCCGGGCGGTGGTTCACGGGGCTGGTCCCGCTCAGGTCACTGGTCATGGCTCCACGCTGCCACCGTGCGTCGATCGAGTCCAATGATGGATATCGATCAGATCCATCGGTACACCGCATACCCTGTTTCCTGTGGATACCCGCTTGCTGCACACCTTCACCGCACTCGCCCGCACCGGCAGCTTCACCGCTGCCGCCGCCGAGCTCCACCTGGCCCAGTCCACGGTCACCGTGCACATCCGCACCCTGGAACGGGAGCTCGGCACCCGGCTCTTCGACCGCCTGCCCACAGGCACCCTGCTCACCGAGCACGGCCGAGGGCTGCTGGAGCGGGCCGAGGACGTACTCGACGCCGTGGCACGGCTGAGGGCCGACGGCGACGGGGATGTGCGGGGACCGGTGGCCGTGGGGGCCCCCGAGTCGCTGTGCTCGACCCGGGTGCCAGGAGTGATCGCCGCCCTGCGCACAAGCCACCCGGGGGTGGACGTCCGCCTGTACGCGGCCGGCACCGCGGAGTGCGTCGAGGGTCTGCGGTCCGGGCGCCTCGATCTGGCGCTGCTGCTGGAGGAGGACGCCGACTTCCGCGACGTGACGACCGAGCCAATCACCCGGGAACCCCTCGCCCTCGTCTGTGCCCCCGGCCACCCGCTCGCCGCGCGGGTCCACGCAGTGACCTGGGCGGAACTCGCAGCCGAGAGCTTCTTCCTGCTGGAACAGGGCTGTTCCTACAGCGATGAGCTGGAGCGACGGCTGCTTGCCGTGCCTGGCTCCCGACCGCGGCTGACCCGGTTCGGCAGCGTGGACGCGGCACGTTCCTGCGTCGCCGCCGGTCTGGGACTGACCCTCCTGCCGCTCACGACTGTGGAGGAGCAGTTGCACCAGGGACGGTTGGTGCAGGTCCATGGACCGCGGCTCGCCGATGTTCCGATGCGACTGGCCCGCCACCGCAGGCGGTGGACGGGACCTGCCGCCCAGGCGTTCTCCCAGGAGTTGGTACGACAGTCGACCGACTGACCTGAAGTCTGCGAAAGCCCGTCCGGCCACGGATTGATGCTGCTCCACGGCGGCTTCGACGGCTCGTCCGATACGACCGCAGCCGTCGGCCACGAGGTCGTGGCCGCACTCGAAGCGGTTGGCCTCCCCGTCGAGTGGAACCGCGGTCCCGGCCGGGCCATCACCTTCCTGGAAGGACGGGGGCTTGGGTGGGGAGGTCACGTTCGCGGGTCGCGATCGTTGACTGGGACGGTGGGGTGCGGGTCGACCGGAATCGACCCGATGGGGTCGGGGACGGTGGCTGCGGGTGATTGGCGGTCCACGTCCATGCGGTGCGGTCCACGTGCCGTGTCACGGGCCGGTGGTGCCAAGCGTTCTCACGCCCGCCCCGGGACGCGTCATCCGCCCGCGGTGTCCTCGGCCTCCCAGCGCAGCAGGTCACCCGGCTGGCAGTCGAGTGCCTCGCAGAGCGCGGCGAGCGTCGCGAAACGCACCGCCTTGGCGCGGCCGTTCTTGAGCACGGCCAGGTTGGCGGGGGTGATCCCGACGCGGTCCGCGAGCTCACCCACGGACATCTTCCGTTTGGCCAGCATCACGTCGATGTCGACGGCGATCGGCATCAGATCACCTCGTCCAACTCGGCCTGCATCCGCGACGCTTCGACGTCGCGCGCGACGGCCTGGGCGAGCAGCATCCGCAGCACGAGCACGATGAGCGCGACCCCCAGAATGGCCACGCCAACCCCGCCCATGATGACGGTGACGCCCGGGTCGTCCCGCTGGCCGGGCGCGTTGAGGGCCGTGACCGCGAACCACACGAGGGCAGCCGCCACGATCGCGCCGATCACGGCGTCCACGTACCGGAAGGCGGCGTGGGAGAACACGGTTCCGCGCCGCACCATCGTCACCAGCCGCCACACACAGACTCCGACGACCTGGACCGACACCATGCCCAGGATCGTGATCACGCGCAGCGGGGTCAGCGGGAGCGACCCGTCCTCCGGGTCGGTGGCCAACGCCCACACCATCAATGCCTGCACGAACACGGTGCCGGCGAGCACCACCACGAGCACGGCGCGCAGCGCACCCACCGTCAGCGTTCCCATGCCCTGTCCTCCCATCGACTTACGATGGGAATCTATCGAATTTCGATAGGTGAAGCAAGGGTTGAGACGGATGGTGGACGGCGGTCATCGCACCATGGCAGGACGACACCGCCCCCCATGGCATGGCATTCGCGCGAACCGTCCTGATCTTGTCGAAGTCAGCCTCGCCCGCGCACAGATCAGATGCCACCCGACCACGCCCGAAGCCCTGCCCGCCGCTGTACTCCCATGGTCCCGGCGAGACTCCGGTCAGCGCTGGTCGGCGTGCAGGACGAAGAACAGGAAGCACAGGAAGGCCGAGTCGGCTTCCTTGACCTGGTCGGGGAACAGCGCGTGCGCCTCTGGCGCGGGGGGCGGCTCGCTGATGACGGCGATCCGAAAGCCGGCCGCGGTGAAAGCGTCGCTCATCGCATGCAGAGGGCGGTGCCAGAAGTTCATCAGGGCGCTCTGACCGCCGAAAGTCCATTCCTCGGATCGTTTGCTGGTCGCGAAGTAGTTGGCATCAGGATTGATCAGCTTGTGGACGAAGGGGTGATCAACGGCGACAATCAGTCGGCCGCCGGGTTTCAGCACGCGCCGCAGCTCGACCAGCGGCGCCGTCCAGTCCTCCAAATAGTGCAGTACCAGGGACGCGACGACGTCGTCGAACGCCTCATCGGGGAAGGGTAGTGGGCTGCCCAGATCTGCGAGATGCAGGTCTGCGTCGTCGCCGAGCCGCTTGCGGGCCAGTTCCAGCATCTTGGCGCTGGAGTCGATGCCGGTGACGATGGCGCCCCGGTCGCGCAGTGCCGCGTGCAGGGGGCCGGAGCCGCAGCCGGCGTCGAGGATGCGTCGGCCGGCCACCTCCCCGGCCAGGCCCAGAATCGCGGGCCGCGTGTAGTAGCCGTTGATGAGGCTGGACTCGTTCTCGGCCGAGTATGCCTCGGCGAAGCTGTCGTAGTCGTTGGCCACAGCCTGGTCTTCGGGCCCGGCGGAATTCTCAGGAGCGGAAGACATGCGGCCTATCGTGGCATATCAGCGCCGTACCAGGCGAAACTGTTCCCCGGGTCCGAGGCGTCACCTGAGGTACTACAGATCACCATGCAGAGTTGAGTCTTCCTTTCTTGGATGCGGCGAACGCGCGCCCGGCCAGCGCCTGCCGCGAGCCGAAGTCAGGGCAACAGGGTGCCGTGGGCGAGGGCGGTGAAGCCGAGGCGGACCAGGGTGTCGCCGAGCGCGATGGTCTCCCGCAGGGCGTCGTGTAGCGCGGCCAACCGGGCGAACGCCTGACCGTAGACCCGCTGTTCGGCCAACGGCAGCAACGGGATCGGCGCCCGACGAAGATCGATCCGGCTCGAACCGGTGGACACCCGCATCACCCCGGAGCCACCCGCGGCCCGCAGGAAGCCGGCCAGGAAATCCGGATCGACCCGTCCCGGAGCGACCCGGAAACAGAACACCTGCGGCCCGAGTACCGCACCAGCCCCGGTCCGGGCCGACTCGCCGACCACCCGGGCCATCGGTTCCCGGGCCACCACCGGGGCGACCACGTCGCCGGGCTCCAGGGTGACCAGACCCGGCTGGGCGGTGGTGCGGCCGGACGGCGGCCGGCTGACCCGCACGTCCCAGGCGGTGAGCACCGGCAGGTCACCGGCCTCGGTGACCATGCGCATCGACGCCTGTTCGACGGTGATCAGCCCGGCCCTGACCAGTTCCCCGAGGGTGGTCATCGGCAGGTCCCGGCGGGCGGCCGGTACCACCAGGTTCGGGGGGAGCCTGGCCAGCGCACCACACTCACCGACCAGGGCGGCCAGCACCGCGGGGTAGTCGGTGG
>DATCWR010000508.1:0-2628 GCA_036566245.1 Mycobacteriales bacterium | reverse complement strand
GGGTCACCGGCGAAGGTGGCACCCTCGCGGGCCCGCCGCACCTCGGCGTCGGCGTGCCTGGCCCGGTCCAGCAGTTCCTCGATCTGTCTGGCCTGGGCGGGCACCATGTCAGCAACAAAGGTGAGGGTCGGGGTGAAACGGACCCCGGTCTGGCGGCCGACCTGACTGCGCAGGACCCCCCGCGCGCTGTCCAGTGCGGCTGCGGTCTCGGCCCGGGCCGACTCGTCCCCGTAGACGGTGTAGAAGACGGTCGCCTCCCGCAGGTCCGGGGTGACCCGTGCGTCGGTGATCGTCACCATACCGAGCCGCGGGTCCTTGACCTGCCGCTCCAGCGTGTCTGCCACGATCTCGCGGATCCGCACCGCGAGCCGCCGCGCCCGGGCGACGTCTGTCATCTGCCTGTCACTCCTGTTCTGGTGCCACCGATGGTGGCACTCCGGCGCGCGTCGCCGCCGGTGTGGTGACCACCGAGGGCACCGCACCGGACCGGTCACCCGCCGAGGGGATACCCAACTCCACGGGGCAGAACCACCGGGTGAAACCGCCCGAAGCGTTCCGCGCGGTGCGGTCAGCCCGCCGGTCAGCCCGGTCAGCCCACCTGGTCGTCAGCCCCGACCAGGTTTCGCCGGGTGGACAGTAGGTCGAACTCCGGCCGGTCGGCCACGAACCGTTCACAGGCATCGAGCACCTCGGTCACATGGCCGGCCTGGCCGGACACACACGCCACCGCCACCCGGGCCCGCCGGTGCAGGTCGGCGTCACCGACCTCCGCCGCCGAGACCGCGAACCTGCGTCGCAACTCGGCGAGCAACGGGCGAACCACACCGCGCTTCTCCTTGAGAGAGTGCACGTCACCGAGCAGCAGGTCACAGATCAGGGTTCCGGTGAACACACCGACTCCCGTCTCCTGCGACCTGCTGGCCCGGGCATCATCCGCGTGGCTTCTCACGCATCTCGTAGGTCTCGATCGTGTCGCCGATCTTGATGTCGTTGAACGACCCGAGACCGACACCACACTCGAAGCCCTCGCGCACCTCGGTGGCGTCCTCCTTGAACCGCTTCAGCGAGTCGACGGTCAGGTTGTTGGCCACCACGACCCCGTCCCGGATCAACCTGGCCTTGCTGTTCCGCTTCACCGTGCCCGACCGGACCAGACAGCCCGCGACGTTGCCGATCCGGGGCACCCGGAAGACCTCGCGCACCTCGGCGGCACCGAGCTGGGCCTCCTCGTACTCGGGCTTGAGCATGCCCTTGAGCGCGGCCTCGATCTCGTCGATCGCCTGGTAGATGACCGAGTAGTACCGGATGTCGATGCCCTCGCGGTCGGCCAGCTCGCGCGTCTTGCCCTCGGGCCGCACGTTGAAGCCGATCACCACCGCGTCGGTGGCCGCGGCGAGGTTGATGTCGTTCTCGGTGATACCACCGACGCCACGGTGCACGATCCGCAGCGACACCTCGTCGCCGGGGACCTCGATCTTCACCAACGCGTCCTCGAGGGCCTCCACCGAACCGGAGCCATCACCCTTGAGGATGAGGTTGAGCGTCTGGATCTTGCCCTCTCCGAGCACCTTGTCCAGGTCCTCCAGGGAGATCCGACGCCGCGTCTGGGCCCGCTGTGCGTTGCGCTCACGTGCCTGACGGCGTTCGGCGATCTGGCGGGCCACCCGGTCCTCGTCCACGACCAGGAAGTTGTCGCCGGCGTCGGGCACCGAGGTCAACCCCAGTACCAGGACCGGACGGGACGGGCCAGCCTCGGCCACCGTGCCGCCGTTCTCGTCGAGCATCCGCCGGACCCGACCGAACGCGTCGCCGGCCACGATCGAGTCGCCGACGTGGAGCGTGCCGCGCTGTACCAGCACGGTCGCCACCGCACCGCGTCCACGGTCCAGGTGTGCCTCGATGGCCACACCCTGACCGGACTGGTTCGGGTTTGCCCGCAGGTCCAGCGAGGCGTCCGCGGTCAGCACGATCGCCTCCAGCAGCTCGTCGATGCCCAGCCGTTGCTTGGCCGAGATGTCGACGAACATGGTGTCGCCGCCGTACTCCTCGGCCACCAGGCCGTACTCGGTGAGCTGCTGACGGATCTTCGCCGGGTTCGCGCCCTCCTTGTCGATCTTGTTGACCGCCACCACGATCGGCACACCGGCCGCCTGGGCGTGGTTGAGCGCCTCGACGGTCTGCGGCATCACCCCGTCGTCGGCGGCGACCACCAGCACGACGATGTCGGTGAACTCGGCACCACGGGCACGCATGGCGGTGAACGCCTCGTGACCCGGGGTGTCGATGAAGGTGATCCTGCGGTCCTCGTCACCGACCGCGGTCACCACCTGGTACGCCCCGATGTGCTGGGTGATGCCACCGGCCTCACCCTCGGCGACGTTCGCGTGTCGGACGGCGTCGAGCAGCTTGGTCTTGCCGTGGTCGACGTGACCCATGACGGTGACCACCGGTGGACGCGCGACCAGGTCGGCGTCCCCACCCTCGTCATCACCGAAGGTGATGTCGAAGGACTCCAGCAGTTCGCGGTCCTCGTCCTCCGGGCTGACCACCTGGATGCGGTAGCCCAGTTCGGCGCCGAGCAACTCCAGCGTCTCGTCAGGTACCGACTGGGTCGCGGTGACCATCTCA
>DATCWR010000505.1:0-18318 GCA_036566245.1 Mycobacteriales bacterium | reverse complement strand
CGGGCTGCTCACCCAGGTCGACTGGCGGTGGGTGTTCCTGGTCAACGTGCCGATCGGGGTCGCGGCGGTACTCGTCGGGTTGCGTGCCATCCCGAGCACGCCCGCCCGGCCGGCGACCGACCGCCTGGACCTGCTGGGCGCGGGCCTGTTGACCGTCGGCATCGCGCTGCTGTCCCTCGGCCTGGTCAGGACCGAGGATCTGGGCTGGGGTTCGCCGTGGGTGCTGGGCTTCCTGGCACTGGCGGTGGTACTGCTGGTCTGGTTCGTCGTGCGCGCGGCCGGCCACCCCTCGCCGATCCTGCCACTGCCGTTGCTGCGTATCCCCTCGGTCACCCCGGCCACCCTCGCCAACTTCCTGTTCGCCATCGCGTTCGGGGCCATGCTGCTGTCGATCGTGCTGTGGTGCCAGGACGTCTGGTCGTGGTCGCCGTTGCAGACCGGCCTGGCGATCGCCCCCGGGCCACTGATGGTGCCCGTGTTGGCCGTCGGTGCCGGGCCGGTCGCGAAGCGGGTCGGTGCCGGGCCGGTCGCTGCCGTCGGCTGTGTGCTGTTCGCGGTCGGTATCGCGTGGTGGATCATCCGGCTGGGTGCGCAGCCGGACTACGTCGGCGGGGTGCTGCCCGGCATGCTGCTCACCGGAGTCGGCGTCGGGCTGGCCCTGCCCTCGCTGATCGGCGCGGCCATCACCGCGATGCCGCCGCAGAGTTTCTCCACCGGCTCGGCCGTGGTGACCATGACCCGCCAGATCGGTTCGGTGCTCGGCGTGGCACTGCTGGTCGCACTGTTGGGCACCGCCGGCGTCCTCGGTTCTGGTGATCGCGGGTTCGACCACGGCTGGCAGTTCACCCTCGCCCTGTCCCTGGCCGCCGGTGTGGTCAGCCTGTTCCTCCCCAGGCCGGGCAGGAAGACGGCCGCCTGACTCGTGTCGGTCAGCGTCGCTGCCAGACCGGTACGTAGTCGGGCGGTGTGGTGGGGAGCGCGTCGGAGCGCCGGGTGGGCGCTGCCTTCCACCAGTACTCCACGTAGGAGGTCGGGTGCTGGTGTTCGTAGATGGCGACCAGGCCGAGCAGCGAGACGGGGCTGTCGGCCATGAAGTCCCACCCGTTCCGCTCGGCACAGAACAGGTCGGCGTCCTCGTCCTTCCAGACGGCGAACCCCTTCTGTTCGAGCACCGCGATCGCGGTGTCGTGGACGTCGGCGTACTCACCGAGCGCGGGCATGGTCGACCTCCACTATCCGATGAGTTTCATCGAGTGGAACGGTATCTGGTCGATGAAGAGCACCTCGCCGGCGCGCTCGGCGAACTGCGCGAGCCTGGTGCTGTCGGGTGCCCGTCGCGCGGCCTGCATGACGTTGTTGTGGTCGATGAACCTGGCTCCACCGCCGATGGCGGCGTCGACGTCGATCTCCACCAGACCGTTTCCGGACGCGAACCGCGCTGTCTGCTCCTTCCGCATCGACGCCGAGATGTGCCTGGTGGGGTCACCCCGCACGTGCGCGGCGATGTCCCCCGATCTGCCCTTGGGAACCAAGCCCTGCCCGGCGTCGAATCTGATCCGGTCGTCGGCGTTCAACTGCCGGTAGACGACCCGCTTTCTGCATTTGGCCAGGCCGAGTGGGTCCAGCCAGACGGTGGGGTTGGGCACGTAGCCGTGCGGGTTCGGTCCTCCGGTCCGGCCCAGCGGGTCGGCCGAGAGATACCCGGCTGTCGCGGGGTCGTAGAGGCGGGCGTGGTTGTGGTGCAGGCCGGATTCCGGGTCAAAATACTGGCCCGGGAACCGCAGCGGACAACTGACGACGCCACCAGACCCGTACCCGGTTCCCCACAGGGTGCGACGCTGCTCCCAGGCCAACTGACCGTCCAGGGTGACGAGCTCGGTCGGGGCCCCGACCAGATCGGTGACGATCGCGTGGAAGCGTCGGTCGATCTCGTCCTGGTCAGGTTGCCCGTCGGTGCGGTCGTCGTCCGGTGGGCCGCCGGTGGTGTCCGTACCAGACCCACCGATGGTGTCGGTCTGGGTGAGCGGTTGGTAGGTACCGGATCGGTACTCCCAGGTCGTGGTACGCCCACCGTGTGGGTGGGTTCGGGTCTGCTCGGCGAGTTGGGTTCCGTCCCAGCAGAACACGGTCCGGTCCAGGACCGACCCGTCCGAGCCGAGTTGCTCCTTGGCGATGCGACGACCGAACGGGTCGTACCGGTACCGCCAGTGACTTCCGTCCGGGGTGTGCAGGTCGGTGAGTTGGTCCTCGGCGTTCCAGGTGTACCGCCAGGTTCGGTTGGTGCCGGACAGGGTGCGCTCGGTGCGGATGACCAGTCGGCCGTCACCGTCGTGTTCGTACCGGGTTCGGCCGGCGGCACGGAGCAGCGTGCCGGTGTAACTGCGGTCACCCGCGGCTGGATGGGCCGGGCCGCCCACCGGGAGGGGCCAGTCCGCCGCGACCAGGTTGTCGAGCACGTCGTAGGCATAGCGTTCGGACCACTGCGGCCCGGCGACGGCGGTGATCCGCCCGACCCGGTCCAGGGTGTAGTGGTGCGGACCGGTCCGGTGGTCGTCCACCCCGGTGGGGAAACCGTCCGCGCGGTAGGCGTACGTCCGCCGGTGGAGCAGTCGGCTCGGTCCTTCGGCCGGAGCATCGGCCAGCCCGCCGGCGGTGAGCGTCAGCTCACCCAACCGTGAGTTGGCGTCCCACTTCTGTACGAACAGCAGTTCCGGGCCGACCCGGCGGGCGACCTCCCGGCCTGCGGCGTCGTAGCCGAACCGCACCTCCTGCCCACCGACCCGCATCCGGACCGGAAGGTCGTGCACCGGTCCGTACTCCCATGCACTCGTCAGACCCGTCGGGGTGCGGCGGGTGGTGCGACGACCGAGAACGTCGTGGTCGAAACTGATCGTGCGGCCGTTGGTGGTTTCGGTGATTATTCGGCCCACCGGGTCGTAGCCGCGGGTGAGGTCGACGCCTGGACCGGTGGCCCGGACCACCCGGCCGGCCCGGTCCCGGACGAACCTGGTGACCGTGCTGTCGGCGCCCTCGGCATCGTCCGGGCCGTCGGCGCCGGTCAGGCCGTGGCGCTGTTCGACCACGTTGCCGAGCACGTCGCGCCGCAACCGGATGACCTGTCCACCCTCGTTGGCGCGCAGCACCAAGCGCCCGGCCGCGTCGTAGCCGTACTTGAGCGTGCGGCCGTTGATGTCGGTCTCCGACGCCAGTAGCCCGGCCGGGTCGTAGCTGTAGGACCAGGTCTGACCGGCCGGGTTGGTGACCGCCTTCAGGCGCAACTCGGTGTCGTAGGTACAGACCGTCCGTCGACCGTCCGGTCCGACCGTGGCGACCGGCAGGTCGAACGCCCCGATGACCCAGGAGGTGACCTGACCCAGCGGGTCCACATAGGAGACCAGGTTGCCCTCGGCGTCGTGGTTCCACCGCTCGACCGCGCCGTCCGGGAGTGTTCGCCAGGCCAACGACCCCTCGACCGTCCACCCGTAACCGGTGGTGTTCCCAAGCGGATCGGTGATGGCGCTCACCCGACCGAAGACGTCCCGTTCGTACCGGGTTGTCGATCCGTCCGGTTCGATCATGGAGGTCACCAGTCCGGCGGCGTTCGTACCCACCTGCAACCGGCGGCCGAGTCCGTCGGTGACCGAGGTCAGTCGGCCGGCCTGGTCGTGGCCGTACCGGGTGACCGTCCCGGTCGGATCGGTCACGGCGAGCAGGTTGCCGTGGATGTCGTTGGTGTACCGCCAGACCGCCCCGTCCGGCTCGGTGACCGAGATGGGCCGCCGCATCCTGTCATACCTGATCTGCGTCGCCGCACCGTCGGGACGGACCAGTGCGACCAGGTCGTCGGAGGTGTCGTAGCTGTACCGGATGGTGTGGCCGAGTGGGTCGGTGCGGGCGGTCAGCCGGCCACCGCTGTCCCATTCGGACAGTGTTGTGTGCCCGAGTGGGTCGACCTCGCGGATGACCTGTCCGTGCCGGTCGAGGTGGTAGGTGGTGGTGTGGCCGAGTGAGTTGGTCGCGGCGGTGACCATCCGTTCGTCGTCGTAGGCGAAGGTGGCGTCCAGGTACCCGTCGCGGCCGGCGGTGCGCACACAGCGGCCCCGGTCGTCGTAGGTGTAGCGATACCAGACACCGTTACGGTCCTGCCACCCGGTCATCCGGCCGTCGGCGTCATAGTCGAACACCATCGGCAGACCAGAGGAGTTCGTCACCTCGACCAGTCGTGCCTCGGCGTCGTAGCCGAACCGCACCAGCGGGACACCGTCGGGAACACCGGTGGCGAGCAGTCGCAGTTCGGTGACCAGCCCGTTGGCGGTCAGCACCGCCACCTGGTACCCGCCGGAGTGGCGGACCAGGGTCGGTGTGCCGGCAGGATCGCGATCGATGTCGATCCGGTTGTCGTTGCGGTCACGGACCGACACCAGTGGCCGTGCCATGCCCTCGCCGAGGCTGGCGAACCACAGGGTGCACCCGCGTTCGGGCTGGGTCACCGCGTAGCCACCGTCGCCGGTCGCGGTGAGCGCCCATCGTGGGCCCCGTTCGGGCAGCGCCTGCTCGCCGTGGTCGGGCCGTGGGTAGTACAGCACCATGGCCTCGTCGGCCAGGAAGCACACGCCCGCCGCGTCGACCTCCAGTCGCTGGTCCAGTGTGGACGACCAGGACCGGCCGAAGTGGCGGCCCCGCCGGTACGACGACGTGTGGGTGCGGGTCAGTACCAGAGGGAGCAGTCCGGCCAGGTCGACGTCGACCTGTCGGGTCACCACCTCGCCGGTGGCGACGTCGACCGGGTCGCCACACAGTGCCCTGTCGTCGAACGCCCTGGTCGCGTCCCGGTCCAGGTCCCTGCCGAGATTCTTGTCCAGGTCCTTTTCCAGCGTTCTGCCGAGGTCCTTCTCGACGGACCTGCGCACACCGCTGGCCGCGCCCTTCTCGACGTCCCTGGAGGCGACCCGTAACAGGTCCTTGACCGCGTTGGCGATGATCCCCTCGGCGGCTCTCCCCGCGGCCCCGCCCCCGCTAACCAAGGATGGCCTCCATCGCCTGGGTGATGATGAAGTTGATCGCCAGGTCGGCCAGTTTCTTGAACACCGGGAGTTCCAGCAGGGACGCGCCGAACGACACCGCGGCGGTGGCGATCGCCTGGATGATCTCGATCGCCAGGATGGTGAGTTGGATGATCACGTTGATCTTCAGGGCGAGAACGACGGCGGCACAGACGAACAGGCACGCCCCGACCACCGGTGCGGCCACCATGCTGTCCCGCAGCACCGACATGGGGGAGTCCTGCTCGCCCCAACCGACCCTGAACGCCTCGATGGCCTGCCCGGTGTTGTCGGTCCAGACGGCCGTCGCCACCGCGTTCGCGTCCTGGGCGGTACCCCGTAGCGTCGAGCCGAGGTCGATCCAGTGCTGGCCAAGTTGGACCAGCTTCTCCTCGTCGACCTTCGGCCAGATGTAACCCAACTCGTTGAGCAGGTCGGCGAGTTCGCCCGGCAGTTCGATCCCCATCAGAGCGACCGACCCACCGCGCCCGACTCCTCGGCGGTGACCTGCTCGGCCCGCTCGTACACCTGGGCCATGACCACCAGTCGGTCACCGACGTCGCGCAGCCCTTCGGCCACCGAGGTGTACGACTCCTGTGCCATGTCGTGCGCGGCATGGTACGACGTGCCGATCAGCGAGCCGACGATGTCGTCGCCGAACAGTTCGCCCATTCCCCGTACGGTGTTCTGTAGGTCCTGCCAGGCGGCCTCCACCCGGCCGGCGACATCCTGTAACTCCCTGCCCGCCCTGCGCAGGCCCGGCGGATGGACCTCCAACTGGTCGCCCATGCCGGCCCTACCTCCCCGTGGCTCGACGGATCTGGTCGAGGGCGTCCCTGACACCCTCGGTGACCCTCTCCATCTGACGCGCCGACTCGGTGTGGAGGTTCCGCAACTGTTCGGCCAGGGCGGCCGGATCAGCCGCGCCCGCCGCCACGGCCTGGCCCTCGACCCTGTCCCGTAGGTCGTCGAGGGCGGCGTTCACCGCGACCACGATCTGTTCGCACAGCGCCTCCGAACCCAGCCGCAGGGCCCGCGGGTTGACCGTCAGCGACTCCAGCCGACCACCCGCGCCGGCGACCGCGCGAACCTGGCCGTCGGCCGCCTCGCCTTCTCCACGCAGTTCCCCGGGATCGGGGGGTGTGCCGGCACCAGGACGCATCTCCGCCAACACCCGCCGGGTGTCCTCCAACAGTTGGTCGATGCTTCTGGCACCCGACCCGAGGTCGTCCACAGCCACCAACTCTCCACGGGGGCACACAACAGCGACACCAGTCAAAGTAGTGCGTTGACGATGAACCATCGCAGGTTGGGGACCGCCTCCAGGCGACCTGGTGATCGGGGTGACGGTCCGGTGGTACCGGACCCAGGCCCGCCGGCCCGGGCCGGTGCCGTCACCGCGATGACCAGATGACCGTGGTCCCGGTGGACGGAGCCATACCCGGGCTTTCGGTCCCTTGTCACGGGACCTTGGTCCCTGTCGCAAAGGTTCCGACAGCGGAACATGAGGGTATGGCTCGGGCGACACGCGAGAAACCACCTCACGTTCGCCACCGCGCCGAAGGAGAACGGTCATGAGACGCAGAACCTTCGATGTGCTCGTCAGCACCGTCGGGCTGTTCCTGGCAGCGGTCCTGCTCGTGGCCGGCGGGTTGCTCACCTGGGCGCACAACTTCGTCGACCACGAGGTCCGCAGCCAGCTCGCCGCGCAGCAGATCTTCTTCCCGCCCGAGGGCAGCCCGGCGATCGCGGGGCCGGAGTTCGCGGCGATGCACCGGTACGCCGGCCAGCAGCTCGTGACCGGCGCGCAGGCCCAGACCTACGCCGACCACTTCATCGCCGTCCACCTGAGGGACACCGGCGACGGAAAGACCTACGCCCAGCTCAGCGCAGAGGCACAGGCCAACCCCGACGACGCGGAACTCGCCGCCCAGGTGCAGACGATGTTCCGGGGTGAGACGTTGCGCGGCCTGCTGCTCAACGCCTACGCCTTCGGCACGATGGGCACCATCGCCGGTATCGCGGCCATCGCCGCGTTCGCCGCCGCCGTGGTCATGCTGCTGCTGTCGGGTCTGGGCATGTGGCACGCCCGCCGGATCCCGCCCACCCGCGAGATCCTCGCCACGCACCCCGCCCACGCCCCCGATCCGGTCAAGGTCTGACCCATCCAGCCACGGTGACCGCCCGGTCAGCGTGACCGGCCGGGCGGTCCGCCGAACCCCTGCGGCGCCCGTGCGCGCAGCTCGCAGCGGCGCCCGAACCACTCTCCTGATGAGAGGAGACGGCCATGACAACCGAGAAACTCCCCGTCGTCGTCGGTATCGACGCCACATCGGGGGCCGACGCCGCACTCGACTGGGCACTGGCGGAGGCGCGGTCCCGCGCCGTCCCCGTGCGCCTGGTCCACGCGCTCGGCCGGGAGCTTGCCTACGGCGCACTACAGGTCTATGGGGAGATGCCGCCGCCGGACGTCACCTCCGCCCACGACGCGGCGGCCAGCCTGCTCACCAGGACGGCCAACCGCGCCCGTGTGCTGGCACCGGACGTGGCGGTGACCACCCACGTCGGCGACGACGGCCCCATCCGAACCCTGCTCGAAGAGTCGACCCGCGCGTCGACCATCGTGCTGGGTACGCGGCACCTGGGCACCCTCGGTTCGGTGGCGCTCGGCTCGGTCGGCACGGCCGTGTCGGCCCGAGCCTCCTGCCCGGTGGTCGTGCTGCGCGGACCGGCCGGCCTGGTCGAGGAACGTGCCGGGGTGGTCGTCGGCGTGGACGCCCAGGAGCCGTCGGACCCCATCCTCGCCTATGCCTTCGACTTCGCCCACCGACGGTCGCTGCCGCTGCACGCGGTGCTGTGCTGGCGTCCCGACGTGCTGGCGGAGATGCTGTGGCGGCCGGAACAACCCGCACCGGAGTGGGCGGACCTGTGGCTGTCCGAGGCGCTGGCCGGCTGGCGACCCAACCATCCCGACGTCGAGGTGCACGCGTCGGTCGTCCGCGAACGCCCCGTCGCCGGACTGCTCGCCGCGTCGGCCGCGCAACAGCTCCTGGTCGTCGGAACCCGCGGCCGGCACGCGGTCGCCGGTGCGCTGCTCGGTTCGGTCAGCCAGGGCGTGCTCACCGGTGCCACCTGCCCGGTCGCGGTCGTCCCGCTCCTGGCCGGCGCGACGGTCCGCCGGCGGTCCGGGTCGAGGGTCAGCCCGGTAGCGGGTCGCCGGTGACGACCAGGTCGGCCCGGGCGGCGGTGGTCGCCACCAGTGCCGTGTTGGCCTCGTCGTTTCGCAGCACCCACTCGTGGGCGGCCTCGGGGCTCTTGCCGTAGCGGATGTGTCGGGCGATCAGGCGTTCCCGGCGCAGGTCGTCGTCCGGTCGGAGGAACCACACCTCGTCGAGCAGTTCGCGGACGCCCGTCCACGGGCCGGTGTCCAGCAGCAGGTAGTTGCCCTCGGTGATCACCAACGGCACCTGCGGTGGCACCGGAACGGCGCCCGCGACCGCCTCCTCGATCTCCCGCCGGAAGTCCGGTGCGTACACGGTGCGCTCACCGTGCCGGCGGATCCGCCGGAGCAGGCACAGGTAGCCGTCCACGTCGAAGGTGTCCGGAGCGCCCTTGCGGTTCCGCCGTCCGAGCCGGACCAGCTCGGCGTTGGCCAGGTGGAACCCGTCCATCGGCACGACCACCGCGTCGGCGCCCAGTGCCTGGCACACCTGCCGGGCGACCGTGCCCTTGCCCGACCCTGGCGCGCCGGTGATACCCAGGATGGACCGTCCACCCGGGACGACCAGTCGCCGGGCGCGGTCGACCAGGGCCGACAGCGGTCCACTGAACGACGCCGGACCGGATCCGGGCGGGGGGAGTGATGGACTCACCGGGGGTACCGGGCGGTGTGGTGGGCACGGTCAGCCATGCTCGACCTCGCTCGCGCCGGTCATGATGGCGACCACCTCGGGCATGGTGTGTTCCCTGGGGTCGACCACCGCGACCCGCCGGCCCAGCCGTTGGATGTGGATCCGGTCGGCGATCTCGAAGACCTGCGGCATGTTGTGGCTGATCAGGATGACCGACAGGCCACGGTCGCGGACCCGGCGGATCAGTTCCAGCACCATGCCGGACTCTCTGACCCCCAGCGCCGCCGTTGGTTCGTCCATGATGACCAGCCTGCGACCCCAGGCCGCCGCCCGGGCCACCGCCACGCCCTGCCGCTGCCCGCCGGAGAGCGTTTCCACCGCCTGGCTGATCGAACCGATGCCGATCTTCAGGTCGGCCAGGTGACGTTCGGCCTCGGCCCGCATACGTGGCTTGTCCAGGGCGCGGAACACCGCGCCCAACACGCCCTTCCGACGTACCTCCCGGCCGAGGAACAGGTTGGCAGCGATGTCCAGCGCCGGTGCCACCGCCAGGTGCTGGTACACCGTCTCGATGCCGTGTCGTCGGGCGTCCAGCGGGCTGGCGAAACGCACCGTCTGCCCGTCCAACAGCAGGGTGCCCTCGTCGGGGGCAACCGCCCCGGACAGCACCTTGATCAGGGTCGACTTGCCCGCGCCGTTGTCGCCGATGATCGCGAGCACCTCGCCCTGGCGTAGTTCCAGGTCCACCCCGTCGAGTGCGGTGACGTGCCCGTAGCGCTTGACGATCCCGCGCGCCTCGAACACCGGAACCGAGGCGGTGTCGGTCATGCGTGCCTCCCACGGGTCATCCGGTCGACGATGACCGCGGCGATGACCAGCAGCCCGGTCGCGATGTCCTGGTAGAGGCTGTCGATTCCGGCCTGGGTGAGGCCACTGCGCAGCACGGCGACGATGAGGGTGCCGACCAGGGTGCCGATCACACTTCCGCGCCCCCCGAACAGGCTGGTGCCACCGATGACCACGGCGGTGATGCTGTCCAGGTTCGCGGTCTGGTACGCGTTCGGGTCGGCCACCGGGATCCGACCCAGGGCCAGCCAGGCGGCGATGCCGTAGGCCAGGCCGGCGGCCGCGTACACGCTGAGCAGGACACGGTTGACGTGGATACCGGTGAGCCGGGCCGCCTCGGGGTTGTCCCCGGCGGCGTAGACGTGGCTGCCCCAGGAGGTCTGGGTGAGCGCGTACCAGGTCGCCCCGTACACGACCAACAGGGCCACCGACCCGTAGGTGAGCAGGGTGCCCCCCAGGGTGAACCCCCTGCCGAACACGGTGACCGTGTCCGAGGACACCGGGTAGGTCTGGGAACCGGCGAACAGTCGGCCGATCGCGGTGATCACCGCCAGCAGCCCCAGCGTGACGATGAACGGCGGCAGGGTGAACCGGGTGACCAGCAGGCCGCTGACCAGGCCGAACGCCGTGCACACCGCCAGCCCGAGCAGCAGGGCCAGCACCGGGTCGGTGTGTAGGGCGTACCTGGCGATGACCAGGGTGCCCAGCACTGTGATGGCGCTGTTGGCCAGGTCGATGCCGGCGGTGAGGATGATCAGGGTCTGGCCCAGGGCCAACACCCCGACCACCAGGGACTGCTGGAGCAGCAGCGAGAGGTTGCTCGGCTGGAGGAACGTGTCGGTGGTCGCGGAGAAGGCGACCACCGCGACGACCAGCGCGGCCAGCGGCCCGACCGTGGGGTTACGGGCCGACAGGGCGACCGACGCGCTGACCCACCGGCGTACGGCGGTGGGTTCTGCCGCCGTGGTCGGCGGGGTTTCGGTTGGCATGGTGGCTCCATGGGCTCGAGGCGGGTGCGTCTCGGGCGGGGCCCGGCCGCGGCCCCGGCCAGATCCGAACGGACCTGGCCGGGTGCGTGGTCGGTGTGGGTCGACTGATCAGCCGGATCGGCTGGATCAAGTGGATCGGGTGGATCGGGGTGGATCAGCCCCAGCAGTTCTCGGCGCCCCACTCGGAGGTCTGCGAGTCCAACCCGGGCACCGGCGTGTCGGTGATCAACTGGATGCCGGTGTCGTGGAAGCCGGACACCTTGGTGCCGTTGGTGGCGAAGTCCACCACCGCGTCCACGCCGAGTTGGGCCATCTTGGCCGGGAACTGCATGACGGTGGCGCCGATCTCACCGGACTTCACCGCGGCGACACCGGTGCAACTGCCGTCGATGGAACCGATGGCGACGGTCTTACCGGCGGCCTTGATGGCCTGGTAGGCGCCCCGGGCGGCGGGCTCGTTGATGGTGTAGAGGCCGTTGATACCGGGGGAACGCTGGAGCAGTCCCTCCATGGCGGTCTGCGCGGTGGTCTGGTCGCCGTGGGTGATGGCGGTGCCCAGGATGGCCGGGTCCTTGTCCTTGATCCCGAAGCCCTCCAGGAAGCCCTGGTGCCGCTGGTCGTCCACGGTGGATCCGGGGGTGCCGTCGAGCAGGGCCAGGCTGGGCTTCTGGTCACCCAGGGCGGCCTTCACCCAGGCGCCCTGGAGGCGGCCCGCCTCGGTGTTGTCGGTGGCGAAGGTCGCGTCGACCGCGTCGGCCGGATCGGTCGCGGTGTCCAGGGCGATGACCATGATGCCCTTGGCCTTGGCCTCGGCGATCGCGCCGAGCACACCGGTGGAGTTGCTGGGGGTGATCAGGATGCCCTTCACGCCCTTGGTGATCAGGTTCTCGATCGCGCTGACCTGGCCCTCGTTGTCGCCGTCGGTTTTGCCGGCCATCGCGATGAGCGTGGCGCCCTTGGCCTTGGCCTCGGCGGTGGCGGCCTCACGCAGCTTCACGAAGTAGGGGTTGGTCTCGGTCTTGGTCACCAACCCGATCATGATCTTGCCGTCGGTTCCGCTGTCGGCGGACGTGCTGTCCGAGCCGCATGCGGTGAGCGAGACCGCCAGGGCGGCCACCGCCAGACTTCCGCCGACCCGGCGGGCGAGATGGGAGGACCGCGCCCGGTGCGGTGCCGAACCGGGGCTGTCGTGGTTCTGACGCGTTGTGACCTGCATTGAGAAACCCCTTGGCTGACTCGGAGGTCGATCGGCCGAAGGTAGGGCCCACGTAAGCGCTTGCGCAAGCGCTTACGTGATAACGTTTGGATCACGCGGCGGTCGATAGGATGCCCACACCGACGGGACAGTGGAGGCCTCATGGTGACGATGGCGGATGTCGCCCGCGAGGCGGGCGTCTCGACCGCGACCGTCTCCCATGTGCTCAACGACACCCGCCGGGTGCGCGCCGACACCCGCGCCCTGGTCCTGGCCGCCATCACCCGCACCGGTTACACCCACAACACGATCGCCCGGTCCCTGGCCACGGCCAGCACCCGGTCCATCGCGCTGGCCATGTCGGCCAGTTCCAACCCGTACTTCGGGCAGGTCCTCAACGCGGTCGAGGCCGAGGCGGCCGCCGCCGGTTACATCCTCCTGGTCAGCGATCCACACGAGGATCCCGAGCGGGAGTTGCGGGTGGTGGGCAGCCTGCACCAGCGGCGCGTCGACGGCATCATCCTGGCTGCCTCTCCCGACCCTCGGCCCGCCCTGGACTATCTGGCCGAACGGTCCGTACCGGTGCTGCTCATCGACCGGTTCGTTGACCCGGCCCTGGACCAGGTGGGCCCGGAGAACGTCGAACCGACGGCCCAACTGGTGGACCACCTGGCCCGCAACGGCCACCACCGGATCGGCATGGTCGCCGGACGCGCGGGACTGAGTACCTCCATCGAACGGGTCGAGGGGTATCTGCTGGGTCTGGCCCGCAACGGCCTGCCACACGACCCCCGGCTGGTCACCGACGGGGCGTCCGACGAGGCGGCGGCCCGGCGGGCCGTCGACGGTCTGCTCGGGTTGGCCGATCCGCCCACCGCGCTGGTGGTCGGAAACAACGCCAT
Organism: Mycobacteriales bacterium; assembly: GCA_036566245.1. Classification (GTDB taxonomy): domain Bacteria; phylum Actinomycetota; class Actinomycetes; order Mycobacteriales; family DASULA01; genus DASULA01. Next base: position 5,493 of record DATCWR010000505.1, on the reverse strand, counting down.
GACCATCGGGGTGATGCGCGCGTTGCACGAGGCCGGCAGGTCGGTGCCCGGCGACATGGCCGTGGTCGTCTACGACGACTTTCCATGGGCCGACGTGTTCAGCCCCCGGTTGACCGCGATCGCCCAGCCATCCGCCGAGATCGGCTCACTGGCCATCCGCATGCTGCTGGAACGACTCGCCGACCCGTCCCTGCCACCGCGCACCGTCCGGCTACAGCCCCACCTGGTCCACCGCGACTCCTGCGGCTGCACCTGAGATCGTGGCGGCCCGTAGCGGCGGACGGCCGCCCGCCATCGTGGTCCAGGCGAGCGGCCGGCGCCGTGGCGGTGTCACTCGCAGAACACCCGCACCTTTCCGTCGGGGCCGTCGACGTCGACGGTGACATCGTCGAGCTGCTCGATGAGCTCCTCCAGATGCTGCGGCCTGAACTCGTTGAGGTCGATCGGTACCCCCGACCTGTTCAGCTCCGTGTTGACCCTGGCGAGCGCCTGCGGAGGGATCAGGCTGGTGAGCCGGACCCCGGCGCGCAGCAGCTGTAGCGGGATCTGGACGTTGACCCGGTTCGGCCGGTCGCCCTCGGCGTTGTCCTCCGAGTTCACCTCCACGCGCAGGTACCTGGGTCGGGGCTTCGGGCGGGGCGCGGCTCCCGGCAGCGACGGGGGCTGCTCTCGTTCGAGGGCGTCCATCAGCCGCTCGGCGTCGTCCGCGGTGATCTTGCCCTCGGCCAGCATCTGCAGGATCTGGCGGCGCTGTTCGTTCATCGTTGCTCCACCCCTCTGACTCATCTGACGCTTACTCGCACGGCCGTTCGGCCCTGCTCGATCTCGACACGGGTACCGGGCAGCGCCCACAGCAGTTGCCCGGTGCCGCGCAGCGCGCCCACCGGGCTCACCCGGGTGGCCAGGCATGCCACCAGTCCGGCCAGCACGGCGAGCAGTAGCAGCGGGGACAGCACCAGCAGCACCGGAAGGACCGGGACATACAGCCGCCGCCAGCGACCGTCGGGACGGCGGAGGCGCACCGTCACCAGGTGCGGCATCATCGGGACCTCTCCAGTTCGGCCAGCGCCTCCTGGACGCTGATCTCCCCCCGCCGCAGGCGGTCGACGACGTCGCCAGCGCCGGTGGGTGCCGGGTCGGTGTCGACGAAGTCGAGGTGCTCGGCGATCCGCTTCAGCCGGGACTTGATCGTCGGGTAGCTCACCCCGAAGATCCGCTCCATCTCCTTGATCGAACCGTGCGACCGTACGAACGCGGCGACGAACACCTGGTCGTCGACGCTGAGCTGAGCCAACTGCGGCGGCTCGAACTGCCCCTCGATCGCGACGCCGCTGCCGGCGAGGCGGACCCGCTCGACCACGAACGGCTGTCCGCGCGTCAGGTCCGTCAGTTCCTGCCAGTCCACCCTCGGCTCCCTCACTCTCGGCGACATGGGCGCTGTTCATTTGTAGATTGAGTTTCTTAAGTTGTCAACGCATGAACCTTAAGTTTTTTTACGTGATCTGCAGTCGTCCGGGGCCACCAACCGCCGTCGTCCGCGACCCGCCGCGTCCCCGCCGTGGCCTGTGGTGCAGCCGTCTCGGCCAGCACGTCGTCGACGTACCTGCGGTCCGGCAGGGGCGGTACGCCGGCAGAACCCGCGATCGCACCCGGGGCTCGATCAGCGTCGCGTTCGCCGCGGTGATGGTGTCGGTGCGCAGGTGGTCCTGGTCAACGCGCACCAGCCTGGTGGTGACCACTGTTGGTCTTCCCTCCTGTCCGCTGCCTCGCGAACAGGCGTGATCAACCGACGGGCGAGCCTTCGCTTACCGGGACGCCACCGGTTGACGGGTTGGCGGTGTGGAATGCGCGGCGGTAGGCCGTGGGGGAGGTCCGCATGGTCCGACCGAAGTGGTGGCGGTAGGTGACCTGTGTCTCGAACCCGACCGCGGTGGCGATGTGCTCGATCGACAGGCTGGTTGTTTCGAGCAGGGTGAGGCTGGCCTGGACACGCTGGTCGATCAGCCAGCGGATCGGACTGGTGCCGGTGGCCCGGGTGAAGTGCCGCAGGTAGGTGCGCGAGGACATGTGCGCGTGCCGGGCCAACGTCTCGACCGTGATGGACTCGCCGAGGTGTTCCAGCGCCCAGTCCAGGCTGCGGGCGATCCGGTCGTCGTCGGTGGCGCTGGTCATCGGCGCCTCGATGAACTGGGCCTGCCCGCCGTCGCGGTGCGGTTGGGTCACCAGTCGGCGGGCGACGGCGTTGGCGATGGCCGCTCCGTGGTCCTGCCGGACGATGTGCAGGCACAGGTCGAGACCGGCCGCACTGCCCGCGCTGGTCAGCACGTCTCCGTGGTCGATGTAGAGCACGTGGGGGTCGACGTCGACGGCCGGATAACGGCGGCGCAGCAGGTCGGCGTAACGCCAGTGGGTGGTGGCCCGGCGTCCGTCGAGCAGGCCCGCGGCCGCGAGTGCGAACGCGCCGGAGCAGATCGACATGACCCGGGCGCCGCGTTGGTGCGCCAGGTGCAGGGCTGCGACGAGTTCTGGTGAGGGGTCGCCGGTGACGTCCGGTACGCCCGGCACGATCACCGTCGAGGCCCGAGCGAAGGCGTCCAGCCCGTGTGGGGTGTACAGGCTCGCGCCACCCACCACCGGTACCGGCCCGGGCTGTTCGGCACAGACGGTGAGGTCGTACCAGGGCCGGTCGAACTCCGGCCGAGGTAGTCCGAACACCTCGGTCACGATGCCGGTCTCGAAGACGGACATGCCGGAGTAGGCCAGGACGGCGACGGTTCGCCGGTCGGCACCCACGGACATGGCGGAATCTTAGCGAAAGGTGTCTTTCGCGCCACTGTCGACCGGGCGTCCGGTTGCCCATGATCGTGGGCATGTCAAGGGTGCTCTCTGTTCCGCCGGCGTCTCCCACGGTTGCCGCCGCCCACTTCGCCGCTCGGCTCGGCCTGGAAACCGACGTCAGCGATGTCCACGCCGACCTGGAGTCGGGCACCTCCGGACTCGTGGTGGTGGATTCCCGCGACGACCGGGCCTGGCGGCAGGGCCACCTCCCCGGTGCCGTCCACCTGCCGACAGCCCAGATCGCGGCCCGAGCCACCGAACTGGTCCCGACCGGCACCGTGGTGGTGACCTACTGCTGGGGCCCCGGATGCAACGGGGCCACCAGGGCGGCACTGGAGTTCGCCCGGCTCGGGTACCAGGTCAAGGAGATGATCGGCGGCTTCGAGTACTGGGTCCGGGAGGGCTTCCCGGTGGACACCGAGGCTGGGATCCTCCGCCGACCGGTTGATGACCTGACCGCGCCTGGGTCCGACATCGACTGCGGATGCTGAGGTGGCCGTCGACCCGAACAACCGTGGTCGTGGTTGGCAGGACTTCCGCCTGCTGTGGAGCGGGCAGAGCGTCAGCCTGCTCGGCGACCAGGTGTTCCTGCTCGCACTGCCGCTGGCCGCACTGGTCGAACTCCACGCCAGCACCTTCGAGATCGCCGCGCTCGCCGCGTTGGCCAAACTGCCGTTCCTGGTGATCGGTCTGCCGGCCGGGGTCTGGGTGGCCCGACTGGGCATACGCCGGTCCATGCTCGGTGCCGACGTGGTGCGGGCGCTGGCTGTGCTGTCCCTCCCGGTCGTGGCGTGGTTCGGGGTGCTGACCGCGCCGCACCTGCTGCTGGTGGCCCTGGTCACCGGTGTCGCCATGGTGTTCTTCCAGGTGGCCTACCAGTCGTATCCGCCGATGTTGATCAGCGACGACCGGCAGCTGCACGCGGCCAACACCCGGCTGTCGTTCTCCGAGTCCACCGCCCTGCTGGTCGGCCCGGGCCTGGCCGGTCTGGTCATCAGCGCGCTGGGGGCCGTGCGCGCCCTGCTCGCCGACGCCGGTAGCTACGTGGTCAGTGTGCTGACGCTGCTGGCGATCCGACACCGGCAGCCGGCACCGACCGTCCCCACCGTCCGGCGGCCACTGTGGCGGGAGATCGGCGAGGGGTTGCGGTTCGTGGCCGGGCATCCGGTGCTCCGCCCGATCATGGTGTGTGGCGCGCTGTACAACGTCGGTGTCGCGATGTACGACGCGCTGGTCGCGGTGTTCGCGGTCCAGACGTTGCACCTGCAACCGTGGCTGCTCGGTGTCGCCCTGGCCCTGGGCGGCGTGGGTTTCCCGCTGGGGAGCCTGGTCGCCCGCTGGTGTGCCGAACGGTTCGGTATCGGTCCGTCGTTGGTCATCGCCGGTGTGCCCTCCGTGCTGGGCCTGGCCGTCGGTGCGAGCGCCCACGGCCCGCTGTCGGTACCGCTGTTGGCCGCCGGAACGTTGGTCAACGGCATCGGTCAGGGCAGTTTCGCGGTCAACGCGCTCACCATCCGGCACATCGTCACCCCGCCGGACCTGGTCACCCGGGCCACCGCCGTGCACCGCTTCGTCACCTGGGGTGTCCTGCCCGTGGGCGCGGTCGTCGCCGGAGTGGTGGGCACCGCGTTCGGGCTGCGAGTCGCGATGCTCACCGCCGCCGGGGTCGCCACCTCCTGCCTGGTGCCGCTGCTCGGTCGCACCCTGCGGAACACCAGGCGGGTGTCCCGGGTGGAGGCCCAGAGCTGGTCATCTGCCCAACAGGGCCGCACCGTTGACCTGGATGATCTGGGAGAAGACGCTGTGGCGGATGCTGTATGAGACAGCCGGGCGGGCAGAGGAAATACTCAACATCCGAGCTCACGAGCCTGCTCGCGCGCCGGCGGCAGTGACCGCGCAGTCGCGTTGCCTGGTCCTTCTCGGGGCAACGGCGGAGGCGGACAGAAGCGTCGCAGCGGCGAGGCTGCCCCAGAGGGCAGCCTCGCCGTGGGAGGCGAGAGCGGTGATGACCGCCGGGGAGACAGCCAGGCCGAAGCCCGTGGAGAGCTGGAAGCGGGCGAGGGCGCGTCCCAGGACAGGGGCCGGGGCGAGAACGGTGACGAGCACGGTGGCGCTGCCGGCATAGATGATTTCGCCGAGGGTGCAGACCACGGACACCGCGGCGATGGCCGGGGCGCTCCACCCGTGTCCCAGCGAGGTGGCCGCGAGGAAGCCGAGGTAGGACGCGGCGAGTACCACGCCGGCAACAGCCAGCGCGGTCCGCCGGGTGAAGCGGGACATCAGGACGGTGACCGGAACCTGCAGGGTGACCACCAGCACCGTGTTCGCCACGAAGATGGCTGCCGACCACACCGGGGATGCGTGCAACTGGGTCACCAGGACCAGAGGCAGCGCGATTTCGGGGACGTTGAGGCAGAAGGCGTAGACCACGTTGGCGGCCAGCAGCGCACGCATCCGAGGTGCGGGCTCGTCGGCCCTGCCCCTGGCCGAAACAGCGGCCGGATCTGTGTGCAGGTGGACCGACCATGCCAGGGCGGCCGCAGCGAGATAGGCGAGCCCGGTGCCGGCTGCCAGCACCCGCAGTGCGGTGGTGCCGCCCGCCAGGCATGCGGTGGCGAGCAGGGCGCCCGCGCCCAGGCCGGCGTTGCGCAGGGC
>DATCWR010000503.1:0-13109 GCA_036566245.1 Mycobacteriales bacterium | reverse complement strand
GAACGCGGCGGGGCCGGTCGACCGCTGCTGGCGGTCACCGCCACCACCCGCGAGGGTGAGGACCTGGCCGCGGCCCTGACCGCCCTGCTGCCGCCGGACTCGGTGGCCTTCTACCCGTCCTGGGAGACGCTGCCGCACGAGCGGCTGTCCCCGCGCGCGGACACGGTCGGCCGCCGGTTGGCCGTGCTACGCCGGCTGGCCCACCCCAGCACCGACGACCCGACCACCGGTCCGGTTCGCGTGGTGGTCGCCCCGGTGCGCAGCGTGCTGCAACCGCAGGTGCCCGGTCTGGGAGAACTGACGCCGGTGAGCCTCCGCCAGGGTGAGGAAGCCGAACTGGACCGGGTGGTCGAACAGCTCGCCGAGATCGCGTACTCCCGGGTGGAACTGGTGGAGAAGCGCGGCGAGTTCGCCGTGCGCGGCGGCATCCTGGACGTCTTCCCACCCACCGAGGAACACCCGGTGCGGGTCGAGTTCTTCGGTGACACGGTGGAGGAGACCCGGTACTTCGCGGTGGCCGACCAGCGTTCGTTGGAGGTGGCCGAGCACGGACTGTGGGCACCGCCGTGCCGCGAGTTGCTGCTCACCCCCGCGGTCCGCCAACGGGCCAAGGCGTTGGCCGTGGAACAGGGCGCGGCCGGGCGGGTCGACCTGGCGGAGATGTTCGAACGCCTGGCCGACGGCATCGCGGTCGAGGGCATGGAGGCACTGGCCCCGGTGCTGGTCGACGACATGCGGCTGCTGCTGCACGAGATGCCGGCCGGCACCCACGTGTTGGTCTGCGACCCGGAGCGGGTACGTACCCGGGCGGCCGAGTTGGTCCGCACCTCCGAGGAGTTCCTGGCCGCATCCTGGGCCAGCGCGGCCGGAGGTGGGGCCGGGCCGATCGACCTTGGCGCGGCGGCCTACCGCACCGTCGCCCAGGTGCGGGCCGCCGCCACCGAGATTGGCCTGCCCTGGTGGACGATCTCGCCGTTCGTCGCCGACGAGGAACTCGATCCCGACACCCTGGTGGTCGACGCCCGCCCGGCCGAGTCCTACCGCGGGGAGACCGAACGGGCCGCCACCGACATGGCCGGCTGGATCCGGGACGGCTGGCGGGTGTGCCTGGTCTTCGACGGGTACGGGCAGGCCCAGCGGGCCGCCGAGGTGCTGTCCGGCGCGGACCTGCCGGTTCGGGCGTTGCCGGCCCTGACCGAACCACCGGCCGAGGGGTTGGTGACCGTTACCACCGGGCGGCTGGACCGGGGTCTGCTCAGCTCACCGTCGCGGCTGGCACTGCTCACCGAGACCGACCTGCTGGGTCAGCGTGGGCAGTCCACCAAGGACATGCGCCGGCTGCCCTCCCGGCGGCGTAACCAGGTCGACCCGATGCAGTTGCGGGCGGGCGACTACGTGGTGCACGAGCAGCACGGCGTGGGTCGCTACCTACAGATGGTGCGCCGCACGGTGCACGGTGGTGAGCGGGAGTATCTGATCCTGGAGTACGCGCCGGCCCGGCGCGGCCAGCCGGGAGACCGGCTGTTCGTACCCACCGACCAGTTGGACCAGATCACCCGGTATGTCGGCGGGGAGCAGCCCACCCTGAACCGGTTGGGCGGCTCCGACTGGGCCAAGACCAAGGGCCGGGCACGCCGGGCGGTCAAGGAGATCGCCGCCGAACTGATCCGGCTGTACTCGGCCCGGATGGCCAGCCCCGGTCACGCGTTCGGGCCGGACACCCCGTGGCAGCGGGAGTTGGAGGACGCCTTCGCCTACGTGGAGACCCCCGACCAGCTCGCCGCCATCAACGAGGTCAAGGCGGACATGGAACGTCCGCTGCCGATGGACCGGGTGATCTGTGGGGACGTCGGCTACGGCAAGACCGAGATCGCGGTGCGGGCGGCGTTCAAGGCGGTGCAGGACGGTAAGCAGGTGGCCGTGCTGGTGCCAACCACGTTGCTGGTGCAGCAGCACATGTCCACCTTCGGGGAGCGCTACGCGAACTTCCCGGTGGTGGTGAAACCGCTGTCCCGGTTCCAGACCGACCGGGACGCCGCCGAGGTGCAGCGTGGCCTGGCCGACGGCACGGTGGACGTGGTGATCGGCACCCACCGGCTGCTGTCGGCCGAGACCCGGTTCAAGAACCTCGGTCTGGTCATCGTGGACGAGGAACAGCGGTTCGGCGTCGAACACAAGGAACACCTCAAGCAACTGCGTACCGCGGTGGACGTGCTGACCATGTCGGCCACCCCGATTCCGCGCACCCTGGAGATGTCGTTGACCGGCATCCGGGAGATGTCGACCATCCTGACTCCGCCGGAGGAACGGCATCCGGTACTCACCTTCGTCGGCCCGTACGACGACCGGCAGATCGCCGCGGCGGTCCGCCGCGAACTGCTCCGCGAGGGGCAGGTCTTCTACGTGCACAACCGGGTCGAGTCCATCGACCGGGCCGCCCGTCGGCTCGCCGAACTGGTACCCGAGGCACGGATCGCGGTGGCGCACGGCCAGATGAACGAGCACGTGCTCGAACGGGTCGTGGTCGACTTCTGGGAGAAGCGGTTCGACGTACTGGTGTGTACCACGATCATCGAGAGCGGCATCGACATCGCCAACGCGAACACCCTGATCGTGGAGCGGGCCGACATGTTCGGCCTGTCCCAGTTGCACCAGTTGCGGGGTCGGGTTGGGCGGGGTCGTGACCGCGCCTACGGATACTTCCTCTATCCGCCGGAACGGCCGCTCACCGAGACCGCGCACGACCGGTTGGCCACCATCGCGCAGAACACCGACCTTGGTGCCGGCATGGCCGTGGCCATGAAGGACCTGGAGATCCGTGGCGCGGGCAACCTGCTCGGCGGCGAACAGTCCGGCCACATCGCCGGAGTGGGATTCGACCTTTATGTGCGGATGGTCGGGGAGGCGGTGGCCGAGTTCAAGGGGGAGAAGGAGGAGGAGCAGGCCGACATCAAGGTCGACCTGCCGGTGCACGCACACCTGCCGCACGACTACCTGCCCGGCGAGCGGCTGCGGCTGGAGGCATACCGGCGGCTCGCCGCGGCGGTGGACGAGGCGGGGGTCGACGCGGTGCGCGAGGAACTGTCCGACCGGTACGGCCCGCCCCCCGAGCCGGTACGCAACCTGATCGCGGTGGCCCGTTTCCGCGCGTTGGCCCGTCGGTACGGGATCGCCGAGGTCGGACTCCAGGGGCAGGCGATCCGGTTGTCGCCGGTGACCATGCGTGAGTCCCAGGAACTGCGGATGCAGCGGCTGTACCCGCGCAGCGTGTACAAGAATGCTGTCCGGACCATCTCGGTACCCCGCCCGGGGCGACCCGGGCAGCCACTGCGTGACACCGAACTGCTTGACTGGCTGCGGACCCTGCTCACCGAGGTACTGGGCCCGCCGCCGACCCCCACGGCAGCCTCCTGAACCGTTGCCGTGAGAACCTTGGTCCCGCCCGTACCGGAGCCGGAAGAGGACACCCAGTGAGTCGCAGTACCGCGCATCGCCCGTTGCGTCGCCGCACCGCGGTGACCGCTGCCCTCGTCGCCGTTGCGGCCCTCACGCTGGGTTGCCAGAGCAACATGGGCAGCGCCGCGTATGTCGGAGATCACCGGATCAGTGACAGTGATCTCAGTGCGGCGGTGGACCGGGGACTGGCCGACCCGCAGATCCGGAAGGTGGTCGACGACAACCTGAACGGGGACGTGGCGGCCTACCGCCGGGTGGTGCTGGACACCCAGGTGCAGCACGCGCTGATCGCGCAGGCTGGTAACCGGCTGCACGTGTCGGCCAGCGACAGCGAGGTCAGCGAACAGCTCGCACTGCTGGCCCTGCAGGCCGGCGGCGAGGATCAGGTGCGTGCCCTGTTCGCCCGCAACGGCCTGACCCAGCAGGACGGCGAGGCGGTCATCCGCGACGAGGTCCTGATGGCCGAGATCGGCTACGCGACCGGAGCGGAGCGGCCCACCGACAGCGCGCTGCGGGACGCCTACGAGAGCAACCGGGCGCAGTACACCACGCTGACGCTGGGGGTGATCCAGACCCCGGACGCGGCCACCGCCGCGCAGGTGCGCGACCAACTCGACCAGGACCCGGCGACGTTCGACACGTTGGCCCGGAGGTACGCCGGTGGGGAGACCACGCCGACTCCGCAGCAGGTCGGCGCGCAGAACCTGAACCAGGCGTTGCTCGACCAGATCGACAAGGTGGAACCTGGCCACGCCGTCGTGTACAACCCGCAGGTCCAGGGTGGCGTGCCGGAACTGTTCGCGGTGATCCAGGTGGTGAAGCGGGACGTGGTGCCGTTCGAGACGGTGCTCCCGCAGTTGCGGGCCGGCAGCCTGTCGGCGGCGCAGAACACCGCGGCTCCGTATCTGGCGAAGCTGGCCAAGGAGATCGGGGTGAAGGTCAACCCCCGGTACGGCACGTGGGACTTCGCCCGCAACCAGGTGGCCGACCTGCCCGACCCGATGCTGAAGCTCCGGCCGGAGCCGGGCTCCTCCGCCCAGCCGGGCCAGCCGGTGCCGGGCCAGCCCGTACCGGGTGCCCCGGGTGCCGGTGACCAGGGCGGTGCCGACACCTCGCCGTCCGACTGAGGTGACCAACAGCGTGCCCACCGACCGGCTGGTGCTTGTCGTCACCTCGCCCCGGTTGCCCGCTGGCCTGCTGTCCTGGCAGGGATGGCAGGCGCTGCGTTCCGGGCCGGTGCTGTCAGCCGACCCGGAGTCCGCGCAGGCCCGCGCGGTGCGTGCCGCCGGTGTGCCGGTGGGGTGGTTGGTGGCCGACGACGACCGGGCCCTTGCCACGGCGTTCCGGGACCAGGCCCGGGCCGGACACGCGGCGGTGTGGTTGGCCGGGCCCGACGGTGATCCCGGGTTCGCCCGTGCGTTGGCCGAACTGCTGGCCGACGACGGCGGTGCGCAGCTCGAGGTGGTGTACGGGTCGTGGGATCCCCCCGGCGCCCGGCTGCTCGACGTGGTGTCCACCATGGACCGGCTGCGCTCACCCGGTGGATGTCCGTGGGATGCCGAACAGACCCACCAGAGCCTGATGCCCTACCTGCTGGAGGAGGCGTACGAGGCATACCAGGCACTGGAGGACGGTGACCTGGCCGCGTTGCGCGAGGAACTGGGCGACGTGCTGCTCCAGGTGGTGTTCCACTCCCGGCTGGCCGAGGAGGCCGGGTCGCCGTGGTCGGTGGACGACGTGGCCGGTGACCTGGTGGACAAACTGGTACGGCGGCACCCGCACGTGTTCGCTGACGTGGCCGTGACCGGCGCCGGTGAGGTGGCCGCGAACTGGGACGAGATCAAACGGGCGGAGAAGGGTCGCACCTCGGTTACCGAGGGGGTACCGATGGCGCTGCCGGCGCTCATTCTGGCGGCCACGCTACAACGCAGGGCCGCCCGGGCCGGTCTGCCCGACCGGTTGGACGGTCTGGTGGCTGGCGAGGCGCTGGCCGAGACGGACCAGAGTGGCCTGGGTGGCCGACTGTTCGACCTGGTGCGCGAGGCCCGTGAGTCTGGCCAGGAGGCCGAGGCGGTGCTGCGGGCCGTGTGCCGGCTCTACCGTGATGCCCTGTTGACCGCCGAGGGCGACTGAACCCGGTCGGCGTGGAGGGCAGCCTCTCCGGTCCTGAACCGATTCTGGAGTGACACCGGTCCTGCTCCGGATCTGGAGCAGGACCGGTGTCGGGGTGGCGGAGTGGAACAGTCAGGGTCAGGGTTCCAGGCATTCCGGGATGGAGTCGGTGTTACCGGAAGGCCGTTCGGTGTGGCCGGCCGGGTCGAAGATCTTCACCCAGCGGACGGTGGGGAACTGCTTGAGGGTCGGGAAGATCTCGTTGGCGATGGTGAACGTGGACCCACCGGACGAACACCCGCCGGTCAACCGCACCCGGGCGATTCCGTTACTGACCGACAGGTTGGTGAACCCGGTGGCACCCGACGCCACGAACCGGAGGCCGGCGGCGAACTCGGCGTTGGTGGGGCCGGCGAACAGCCGTTGCAGTGCACCGTGGCCCACCGCGGGTGGGATCACCGGCCGTCGCACCGGTCGGACGTAGGGCTGGTGTCCCGAGTCGAACGCCGGCTTGAAGAGGAAGTAGTCGCGCACCGTCACGGTGCGGAACGGGGTGGTCACGTCGATCACCACCCGACTCGGGTTGTTCAACGTGAACACCCGGAACGGCGTCCGGCGGGCCAGACCGACACCGAAACTGAGTACCGCCTCGAAGTCTCCGGCGGTGGCCACCTGGATGATCTGCGGCAGCGCGGTGGTGCGCCGGGGTGGACCGAAGGTGCCGTGTCCGGCATCGTCGTGGCCCACCGCCGGGGAGAACACGACGTGCAGGAACGCGTCGCCGGCCAGCGGCACCGGCTCACCGGACCCGTCGGCGATGACCACCGGTACGTACCTGACGTCGTGCCGCTGCGGCAGCCCGCCGCGGAACTGAAACACCAACCGATCAAAACCAGGATGATGCGCCGCCCGGACCGCCTCCAGGGTGGGGATCACCGGCGCCGGTGCCGGCGGTGGCGGCTTCGGCGCGCCCCCGGTGAGCGAGTCGCCGCCGGGCACCGGGGCACCGGCCAGGGCCACGGTGGGAGCCATCGACACGCCGAGCAGACCGACCAACACGGACAGTACGGTCAGGAACCTTCGAACTCTCATGACGGGCCTCTCCAGTCCGGTGGCCGCCGCTCGGGTTCGGCGTGGGCGGTGTCAGCGCGGCCGAGGATCCCGCCCCGCCGGGATGTTGGCTCGTTCCACTGTGGACTATAGGTCGGCCGCTGTGGGACACCGTGGGCATCGGCGTCCCGTGCCGTGCGTGTCGCGTCCGATCAGGGTGTCTGGATCAGACCGCAGGGTCAGGTCACCGGAGGGTCAGGTCGGGTCCGAGGCGTACACACTGGGGATCCAGAACAGCACGCCGGCCAGTACCGCGGTGCCGAACCAGAACCCGCTCGCACCCGAACCGTCCATGTACGCCCACAGCAGGCTGAGCAGTGGCGCGGTGAACACCAGCCCCAGGTCACCGCGCACATGCCGGCGCAACGAGATGTGCCGCGGTTCACCGGTCTGTGGTGCTGCCGCGTCCACAACCTCGCCACGGGGGGCGCGGAGCCGCCGGCGGCCGGCCGGCCAGATCGGTGTTCCGTCGATCTCGACCACCCGCAGCGACCGGTGTTCGGGCGCGCCGTGCACCGGATAGGACCGCTTCGGGTCAACAGCGTCCAGGGCGGGGTCCCAGTACACCGGCAGCCACCAGGTGTGCCCGTCCTCCTGCTCGGTCAACCAGGTGCGGGTGGTCAGGCCACGCCGGGAGTGCGACACAGCCAGTCGCCGGTTCGCGGTGGGCCGCCGCTCGGCCGACCTCCGGCGCAGGATCCGCACCACGGTGGTGACCGTCGCGGCCACCATCAGCACCAGGACCACCGCGATGCCGTTGAGCAGGTCGGTCAACCGCGTCGAGGTCTCGTCCCCGGCGACGAACACCCGGGAACTGTCGGCCGGGTCGTAGTGCAGCCTCACCGTCGTGCCGGTGGCCACCTCGCCGGACCGTGGGAAGTGCAGCCGGCTGGTGTGTGACACCGCCCGGTGGTCGGTCCAGCGCAGGTCGATCTCGTGCCGGTCCGCACCGAGTCCGGATGCCACCACGGTCGCCTGGGTGCTCGCGGTCGCCAGGCGCGTGGCGGCGGTGGTCTGCCCGAACCAGACGGCCAACGTGACCGCCATGGCCACGCCGATCACCAACAGTGGGGTCAGTCCGTACACCATCTGCCGAACCGCCCGCCGCTGCCACAGTCCACCCATGCGCCGACTATATGGTCGGGACCGGGCCCCCAACGCGGGGTTCGGTGTCGGTGGTGGCATCTCCACGGGAGGCGTGGTGGGGCCGGATGAATCGGTTCGTACGGTCGCCGGGACCTGGCACGGCGCGGCGGGGCGGTCTGGCCCGGGCGGGCCGGCCGGCTACCCTGCAACAGCCAGCCGTGCCCGCACTCCCGGTCGGTGGGTGGCGGGGGATGTCCCGTGCGGCTTCGGGTGTCCGGGTGCCGGGCAGACCGCCCGTTCCCCGCACCCGGGGTGTCTCGGGCGCCGGCAGTGCGCGTCATCGCATCCGGGCGGTGACCGAACCCGTGTGAAGGAGTCTGACACGTGGCGACCATCGAGGCCGTCGGAGCGCGCGAGATCCTCGACTCGCGTGGCAACCCCACCGTCGAGGTCGAGGTGGCGCTCGACGACGGCACGCTGGGACGGGCCGCGGTGCCGAGCGGAGCGTCGACCGGCCAGTTCGAGGCGGTCGAACTGCGTGACGGTGGCGAGCGGTACGGCGGGAAGGGAACCCGTCGGGCGGTCACGGCCGTGCTGGACGAGATCAACCCGGAGGTGGTCGGCTACGAGGCGAGTGAGCAGCGGCTGGTCGACCAGCGGCTGATCGACCTGGACGGCACCCCGGACAAGTCCCGACTCGGCGCCAACGCCGTGCTCGGCGTGTCGCTGGCGGTGGCCAGGGCCGCGGCGGCCTCGGCCGAACTGCCGCTGTTCCGCTACCTGGGCGGGCCGAACGCGCACCTGCTGCCGGTACCGATGATGAACATTCTCAACGGTGGCGCGCACGCGGACTCCAATGTGGACGTCCAGGAGTTCATGATCGCCCCGATCGGCGCCGCCACGTTCGCCGAGGGCCTGCGCTGGGGCGCGGAGGTCTACCACGCGCTCAGGTCGGTGCTGCGGTCCCGGGGTCTGGCCACCGGTCTCGGCGACGAGGGTGGTTTCGCCCCCGACCTGGGAGCCAACCGGGAGGCACTGGACCTGATCATCGAGGCGATCGGCAGCATCGGTCTGGAGCCGGGTCGTGACGTGGCACTGGCCCTGGACGTCGCCGCGACCGAACTGTTCGACGACGGCGTGTACCGGTTCGAGGGTGCCGCCCGCACCGCCGACGACATGACCGCCTACTACGAGTCGCTGGTCGCCGAGTACCCGCTGGTCTCGCTGGAGGACCCGCTGTCCGAGGAGGACTGGGACGGGTGGGTCCGGCTCACCGCGGCGTTGGGTGAGCGGGTCCAGATCGTGGGGGACGACCTGTTCGTGACCAACCCCGAGCGGCTCCGCCGGGGCATCGACCTGGAGGCGGCCAACGGGCTGCTGGTCAAGGTGAACCAGATCGGCACCCTGTCCGAGACGCTCGACGCGATCGACCTGGCGCACCGTGCCGGGTTCGGCTGCATGATGAGTCACCGTTCCGGTGAGACCGAGGACACCACCATCGCCGACCTGGTGGTGGCCACCGGATGCGGCCAGATCAAGGCCGGCGCGCCGGCCCGGTCCGAACGGGTGGCCAAGTACAACCAACTGCTGCGGATCGAGGAGGAACTCGACGACGCGGCCCGCTACGCCGGCGCCGGCGCGTTCCCCCGGTTCCGTCCGCAGGTCGAGCCCTGATCCGGCCCGGCGGCGACGCCCCACGTCGACCGGCACCCCGGCGTCGCGGCAGGTCACCGCGACAGACCCCCACCAACCGGCCGCACGGCGGGTTGACCGGTCGAGCCGCGGTGCTGGGTCTGGTGGTGTGCGCGTTGGTGCTGAGCCTGGCCTACCCGGTCAAGCAGTACCTCGCCCAGCGCGGCACCCTCACCCAACTCGAACAGCAGCGGGCCCAGGTCCAGTCCCGGGTCGACGCACTGGAAGAGCGGCAGCGGCAACTGTCCGACCCGGCGTACGTGCGGGCACTGGCCCGCCAACGTCTGCACTACGTGATGCCCGGTGAGACCGCTCTGGTGGTGGTGACCCCGCAGCCCACGGACGCGCCGCCCCGTCCGCCGTCGTCGACCCACGCCCTGGACTCCCACAAGCCCTGGTATGCCCAACTCTGGGACACCGTGCAGGTTGCCGATGGGAACTGAGGGCCACGTCACCGGCGGTGGGTCTGGTGACGCCGACCCGGCCGGTGCGGTGACCGCGACCGACCTGGCCGCGGTCGCCGCCCAGTTGGGTCGGGTGCCACGGGCCATCCATTCGGTGGCGCACCGCTGCCCGTGTGGGTTGCCCGACGTGGTGCGCACCGCGCCCCGGTTGGCCGACGGTGCACCGTTTCCAACCCTGTACTACCTCACCTGCCCACGGGCCGCCTCGGCGGTGTCCACAGTGGAGGTGTCCGGGTTGATGCGGGAGATGACCGACCGGTTACGAGTCGACCCGGACCTGGCCGCCGGATACCTGCGGGCGCACCAGGAGTACCTACGGGACCGGGCCCGACTTGGCCAGGTACCCGAGGTCGCCCACATCAGCGCCGGTGGTATGCCGGAGCGGGTCAAGTGCCTGCACGCACTGGTGGCGCACAGCCTCGCGGTCGGTCCGGGGGTCAATCCGGTGGGAGACCAGGCGTTGGCCCTGTTGCCGGACTGGTGGGCGGCAGGGCCCTGCGTCACCGTCGTCGGAGCGTGACGCGGAGCACTGTCCGCCTCAGGGCGTGTGGTGGTCGCGCGTGGGTTACCCGCACGGAAGAATGTGGTTGACCCCGACGGGTGAGCCCGCCCGGCTGTGCGTGGGTCGTGTTTCCATGCCCCGAAACACCTCCCCGATCGGGGTTGTTCGCTCATGTGCGTGTATGGGCGGTCACCGTCCGTGGCACAGTGCCAAGTACATCCCTGACGCTCACTGACAAAGCTGACTGACGAAGCTGACTGACAAAGGAGCCGCCCAGTGACCCGAGTCGCCGCCGTGGACTGTGGTACGAACTCCGCCCGCCTGCTGGTCGCCGACGTCGACCCTGACGGTGCCGGCGGTGGCACCCTCACCGACGTGGTGCGACGGATGGAGATCACCCGGCTGGGCCAGGGTGTGGACCGCACCGGCCGACTGGCCCAGGAGGCCATCGAACGGACCCGCCAGACACTGGCCGCCTACACCGTGGAACTACGCCAACTCGGCGCCCGCCGGGTGCGGGTGGTCGCCACCAGTGCGACCCGCGACGCCGCCAACCGGGACGACTTCCGGGACATGGTGCGCTCCACCATCGGGGTGGAACCGGAGGTGATCACCGGGGGTGAGGAGGCCGCGTTGTCCTTCGCCGGGGCGGTACGCGGCCTGGTCGGGGCCGAGCCGCCCTACCTGGTGGTGGACATCGGCGGCGGTTCCACCGAGGTGGTCCTCGGCGACGGGCACCCGGACAGTCCCGGCGGAACAGTGGAGAGCGCCCACAGCATGGACGTGGGCTGCGTCCGGCTGACCGAACGACACTTCCGTGGACCCGACGCCAACCCACCGACGCCCGACCAGGTGGCCGCCGCCGAGGCGGATGTGCGCGCCGCCCTGGACGTGGCCCGGCGCACCGTGTCGGTGGAGAAGGCGCGCAGCGTGGTGGGCCTGGCCGGGTCGGTGACCACCGTCGCCGCCCTCGTGTTGGACCTGCCGCGCTATGACGCCGCGCGCATCCACCACAGTCGAATCGACGCCGCCGCGATCCGCGCGGTCAGCGACCGACTGTTGGCCATGACCCACGCCGAGCGCGCCGCCCTGCCGGTTCTGCACCCTGGCCGGGTGGACGTGATCGGCGCCGGCGCGTTGGTGTTGCGGGTGATCGTCGAGGAGATCGGCGCCGACCAGATCATCGTCAGCGAACACGACATTCTGGACGGCATCGCCTGGAGTCTGGCCTGACCTGCCAGGCACCCGGTCGCTGTTCCTGACGTCCACCACAGGCACGCGCCCCACGTTCCCGGTTGCGTCGTGGCGGTTCGGTCCTTACTTCTTTGGTTCTGGCGGGTTATGACCGGTCAGGGTCTGGTATGCCCGGGTCGCCCCGCGGTTCGCGATGATCTCCCCGACGGCGATACCGGCGCCGGACGCCGCCGCCCAGATCACCGCCTCCCGCCAGTTCGTCCCCGGAGCGCCGGGTCGCGCTGGCGGTTCGGCACCGCGTGTCTGCCGCCAGGTGGCCCGGAGCGCACGCCGCACCGCGTAGGACACCGGCATCGCGAAGGCCATCCCGATCGCGCGGTAGATGAGCTTTCCACCCATCCTGCACCTCCCCAACTCGGTCCAGACCCGCCGTTCCCCCGCCAGGTCTACCGTCGTGAACCTCCACGGTGGCATTTTTCCCGGTTGCCGCCGACCACGCCTGATGGAGTGTGGTTGGCTGGCCTGGTCGTCCCGTTCACGAATCGAGGTGCCGGCGGTGGGGGACCTGGTGGATACCGAGGCCACCGACCAGAGCGAGCAGTCCCGGCAGCGTTTCGTCGAACCGGGCACCGGGTGGCCCGGCGACCCGGCCGACCCGACCACCCCGGTCGCCCGGGACCGCGCCGAGGTGGCGGTACTGGCCGACACCGCCGAGGACATGGCCGCGCTCGACGCCAGGGTGTCGGTGTGCCGGGCCTGTCCACGACTGGTGGCCTGGCGGGAGGAGGTCGCCCTCACCCGGCGGGCAGCCTTCGCCGACCAGCGGTACTGGGGGCGCCCGGCGCCCGGATTCGGGCCGGGTAACGCCCCGATCGGGGTGGTCGGCCTGGCCCCGGCCGCGCACGGGGCCAACCGCACCGGCCGGATGTTCACCGGCGACCGGAGTGGCGACTGGCTGTTCGCCGCGCTGCACCGGACCGGCCTGGCCAACCAGCCCACCGGCCGGCACGCCGGCGACGGACTGGAACTGCGCCACATCCGGGTCACCGCCAGTGTGCGCTGCGCGCCTCCGGCGAACCGGCCGACACCACTGGAACGGGACACCTGCCGACCCTGGCTGGTGCGGGAGCTCACCCTGCTCGCGCCCACCCTGCGGGTGATCGTGGTGCTCGGCGGGTTCGGGTGGCAGGCGCTGTGGCCGGCGTTGACCGCGGCGGGCGCACGGCTGTCAGGCCGCCGACCCGCCTTCGGTCATGGCGCCGAGACAATCGTGGAGGGCTGGCCCGACGGGGGCTCGTTGCACGTGCTCGGCTGCTACCACCCCAGCCAGCAGAACACCTTCACCGGCCGGCTGACCGTCCCGATGTTCGACGCGGTGCTGGTCCGCGCCCGGATCCTCGCCGGCCTGGGCCCCGTCCCGGGCGACCAGACCGACCGTGGTGGGCGCGGCCATGTCGGCGGAGATGACTGAGGCGGCGGAGCCCGGTGAGGCG
>DATCWR010000502.1:0-2147 GCA_036566245.1 Mycobacteriales bacterium | reverse complement strand
GCACCGCCCGTACCGAGTGCACCGCCGCGCCGACCCGGAACCCTGGTGCGCCTGGCTCCGCCGCCAGCGCCGAGGCCCGCTCGGCCCACGCCCCCACGTCCCGGTCGCCGAACCGCAGTTGCGGACCGGTCAGCTCACGGCCGATGCCGCCGGTCAGGTAACAGGTGTCCAGCAGGGTGATCCGGACACCGGCGTCGGCGGCGGCCGCGACCAGCGCCTCGGCCATCACGTTCGGTTCGGCGTACGGGGTGCCGCCCGGGGCGTGGTGCAGGTAGTGGAACTCGCCCACACAGGTGATGCCGGCCAGTGCCATCTCGGCGTAGGTCGCGCGGGCCAGCGCGTGGTAGGTGTCCGGGGTGAGCCGGTCGGCGACCGTGTACATCTGTTCCCGCCAGGTCCAGAACGTGCCCCCGCCACGCTGTACCCGCGACCGCAACGCCCGGTGGAAGCAGTGCGAGTGGGTGTTGGCCAGGCCGGGGACGGTCACCCCAGCCAGCCGCACCGCGCCCGGGGGCGGCGGCACGCCCGGTGTGACCGCGGTGATCCTTTCGCCGTCGATCTCGACCAGCACGTCCCGTTCGACCTGTCGCGCCCCCAGCCAGGCCAGTTCGCAGTGGTACGCGGTCAACGGCATGCCAGATACTCCAGGGTGTCGGCCAGCGCCCGCACCCCGGCCAGGCAGTCGGCCGGTTCGGCGTGTTCGGCCGGCGAGTGCGACACCCCGGTGGGGTTGCGCACGAACAGCATGGCCGCCGGCAGTACCCCGGCCAGGATGCCGGCGTCGTGCCCGGCCCCGGTCGGCAGTATCGGCGGGTCGCCCAGCACCTCGGCCAGACCGGTGAACGGGCCGGTGTCCGGCGCGAACTCCACCACCGGAGTCCACGACTCCTCGGTGGTCCGCACCGCCACACCGTGTTCGGAGCCGGCCCAGCCGGCCTCGGTACCCACCCGCTCGACCAGTCGGCGCACGGTCGACTCCTCGGGAGCCCGGGCGTCGAGCCAGGCCCGCACCCGCGACGCGATGGCGTTGGTGCCGTTCGGCTCGACCACCAGTCGCCCCACGGTGGCGTGTGCACCCAGTTCGGCGGCCAACGCCCGGGAGGCCAGCACCATGGCCGCGGCGGGCAGCATGGCGTCCTGGCGGTCGGCGAGCCGGGTGGTGCCAGCATGGTCGGCCCGGCCGGTGAACTCGAACCGCCACCGCCCGTGCGGCCAGATCCGGCCGGCCAGCCCCACCGGGGCACCCAGGTTGACCAGACCACGGCCCTGTTCGACGTGCAGTTCCACGAAGCACCCGACCCGGTCCAGCAACCGCGGGTCGGGCCCCAGACGGTCCGGATCGACCCCGGCAGCGGCCATCGCGCCGGCCAGGCTGGTCCCGTCCAGGTCCCGTAGGGCACGGGCCTGGTCCGGGTCCAGTACACCGGTGGCCAGCCGTGAACCCACACAGGACACCCCGAACCGGGCGCCCTCCTCGTCGGAGAAACACACCACCGCCACCGGCCGACGCGGCACCGTTCCACGGGACCGGAGCTCGTCAACCGCGGCGAACGCCGACACCACGCCCAACGGCCCGTCGTATCCACCGCCGTCGGGCACCGAGTCCAGGTGACTGCCGGTCACGACCGCGTCCCCGGCCCGGGGATCACCCCACCACGCCCACAGGTTGCCGTTGCGGTCAGGTTCGACGGCCAACCCACGTGAGCCGGCCTGGTCGGTGAACCAGGCCCGACACTCCAGGTCGGCCGGAGTCCAGGCGAACCGCCGGTACCCGCCCGCGTCCGACCTGCCGATGTCTGCCTGTGATCGCCACAGGTCCTCGAAGCTGCCCATACCCCATCTCACCGCACCGGTCCGGGCCCAGCCCGCCGACCGTCCCAACCACCCGGACGGGTCAGCCAGCGAGCCACCCATTCAGTGTCTGAGGCCGTAATTCACCGTGATCGGCCCTGATTGGACGCTGTTTTTTGGGTGTGTACCGCGGGTAGGTTCGGCCCGATGGCCGTTCATCCCCTGCCACAGGAACCACGAGCGCGCCGCGATGTCGAGGCGACGCGCCGACCCGGCGCACCCGGCGGGGATCGCGGACCGGACCGTCGACACGCCGGCCGCACCGGGCGTCCAGCCCAGCCCGAACGCCCCACCCA
>DATCWR010000478.1:0-14000 GCA_036566245.1 Mycobacteriales bacterium | reverse complement strand
TCCCGGCTGCGGCGGCGCGGTGGGTCGGGTGCCGGGCCGGGCGGCGCGCTGGTCCGGGACGCGCCGGTGACGTTTCTGTGTTTCGACCTGTTGCACGCCGACGGCCACCCGCTGTGGGACCAGCCCTACCGGCGGCGTCGGGAGGCGCTCGACCGGCTCGGGCTGTCCGGGCCGGCCTGGCAGACCACGCCGTGGTGGGCCGGTGGCGGGGCGGAGGTGTTGCGGGCGGCCCACGAACAGGGTCTGCCGGCGGTACTGGCCAGGCGGCTGGATTCCACCTACCAGCCGGGTGAACGGAGCCCCGACTGGGTCGCCGTACCGGCCAGACAGGTCAGTCGTTCCAGCGCAGCGCCGACTCCACCTCGGTGACCGCCTCCCGCCACAGCGCGGCGGCCTCGGCGCCGTTCCAGGTCTGGGAGAACATGCTCCCGGTGGCCGAACGCAGCACCGCACCGATGGCCTGTCCCAGCGGGGCGTCGTCGGCCAGCGCCTCGGTCACCCCGACCAGGTCGCAGTACTCGGCCGCGTCGAGCAGGAACTCGCTGGCCCGGCGCAGCACGACCGGGTCGGCCCCGGCCGGGCCGGCGTGCAGTTGGGCCTCGGCCGCGCCCAGGTCGTAGCAGTCCTCTGCGGCCGGGGTCACCGAAAGCGACTCGGCGCCGCGGACCTGTGGCCAGGTGTCCAGTTCGGCCAGGTCGTGTTCGTTGTCGGCCCGGGCGAACTCCTCCAGTCCGGCAGCCGAACGGAACATCTCGATGTGTTGGTCGACGCCCAGGAACCGGGCCTCGTCGTCGAGGTAGCAGCGCAGCGTGTAGCCCACCCCCGCCGAGGTGATCAGCAGCGTCGGGGCGATCCCCACCTCGGCCCAGAACCGGGCGGTCTTCTCGTCCGGTTCGTCGTCGGCCCCGGTGGTTCCGGTGGTTCCGGTGGTGTCCGGTTCGGTCAACTCGGCGTTGTCACCGGCCGGCGACTCGTCGGTCCGGTCGGGGACGACCCGTTCTGGCTGTTCGCCCGGGGCGAACCAGTGCAGGCAGGCGTTGACCCGCTTGGTCACCAGCGGCCAGGCGGTGCGTACCGCCTCGCCGATCTCCGCCCACGGGTCGTCGGCGTCCTCCTCCAGCCCGTCGGTGTCCCCGTGGTCGGCTGCGGTGTCCGCGGCGGCTGCGGTGCCCGACCCGCCCTCGGTGATCTCGGCGTCCTCGCCGTCCGTGGCGTCCTCGGAGTCCGACCCGGCCTCCAGAGCTGACTCCTCGTCCAGCAGCGCGGCGAACGCCGGGGACTCCAACAGGTTCAGCAGCGGGCCGTCGTCGCAGCACTCGGCGATCCGTTGCACCATGTCCACGGTGTCACCGACCCGCATCACCACCTCGTCGTCCGGGTCGGTGTGGGTCAGCCCCGGCACCTCGTCCAGGTCGAAGTGGTAGTCCTGCTCGGGGGCGAGTTGTTCGGCCGGAAGCGTGGTCAGCATGGTCCACGACGGGTGGTCGGACAGGTCGTTCTCCGAGCCGCTGCCCAGGAACGTGGCCAGGTCGTCGAGGTCCTCGAACACGAAGACCCGGCTGCCCGCGCCCAGGAACGCCTGCCACTCCTCGCCGTCCTCCACCCAGGGCGCGGCCCAGATGGTGTATCCGGTGCGGCCGTCCAGCACCAGCGCGATGGGTACGACGTTGGCCTCGCCGGGGCTCGTCATCGATCACCTCGGGGAATCAGATGGGGGAACCGGGTGGAACATCGGAAACGGAGCAGTGACATCGGCCGGCAAGGGTAGTGGGTGCGCGGACGGGTTCAAATTCCGACCGGGTGCCACACCGTCTTGGTCTCCAGGAACGTGGTCATCCGGGACAGTCCGGGCTCGGCGCTCCAGTCCGGTTCGATGCCGGGAGCCCGCAGTACCCGTTTGATGTTCTGCGCGGCGGCCCGTTCCAGTTCGGCGGCCAGGTCGGGGTCGGCACCGGTGCCGGTCAGGTCGAGGGCGTTGACGTCCAGGTGGGCGGCCAGCCATGGTCCGATCTCCGCGGCGCTGCCGGTCAGGATGTTGATCACCCCGCCGGGCAGGTCCGAGGTGGCCAGTACCTCACCCAGGGTGATCGCGGGCAGCGGCCGGGCCTGGGAGGTCACCACCACCGCGGTGTTGCCGGTCACCACCACCGGTGCCAGCACGCTGACCAGTCCGAGCAGGGAGGACTCCTGCGGCGCGAGTACCGCGACCACCCCGGTCGGTTCGGGAATGGAGAAGTCGAAGTACGGCCCGGCCACCGGGTTGGTGGAACCCACCACCTGGGTGATCTTGTCCGACCAGCCGGCGTACCAGACCCACCGGTCGACCGCCTCGCTGACCAGTGTCTCGGCGCGCGCCGGCGAGCAGCCCTCCCCGGCGCGTACCTCCTCGACGAACTGGGCGCGGCGGCCCTCCAGCATCTCGGCCACCCGGTAGAGCACCTGGCCGCGGTTGTAGGCGGTGGCACCCGACCAGCCGGCGAACGCCTTGCGGGCGGCCACCACCGCGTCCCGGGCGTCCTTGCGGGACGCCCGGGCGGCGTTGGCCAGGAACGCACCGTCCGGTGTGGTCACCGGGTAGGAGCGGCCGGACTCGGACCGGGGGAACGCGCCGCCCACGTACAGCTTGTAGGTCTTGCGCACGGCGACCCGCACGGGTGGTTCGGTGGTCGGGCCGGTGTCTCTGCCACTGGTACGGCCGGGTTTGGTGGCGTGGGCTGCCTTACCGGCCCGGCGGGGTTGTTCAGACGGCAAGGTAGGCCTCCAACCCGTGCCGGCCGCCCTCGCGACCAAACCCGGACTCCTGGTATCCGCCGAACGGCGAGGTCGGGTCGAACCGGTTGAATGTGTTGGCCCACACCACTCCGGCGCGCAGCCGTTGGGTGGCCCACAGGATCCGGGAGCCCTTCTCGGTCCACACCCCGGCGGACAGCCCGTAGGGGGTGTTGTTGGCCTTGTCCACCGCCTCGGCCGGGGTGCGGAAGGTCAGCACGGACAGCACCGGCCCGAAGATCTCCTCGCGGGCGATCCGGTGTGACTGGGCCACGTCGGTGAACACGGTCGGCGGGAACCAGAACCCCCGGTCGGGCAGGGTGCACGGCGGGGACCAGCGTCGGGCTCCCTCGGCCTCGCCGGCCGCGGTCAGTTCGGTGATCCGGGCGAGTTGTTCGGCGGAGTTGATCGCGCCGATGTCGGTGTTCTTGTCCATCGGGTCGCCCAGGCGCAGGGTGCCCAGCCGCCGGCGCAGCCGGTCGAGTACCTCCGGGTACACCGACTCCTGCACCAGCAGCCGGGATCCGGCGCAGCACACGTGTCCCTGGTTGAAGAAGATCCCGTTCACGATGCCCTCGACGGCCTGGTCGAGTGGGGCGTCGTCGAACACGATGTTGGCGGCCTTGCCGCCCAGTTCCAGGGTGAGCCGGCGGTTGGTGCCGGCCAGGGTGCGGGCGATCTGGCGACCCACCTCGGTGGAACCGGTGAACGCCACCTTGTCCACGTCGTGGTGGCCGACCAGGGCCTGGCCGGTGTCCCCGGCACCGGGCAGCACGTTGACCACGCCGGGTGGCAGGTCGGCCTGCTGGCAGATCTCGGCGAGGACCAGCGCGGTCAGCGGGGTGGTCTCGGCTGGTTTCAGTACGCAGGTGTTGCCGGCGGCCAACGCGGGTGCCAGTTTCCACGCGGCCATCATCAGCGGGAAGTTCCACGGGATGACCTGGCCGGCCACGCCCAGCGGCCTGGGGTCGGGTCCGAAGCCGGCGTAGGACAGTTTGTCGGCCCAGCCGGCGTGGTAGAAGAAGTGCGCGGCGGCCAGGGGTACGTCCACGTCCCGGGACTCTTTGATCGGCTTGCCGTTGTCCAGGGTTTCCAGCACGGCAAGTTCCCGGGATCGTTCCTGGATGAGTCGGGCGATCCGGAACAGGTACTTGGCGCGTTCCCGGCCGGGCATGGGCCCCCACACCTGTTCGTAGGCCCGACGGGCTGCGGCCACCGCCCGGTCCACGTCGGCGGGACCGGCTACGCCGACCTCGGCCAGGACCTCCTCGGTGGCCGGGTTGACCGTCTTCATGTTCTGGTCGGATTCCGGGTCGCGGAACTGCCCGTCCACGAACATGCCGTAACTGGACCGCAGCCGCGCGGTGTCCCGCGACTCGGGCGCCGGCGCGTACTCCCAGCCGGTCACCGCCGTCTCCGTTCCCGTCGTGCTGTCCGCACCATCGCTGTCCCGTCTGTTCGCCTGCCGCGCACCGGACCCGGGCGCGACCTCAGACCCAGGGTGCCCCGGCCAACCGATCCGCACCAGCCTAGACGGCTGATTACGGACCCTCGCCGGGGCGAAGCCCCGATTTCCAGAATCACACCGAACAGGGCACGGGCATATGGCACGACCCGAGGATGAGTGATTCGAGGGTGTCCCAGACTGATCTGGTGACCCCCGGGCCTTGAGGGGGGTGTGTGGGTGGAGCGAAGCCCCCCACAGAAGGCGACACGGCGCCGGTTCACCCTCGCCGTGCGTTTACCGCCCGTCCCACCCACTCGGGGCGGACCGTCAGCCGTTGGGTCGGCGGTCGCGGCCCCAGAAACCGACCTGCCAGTGCGGTTTGGACTCGCCGTCGATGGCCAGCCGCCACACGTAGCGCTGGCCCTGGGCCAGCGGCAGTGCCGGCACTCCGAAGGCCACGGTGGCGTCCAGTGGTGTGCCGTGTGGCAGCCCGGGTGGGCGACCCACCTCGATGTCGAGCCGGACCGCGACCGGTTTCGGGTTGCCCTGCCGGTCCGGGGCCAACACGGGGCCGCCGTCGGCGGTGAGCAGGCTCACCTCCACCGGGATGGGCCGGTTCGCGTCGGTCCACGGCACGTCGATCTTGATGGCCAGCGCCGAGGGGGACGGGTCGGGCCCGGTGACCGACCAGCCGCCGCCCAGGATGTAGAGCTTGCCGCCCACCGCCTCGGCCGAGTCACACAGAATGATGGTCGCTTCCACCTGCCCGAACTCCCCACGCCAGTCGTGCCGGACCCGCACTGCCGCCCGTTCCGACGGCCGGGACCGGGGCCGTCGGGTCTCGTCGGGATTCAGTCCACGGTGAAGTAGTCAGGGCCGGCGTAGGCGCCGGACAGTTCCTTGGCCCGCTGCATCAGCAGGTCGTTGAGCAGGCTGGACGCACCGAACCGGAACAGGGCCGGGTCCAGCCACTCCGGCCCGGCCACCTCGCGCACCATCACCAGGTAGCGCACCGCCTGCTTGGCCGCGCGGATGCCGCCGGCCAGTTTCACCCCGCGCCGCTGGTCGGTGGCCAGGGCGAAGTCACGCACCGCCTCCAACATGACCAGGGCGACCGGTGGGGTGGCCGCCGGGGACACCTTGCCGGTGGAGGTCTTGATGAAGTCGCCGCCGGCGAGCAGGGCCAGCCAGGATGCCCGTCGCACGTTGTCCAGGGTGGCCAACTCGCCGGTCTCCAGGATCACCTTCAGGTGCGCCTGCCCGCATTCCTGGCGCACCGCGGCGATCTCCTCGAAGACCCGCAGGTACTGTCCGGACAGGAACGCGCCCCGGTCGATGACCATGTCGATCTCGTCGGCACCGGCCCGTACCGCGTCGCGCACGTCGGCCAGTCGGGTGGCCAGCGACGACCGTCCGGACGGGAACGCGGTGGCCACGCTGGCCACCCGCACGGCCGAGCCGCGGGTGTGTTCGACCGCCTCGGCCACCAGGTCCGGGTACACGCACACCGCGGCGACCGGCGGTACCCGCGGGTCGGTCGGGTCGGGGTGGCGGGCCTTGGCGCACATCGCCCGGACCTTGCCCGGGGTGTCGGCGCCCTCCAGGGTGGTCAGGTCGGTCATCCTGATCGCCGCGTGCAGCGCCCACAGTTTGGACGCCTTCTTGATCGAACGGGTGGCCAACGCGGCGGCGCGGGCCTCGGCGCCGACCTGGTCCACCCCGGGTAGCCCGGACAGGAACCGGCGCAGGGTGGCGTCGTCCCGGGCGACGTCGGCGTACCGGTGGGGAGGGTTCTCCGGCGGCGTCGCCGTGGCGGTCGGGACCGCCGTGGTGTCCATGGCGCCGAGAATACGCGGCGGAACGCGCTCCGGCCGGGTTGTCCGCCCACGGCCGCCCGGCGGGTACGCTCGGCGGCCGTGGCCGACGGTGACCAGGGCGAGGACCGTGACCCTGGCGACGTGCGGCGACTGTTCGATCGTGCGTCGGCCCGGCCGTTCCTGTTCGTCGTCGCCGGTCTGGCGGTGGCGCTGTTGGACGTTCGGGTCGGGTTTTTCGATCTGTTGCCCGACGCGGTGGGTTATGCGGCGGTCGCCCACGCGCTGACCCTTCCGGCGCTGGCGGGCTGCGGCCGTGACTCTGTGGCCGGCCGGGTCGCGGCACTGGTCGGTCTGGGTGCCTCCGTGCCCGGGGTGGTGTCGGTCGGGTGGACCCGGCATGCGGACCAGATGCTGGTTTCTGGCGGTTGGGTGCCGGACGCGTTCGGGCAGTTGTTGGGCCTGGTGGAGGCGATGGCCGCCGCGGCGGTGTTGTTCTTCCTGTGCCGGGTGGTGTCGCGGCTGGCCACCGATGGTGGCCTGGACGAGGTGGCCGGGTACGCCGACCAGTACGGGCCGTGGACCCCGATTCCGCTGTTGCTGGCCGCGCTGCTCGGCCTGGTGGTGCTGGTCGGTGGTCAACCGGCTCCCGAGGCGGTGGCCGCCCTGGTACAACTCGGCGTGTACGCGGCGTTCGCCGTGCCGATCGTGCTGCTGGCCTGGGTGGACCACCGCGGCCAGGCAGACTGATTCCGTTTCCTCGTTGACGTCGGACCACCACCGCAGGTCGGGGGAGCAGAGCCGGGTCCGGTGTCGGGGGACAGGCCGTAATCTCGGCACATGAACACCGAACTGAGTACGGGTTGGGGCCTGCGGGTACCCGTGGTGGGCGCGCCGATGGCGTACGTGGCCGGTGGGGAACTGGCCGGTGCGATCACCGCGGCCGGCGGGTTGGGCATGATCGGGGTGGGGAGTTCGACCGACCCGGAGTGGATCACCGAGCAGTGCGCGCTGGCCCGTCCGCACGGCCGGTTCGGCCTGGGCCTGACCGCCTGGGCGTTGACCGACCGTCCGGACCTGCTGGAGACGGCCCTGGCCGAGGAACCGTTCCTGGTGAGCGTGTCCTTCGGCGACCTGGAGCCCTATGCCGCGCGGGTACGTGACTCGGGGGCGTTGCTGGTCACCCAGGTGTCCGACCGGGACGGTGCGGCGCGGGCGGTGGACTGCGGTGTGGACGCGGTGGTGGCGCAGGGCACCGACGCGGGCGGGCACACCGGTTCGGTGGGCACCCTGCCGCTGTTGGACGTGGTGCTGGGAGTTGCTGAGCGGGCCGGTGTCCCGGTGTTGGCCGCCGGTGGTGTGGCCACCGGGCGGGCGTTGGCCGGGGTGTTGGCGATGGGTGCGGCCGGTGCCTGGATCGGCACCCGGTTCGCGGCCAGCGCGCAGGCGTTGGGTACGGCCGCGGCCAAGGCGCGGATCGTGGCGGCGAGGGAGACGGACACCGTGCACACCCGGGTCTTCGACATCACCCAGGGGTTGGGGTGGCCGCCGCGTTACCCGGGGCGGGCGCTGCGCAACGCGTTCACCGACCGTTGGCACGGGCGGGAGGGCACCCTGGCCGCGCAGCGGGACACCGTGTCCGGTGACCTGGCGGCGGCCCGTCAACGCGCCGACTACGACACCATGTACGTCTACGCCGGTCAGGCCGCCGGGTTGGTGGACGCGGTGGAGGACGCCAGGGATCTGGTCACCCGGATCGGCGCCGAGGCGGCCGAGTACCTGCGCCGCGCCTCCGGTCTGCTCTGATCCTCGCCGCCGTGGTGCGGCCGGCCGTCCACCACTGTCTGGACGGTGTGCTGGTATCGGTCTGGTTCGGACGGTACCGGCGGTACGGTGTGGACTCGTGCGCACACTTGTGGTCGATCATCCGTTGGCTCGGGCCCGACTGAGCACCATGCGCGACCAGCGGACCGACCGCGCGGCGTTCCGGGCCGCGTTGCGTGAGCTGGCCGTGATGTTGGTCTACGAGGCGACCCGGGACCTCGCCACCGTCACCGAACCGATCGACACCCCGGTCGGGTCGACGGTTGCCACCCGGTTGCCCGATCCGCCGTTGCTGGTGCCGGTGCTGCGGGCCGGGCTGGGCATGGCCGAGGCTGCGCTCGGCCTGCTGCCCGAGGCGCAGATGGGGTTCGTCGGGTTGGCCCGCGATGAGGTGACGTTCCAACCCAGGGCGTACCTGGAGTCGCTGCCGGCGGACCTGTCCGACCGCGCGGTGCTGGTGTTGGATCCGATGTTGGCCACCGGCGGGTCACTGCTGCACTGCTGTGGCCTGCTCGCCGACCGGGGTGCTCGCGACATCACGGTGATCTGCGCGGTGGCCGCGCCCGAGGGCCTGACCCGGCTGGAGAACAGCGGCCTGCCGCTGCGGGTGGTCACCGCCAGCGTGGACGAGCGACTCAACGAGCACGCCTACATCGTGCCCGGCCTGGGTGATGCCGGCGACCGTCAGTTCGGTGCGGTCTGACCGCCGGCACAACAGAAGAAGCGGGCTGATCGTCCGTGACGCGGAAGGCTGCGCCAGCCAGATCCGTGACCACCTGCCCGCATGGACCAGAAGCGCCTCGACTGGTTCGTTCTCATGGTTGGGGAAGACTGTGGAGGTGGCGGCGGAGGGTGCGGGTTTTGGCGACGAGCGGGGCAGCGCGGGTGGCTGAGCTGATGGCTTCCATGTCGGTGAGTACAGTTCCGGCTTCGGTGTGGTCGCCCGCCTGAAGGTGGGCGAGGGCGAGGTGGTACAGGTATTCGCCGCACCACTCGGAGCTGCGCATAGCTGCCGGTAGGCCGTCCAGGCCGGACCGGAGCAGGTCGATTGCCCGCTGGTTGTCCAAGGGATGGTCCCGGCCGAGATATCGGTAGACCAGCCCGCGTTCCAGTGCGAAGAAGGACGGCGAGCGGTAGTACTGCCAGGGCGGTGCGTATTCCAGTCCGGCGCGCTCGCTGTCGGCCAGTTCCGCTGCCTGTTCGCACAGTCGTTCGGCGGTCTGTCGGTCGCCGGCCATGGCGTGGCCGCGCGCTTCCTGTTGCGCGTCGTAGGCCAACTGGCCGGCGAACACTCCAGGCATGCGGCGGGCTGCTGCGGACAGGCTGATCGTGGGCCCGACCTGACCGGCCAACCACGCCGCGTGCCCGCGGAAGCTGAGCACGGTGGCGAGCATGTTCTTGTCCGCTATCTCGGTGGCCCACTCCATGCCGGTGGCGAACCAGTGCCGAGCGGCGTCCGGCTTGCCCGCGCTGAGGTGTAGCCAGCCGGCGAACTGTGCCCACTGCTGGGCGCACCGCAGCATCAACGGGCGGACCGGGCCGCGGGCGTCGGTCACCAGCCGTTCCACGGTGGCGAGTTGCGCGGTCACCGGGCGCAGCAGCGGTCCCGACCCCATGATGTCGTCAACCAGCCGCTGACCGGCCAGCACCGTGCCAAGTGATTCCACCACGGCCGGGTCGACCCGGGACGGGGTTCGGGCGGCAAGGATCAGCCGTTCGTCATCATCCGGGGTGAGCCGGACGGGGCCAGCGAGCGCAAGCAGGCTTCCGTCGGCGTCCAAGGCCTCATCGGCGCGCTGCGCGAACATCCGGGATGGATGCTCGACACCGGTTTCGATCTTGCTGATTAGACTGGGGTGGTAGCAAATGATTCGCCCGAATGCGGTCTGTGATAGTCCGGCTGCCTCGCGAAGATTGCGGAGGCGTGTTCCGAATGATGATCTCGTCTGACTCATCGGTGCCTCTGCGCCTGTGCATGGCATGGCCTGAACTGTTGGTTCACAGTGCAACGCCTTCCGGTTCCAATTCTCCTCGCCGAAGGTAATCCCGAGCGAAAGCCTAACGGAGGGGGTATCGAGTGTTCGATCATGTGCATTTCGGGTGGTTGGAGTCGGATGACTACCGGGTGGTGGCCGAGGTTGCCGGGGTGGTGGAGTTGCCCGGCGGCCCGGAACCTGAACGGCCGGCACCTGACCGGGCCGAGTCGGATGGGTCTGTGTCGGATGGGCGGGAACCGGAGTCGGAGCCGGCTGATGCGCCGCCGGGTCGGGACGGGGGCGATCCGCAGTCTGTGCTCGGGGTGGTGTTGACCGGGCGGTGGGTTGATGACGATCCCGGGTCGGTGGGCAAGTGACCGGCGGGCCGGTCGGTCCTGATCCGGATCTCGGCGGATTGCTGGCCGCATGCCGGCCGGAGGTGTGGGGCCGGGGTGTGTTGGCGGTCGCCGCGATGCACGAGCCGGACGGCACCGGCCGGTGCCGGTTCTGCCGGCGCCCGAAGAACAACTGTCCCGGCCTTCCGTAGCGGTTACGGTGCTGTCGTCGGGTTGCTCGTCGGCTGGTTCGAAAGTGGGGTTGCCGTCACCGCCGGCGACCCGACGCGGACACCGCCGGGCGCGCCGATCTCGCTGAGGTTGGGCGCGTTCCGGAGGGCCGGGCTCAGCGTCCCCCAGCCGGCGAGCAGCAGCGCCACCGCCACGAAGGACAGCATAGTCACCCGCGCCGACACGGCGCTGAGCAGTAGCCCTGCGGCGAGCGACCCGAAGGGTGCGAGCGCCAGCGAGACGGCGGTTCGGACACTGTCGACCCGCCCCACCAGCCGGTCCGGCGTGATGGCAAGCCGGTAGCCGTGCACGACCGAGTTGGTGATCGGGACGGCCAACGTCACGCAGAGCATGCTCGCGACCAGGACGTACACGTCTGGCCAGACGAGGAACGCCGACAGGGCGGGCCAGGCCCACAGTTCGAGCAGCAGAACGGTCCGCACCGACAACGCGCGGCGGGCGAGCCCGGAGGCGAACGAGCCGACGAGTGCGCTCGCGCTGAACATGGCCAGCAGCGCGCCGATGGTGCCGCTGGACAGGCCCTGCCGGTCACCGAGGACGACGACGGCCAGGAACACGCCGGGACCGAGGACGTTGGTGAGTCCGAACAGGAACGTGGTGGTGCGCAGGAACGGGTTGCCCCACAGGAAGCGCCACCCCTCGGCCAGATCCGCCCGTACCCTGCGCCGGCCAGCCGCGCCGGTCGGCTGGAGCGGCGCCCGGAGCAGCATGACCGACAGCATCGAGAACGCGTACGACACCATGTCGGCGAGGAACGGCAGCGCCCGGCCGAGCCCGAACAGCGCACCACCCAGCGGCGGTCCGGCCAGGCTCGCGGCGGCAGTCCGCGCCTCCTGCGTGGCCACCGCGGCGGGAAGCTGGCCAGCCGGCACCACCGAGCGCAGCGCCGCGATCGAGGCCGGAGTGAACAGGGTTCCGAACGTGCCCTCGACAAAGGCGACGAGCAGGATCTGCCAGAACGCGATCCGGTCCAGCACGACCCCCACGGCAAGCGCACCGATCGCGACCGCCCGCACCGCGTCGGAGACCACCATCAGCACCCTGCGGTCGACCCGGTCGACCGCGACACCACCGAGCACGCTGAACCCGACCGTGGCCAGCGTTCGGACGAAGGCGACCAGCCCGGCCAGCGCCGGGGAGCCGGTCGCCGCCAGGACGAGGAGTGGATAGGCGACCAGGGCCGACTGGGAACCGGTGGCGGACAGCAGTTGACCGGCCTGCAACAGCAGGAAGTCCCGGTTTCGCCGCAGCGGCACCTCGGCCACGCCCCATCCCCTCCGAACCCGCCACCACCGGATTCCGACCAGAACCGCGCGGCACAGCCGTACCGCGACGCCCGCTCAGGCAACCATGTTGGCCCTGGTCATCACCACCAAGAATCGCCCCCGGCGGTCCGGTGGGGCCTGTTCGGTCTGCGCGCGGTCAGAGGCCCAGGGCGGCCGAGATCTGGGTGCGTAGCGTGGCGAGCCGGGTGGCGGCGGTGGAGCGGGCGGCGGCCACGTCCGGGCCGGTGACCGGCACCACCACCTCCAGGTAGGCCTTCAGTTTCGGTTCGGTGCCGCTGGGGCGGACCACCACCCGGCACCCGTCGGCCCGGAAGGTCAGCACGTCGGCCTGGGGTAGGCGGTCCCGCACCGAGGTCACCGGCCGGTCCAGCAGCGCACCGGGAGGGTCGGTGCGCAGCCGCGCCATGGCCTCGGTGATCAGGGTCAGGTCGTTGACCCGGACCGACATCTGGTCGGTGGCGTACACGCCGTGTTCGCGGGCCAACTCGTCGAGCCGGTCGAGCAGGGTGCGTCCCTGGGCGCGCAGGGTCGCGGCCAACTCGGCGACCAGCAGTGCCGCGGAGATGCCGTCCTTGTCGCGTACCAGGTTGGGGGCCACCGCGTACCCCAGCGCCTCCTCGTAGCCGAAGGCCAGGTCTTCGGCCGCGCGGACGATCCACTTGAACCCGGTGAGGGTTTCCGCGTAGGGCGCGCCATGGGCCTGGCACATCGCCTTCAGCAGGGACGAGGACACCACGGTGGTGGCGAACGTGCCGGGCACCCCGTCGCGCAGCATGGCGTCGGCCAACAGCACGCCGACCTCGTCGCCGCGCAGCACCCGTCCACCGCAGGCCACCGCGCACCGGTCGGCGTCCGGGTCGTTGGCGATCACCAGGTCCGCGTCGGTGCGCGCGGCCAGGGCCAGCGCCAGGTCCATCGCGCCGGGTTCCTCGGGGTTGGGGAACGCCACGGTGGGGAAGTCCGGGTCGGGGGCGAACTGTTCGGCGACCACCTCGGGGGTGTCGAACCCGGCCCGGCGTAGTGCGGTGAGCATGAGGTCGCCGCCGACCCCGTGCATCGGCGTGTAGGCGATCCGTACCTGCCGGTGTGCGGTGCGGGGCAGTGCGGTGACCGCGGTCAGGTAGGCCTCGACCACGCTGTCGTCGAGCACGGTGTAGGTGTCGGACAGGGGCAGGTCGGACAGTGGGCCGACCGCGGTGATGGCCGCCTCGATCCGGATGTCGCTGGGCGGGACGATCTGGGCGCCGCCGTCCGGGCCGCCCAGGTACACCTTGTAGCCGTTGTCCGCGGGCGGGTTGTGGCTGGCGGTGACCATCACTCCGGCCGCGGCGTCCAGGTGCCGGACGGCGAAGGCCAACACCGGGGTGGGCAGTGGCCTGGGCAGCAGCAGCGGCTGGAGGCCGGCCCCGGCCAGTACCGCCGCGGAGTCGTGGGCGAAGTCGGTGCTGCCGTGTCGGGCGTCGTAGCCGATCACCACAGGGCGGTGGGCCCGTTCGGTCGACCGGAGGAATGCGGCCAGCCCGGCCGCGGCCTGGCGGACCACCGCACGGTTCATCCGGTTCGGCCCCGCACCCAGGGCGCCGCGTAGGCCGGCGGTGCCGAACGTGAGTCGGCCGGCGAAGCGGTCGGTCAGTTCGGCCACCGCACCGGTGTCGAGAAGTTCCCGCAACTCGGCGCGGGTGTGCGGGTCGGGATCCTCGGCCAGCCACTGTTCGGCCTGGGCGCGCAGCCCGGCGTCCACGGTCACAGTGCCGACACCACCCGGACGAGCAGGTCGCCCAGGTGGCTGGCGGCCGACCGGCCGGCGGCCAGCACCTCGGCGTGGTCAAGTGGGCCGGGTGCCAGGCCGGCGGCCAGGTTGGTGACCAGTGAGATGCCGAGCACCTCGGCTCCCTCGGCCCTGGCGGCGATGGCCTCCATGACGGTGGACATGCCGACCAGGTCGGCGCCCAGTCCGCGCAGCATGGCGATCTCGGCGGGTGTCTCGTACTGCGGGCCGGGCAGCATGGCGTACACGCCCTCGGTGAGGGTCGGGTCGATTCCGGTGGCCAGTGCGCGTAGCCGGGCGGCGTACAGGTCGGTGAGGTCGACGAACCGGGCGCCGGTCAGGGGTGACCGTGCGGTGAGGTTCAGGTGGTCGCTGATCAGCACCGGTTGACCGATCCGCATGCCCTCGCGCAGTCCGCCGGCCGCGTTGGTGAGCAGGATGGTTCGGCAACCGGCCGCGGCGGCCACCCGGACCGGGTGCACCACCGGCCCGACCCCCAGCCCCTCGTACAGGTGGGTGCGGCCGGTGA
>DATCWR010000476.1:0-12012 GCA_036566245.1 Mycobacteriales bacterium | reverse complement strand
GACGGGCCGCCGCCGGCCGGGCCCGAGGCTGGTCCGGGGGTTGGCCGGGGGGCCGACAGCCAGGCGCGTAGCTCGTCGCCGTGTTCGTCCAGCGCGGGCGGGGGCAGTTCGTAGCGGGCCGGGGTGGCCGAGAAGGTGATCGGGTTGCGCACCGAGGGCACCGCCGCGTCACCCTCGCCGACCTGGACCACCGGGTCCAGACCCAGTTCGGCGGCGAAGGCCACTCCCTCGTCGATGGTGTTGATCGGACCGCAGGCCACCCCGGCGGCCAGCAGTGTGTGGAACCACGCCATCTTGGTGTCGGTGGCCAGCCGTTCCACCAGCAGCGGGCGCAGTTCCTCCCGGTTGGCGGTGCGGTCCTGGTTGTGCGCGAACCGCGGGTCGTCGACCAGTTCGGGGATGCCCAGCACCTGGCAGAGCTTGGCGAACTGCCCGTCGTTGCCCGCGGTGATGATCAGGTCACCGTCGGCGCACGGCAGTGGTTCGTAGGGGAACAGGCTGGGGTGTGAGTTGCCCATCCGGAACGGGACGACCCCACCGGCGACATAGGCGCTGGCGTGGTTGACCAGCCCGGACAGCGCGGTGGACAGCAGGTTGATCTCCACGTGCTGCCCGACCCCGGTGCTGTCACGGTGGTGCAGCGCGGCCAGCACGCCGATGGTGGCCTGCATCCCGGACATCACGTCGAACACCGAGATGCCCGACCGGTAGGGCGGCCCGTCCGGGTCACCGGTCAGGCTCATCAGACCGGACATGGCCTGCACGATCAGGTCGTAGCCGGGCAGGGCGGCCCCACCGGCCGAGCCGAACCCGGTGATGGACACGTAGATGACCCCCGGGTTGGTCCGGGCCACGGTGTCGTAGTCCAGCCCGAACCTGGCCAGCCCGTTGGGCTTGAAGTTCTCCAGCATGATGTCGGCCCGCGCGGCCAGCTCGTGGGCGAGACCCAGGTCGGTGTCGTCCTTGAGGTTCAGCGCGATCGACCGCTTGTTGCGGTTGACGCCGAGGTAGTAGGTGGCGATGTCGCCACGGGTGGGCGGCAACCAGGTGCGGGTGTCGTCTCCACCGGGACTTTCCACCTTGACCACCTGCGCGCCCATGTCGCCCAGCAGCATGCTGGAGTAGGGGCCGGCCAGGATGCGGGAGAAGTCGGCGACCAGCAGCCCGTCCAGGGGACCGGTGGTGTGCCCTGGGGTCTGCCCGGGTGGTCGGTCTGCCTCGACGGTCATCTCAGTACACGCTCCTTGTCCGTATGCCGGACTATCGTCCGACCCAGAGTTTCGGACCCGATGGCCCCCCTGTCAAGGACGGGTCGGTGCCGGCTCGATGCGGTGGTCGCCACACCTCGCCACGAGGTGGCCGGTGTGCTGGGTGACCCGGGTGTCCGGAGATCTGGTGCACGGGTGCATGAATTATGTCGGTTGCACCTTGGTTGTGCTTTGGCTCGGTCTTGGTCGCGGCGGTGTTGTGTGTGTGTTGCGCGGTGGTGTGTGCCGATGTTGTGGTGTTACCGCACCGGTGTTGTGCAGACCTGTGACTGACCTGTGCCGGTATGGCGGTGCCTCTGGTGGTACCGGCTCCGGAATGCCGCTCTGGCGTCGCCTCGGCGTCGCTCTGGCGCCGGTCAGTGGCGTGCCGATCCGCCAGTACGTCGGTCGTACGTCGGGAGCAGTAGCCACTGCGTAGCCAGTGGAGCACCACCTGTCCGCGATGCGGACGAGATCAGAGCTCATCGGCCGCCAGCTCTCGGGAACCTCTTGACAGGCACCGGTGTGAGTCCCATGGTTACCCCTACACCTATGAGCGCTCGCTTAGCGGACGACCGTCCGACAAGGCGCCAATGCTGACTGGTCCCGAAGACGAGAAGGGGTCACATGAACGCGACGACTGATCCGGGCGAAACGGCGCACGACTTCGACGCGGGTAGGCCGGTCGTGTTCCGGGGCGGAACCGTGCTGACCATGGACGACCAGGGCACCGTGCTGACCAACGCCGACGTACTGGTGGTCGGCGAGCGGATCGAGGCCGTCGGCCCAGCTCTGGCGGTGCCCGAGGGCACCGTCGAGATCGACGCGGCCGGCGGCATCGTCATGCCCGGCATGATCGACACCCATCGGCACATGTGGCAGACCGCCATGCGCGGATACGGCGCGGACTGGACCCTGACCCAGTACTTCGTCTGGTACTACCTGCAACACGGTAAGACGTTCCGCCCCGAGGACATCTACGCCGGCAACCTGCTGTCGGCCGTGGACGCGATCGACGCCGGGGTCACCACCACCGTCGACTGGTCACACGGGCTGCGTACCACCGAGCACGCCGACGCCGCCGTGGACGCCCTTCAGGCGGTCCCGGCCAGGTTCGTGCTGGCCTACGGCAACATCCACGCCGGCCCGTGGGAGTGGTCCACCACGCCGGAGTTCCGCGACTTCGTGTCCCGCCGGATCACCGGCAGCGACATGCTGGGCTTCCAGATGGCCTTCGACGTGACCGGTGACCCCTCCTTCCCCGAGAAGGCCGCGTTCGAGGTGGCCCGGGACCTGGGCGTCGCGGTGACCACCCACGCCGGGGTGTGGGGCGCCACCAACGACGACGGCATCCGGCTGATGCACGACAACGGGTTCATGACCCCGCAGACGGTCTACGTGCACGCCGCCACGCTCAACGCCGACTCCTACCAGCGGATCGCGGCAACCGGCGGGTCGGTGTCGGTCTCCACCGAGAGCGAACAGAGCTGCGGACAGGGCTACCCGCCGAGCTGGATCCTGCGTTCCCACGACATCCCGGTCTCACTGTCCATGGACACCAGCGTGTGGTGGAGCGGCGACCTGTTCTCGGCCATGCGCTCCACCCTGGGCGCCGACCGTGCCCGCGAGCACCTGGAGGCACACGCCGTCGGTGAGACGATCACCAACTGCCACCTGCGGGCCGAGCACGTGGTGCAGTGGGCCACCCGCGGTGGTGCCCGGGCGCTCGGCCTGGACGACACGGTCGGCAGCCTCCAGGTCGGCCGGAAGGCCGACGTGGTACTGATCAAGAACGACAACTCCCCGGTGATGTTCCCGGTGCTCAACCCCTACGGGCACGTCGCCTTCCAGGCACAGCGCGGCGACGTGCACACCGTGGTGATCAACGGTCGGGTGGTCAAGCACGACCACCGACTGGTCGGCATCGACCTGGCCGCGGTCCGGGCGAAGGTCGAGGCCACGGTCGAGTTCCTGCGGGGCGAACTGGGCGAGGAAGCCTGGCAGCAGGGCATGAACCCGGAGATCCCCGAAACCAAGGTCCTGGACAACCCCTACACCTACACCGAGTACCGCAGCGCGGCCACGCACAGCA
The DNA here is from genome assembly GCA_036566245.1 of Mycobacteriales bacterium. GTDB lineage: Bacteria > Actinomycetota > Actinomycetes > Mycobacteriales > DASULA01 > DASULA01. The sequence continues at coordinate 8,673 of DATCWR010000476.1, read as the reverse complement.
CCCAGAGCACAGACAACAGCTAGCTCTCGGCGGGCGCGGCCTCCGGGCCGCGCCTTCTCACCCGGCGCCGTGACAGAACGAATGCGTCCACACCGGACGCTCGCTTCGCCTGCCCCGTCACGGGCCCCTGAAGGAGAAACAGTCAATGCCAGAAAAGCCAGAACCCCGGAACGTCCCCGTTCTGATCGTGGGAGGCAGCCTGGTCGGGCTGTCCACCTCGCTGCTGCTCTCCGCGCACGGCGTCTCCAACATGCTCGTCGAACGGCACCGTGGCACCGCGATCCACCCCCGGGCCGCGTCGTTCCACCAGCGCACCATGGAGATCTTCCGTGGTGTCGGCCTCCAGGAGGCGGTGGAGGATGCCGCCGAGCGGGAGTTCGTGCAGAACGGCGCGATCATCTCGGTGGAGAGCCTGGCCGGTAAGGAGCTGAAGTACTTCTACCGTTCGTTCAACACCGGCGTCGAGGACCTCAGCCCGACCTCGCGGCTGTTCATCACCCAGATCGGCCTGGAGCCACTGCTGCGCGACCGCGCCCAGGAACTCGGCGCCGAACACCACTACGCCACCGAACTGGTGAGCTTCGCCCAGGACGACGACGGCGTGGTCTCGGTGATCCGCCCCCGCGACGGCGGTCCGGAACAGACGGTCCGTTCGGACTACCTGGTGGCCGCCGACGGTGCGCACAGCCTCATCCGCGAGAAGCTGGGCATCCAGATGCTCGGCCGGGGCAGCTTCGCCGACTGCGTCACCATCTACTTCAAGGCCGACGTCCGGCCGATGATCGGTGACCGCAACCTGAGCGTGGTGTACGTCAACCACCCGGACATGCTGGCGTTCTTCCGGTTCTCCATCACCGCCGACTCCGGCTTCCTCGCCATCTTCTCCATCAACGAGAACGGCGTCTGGAACACCAACGTCGGACGGGACATCGACCAGTCCCGGTACGCCGACTACGTACGGATGGCGCTGGGCGCGCCAGCCGACCTGCCGGTCGAGATCGACAACGTGCAGCGGTGGAGCGCCCAGGCCGCCACCGCCGAGACCTTCCAGAACGGACGGGTCTTCCTGGTAGGCGACGCGGCACACGTGATGCCCCCGACCGGCGGGTTCGGCGGCAACACCGGGGTCGCCGACGCACACAACCTGGCCTGGAAGCTCGCCGCCGTCCTCAACGGCACGGCCGGCCCCGGGCTGCTCGACTCCTACAGCCCCGAACGTCGACCGACCAGCCATCTGATCGTCGAACAGGCCTACACCCGCTACGTGCTGCGGGTGGACGACTCGTTGCCCAAGGACAACCTGGCCGCTCCGCTGGACGACCCGTCGATCGAGCTGGGTTCCATCTACCGTTCCTCGGCGGTGTTGGACGCGCCCGAACTGACCGCCGAGGACGAACCGCTGGACAACCCGCGCACGCCCACCGGCGCGCTCGGTGTCCGGGCACCGCACCTGCCGTTGGAACGGGGCGGCGAGCAGATCTCGACCTACGACGTGGTCGGCACCGGGTTCGTGCTGCTGGCCGGGTCCGACGGCCAGGCCTGGTGCGCGGCGGCGTCTGACGCGGCGAAGTCCCTGGGGCTGTCGCTGGCGGCCTACCGGGTGGGCACCGACGGTGACCTTGTCGACCCCGGCGGCGCGTTCCAGGCGGCATTCGGGATCGGCGCCGGCGGTGCGGTCCTGGTACGGCCCGACGCCGTGCTGGCCTGGCACTCGGTCGACGCGGTGGACGACCCCACCGCGGCCCTCACCGACGCACTGACCCGGTTGCTGTCCCGGTAGGACGGTCGTCGGGCGGGGCGGTACGCGACGATGCTCGCCGCGTACCGCCCCCGGGAGGGCATGCGCCCGCGGTGGTCAGTGGGTGCGGTGGATTCGGGCGGTGACCTCGATCTCGATGCGCATGGCCGGATCGAGCAGGCCGCACACCATCATGGTGGCCGCCGGCGGGTTGGCGCCGAACCAGCGGCGCAGCGTCGGCCAGCACGGTTCGAAGTCGGCCCGGTCGGGCAGCAGGTAGTGCACCCGCACCACGTCGGCCATGCTCGCCCCGGCCTCGGCCAGCGCCGACTCCACGTTGCGCAGTGCCTGTTCGGCCTGGGCCACCACGCCCTCGGCCAGGCTCATCGTCGAATAGTCGTAGCCGGTGCATCCGGACACGTGCACCCAGTCTCCGTCCAGCACCGCCCGGCTGTAGCCGATCTGGTCCTCGAAGGTCGATCCGGATCCGATGTGACGTCGCTCGTTGATCACGGCGATGACATTAGCCGGCCGGTCGCGCGGCCGGGTCGGTGTCGAGCGAAGCAAGAACCCAGGCCGAGTCGTGCCGGGTGAATCCGATGTGGGGGTAGTACCCCACCGCCGCCGGCGCGGACAGCAGCACGATCTTGGCCCGGGGTGCGGCCCGACGGGTCGCCTCGACCAACTCCCGCCCGATTCCCTGGTGTTGGAAGTCGGCGTCCACCGCGAGGTCGGACAGGTAGGTCACGTAGGCCCGGTCGGACACCGAGCGCGCGATCCCGACCAACCGCCCGTCGACCCGCGCCACCACCACCAGGTTCGCCCCACGCACCATGTCGGCGAACTGTGCGCTGTCGGTGGGCGGACGCCGTTCGGCCAACCCGGATGCCCGGTACACCGCCGCCACCTCGTCGAGGTCCAACGCCGAGCCGTCCACGACCTCGATCTCCACCATCCAGCCACCCTTCCCGTGCAACCGTGCAACCCGTGCACCGGACCCGGCGCCGGGTATGGTCTCCGCCCATCCGCGAAGAGGCGGCGGGCATGGCGTCAGATCGGTCGGCGTCCCCACAGCGCGCAGGTACGCAGCCTGGCCGGGATCGGGCCCCTCGCCAGGTCCACGCGCAGCGCGGCGATACCGGAGGCGAACTCCTCGTCCGAGATCAGATGCAGACTGGAGAACGCCCTGTCCTCGAAGCTGGCCGCGCTGGTGAGTTGGTACTCGCTGGCGATGACCTGATCGACAAGATCCTCGAATCCGGCAAGGGCGAGTTGACCGGCCAGAGCGGCGATCGGGTGGTACCGGGTCGCCTCCGCCGCGATCGTGCCGGGGAAGTAGTGCGCCATGGGCGTGCGGTTGCGGATGAGCCACTCCGACTCGGTGGCGGTGACGAGGAACCCGCCGGGTCTGAGTACCCGGTGGGCGGCCTCGAAGTAGCCCCTGGGGTCGGTCAGGTGGTGGATCACGTCGACGGACAGGACCAGGTCGAAGGTCTGCTCGGCGAAGTCGAGTTCCTCGGCATGGCCGATCCTCAGGTCCAGCCCGGCCGGCTGTGCCATGGCCACCCGCAGCATCCGCTCCGAAGGGTCGAGCCCGACACATCGCGCGCCGGTGGCCTGACTGATCGCGGTCAGATGGTTCGCCGTTCCGCAACCCACCTCCAGGACGGCCGAGTCGCCATCCAGACCGGCGTGGCCCACGATGTGGTCAACCAGTCCCGGATATGTGCGCCGGTGTCGGGCGTACTCGACGGCCAGGTCGTCATAGTCCAGGGTCGGTGCTGACACGTCCTCCATCGCCGCGATCCTGTCACATCACCCTGGCCGGTCATCGCTCTGGCCGGTCATCGCCCTGGCGGTCGCGTGGGGCCGTCCACCGCCGACCCGCGGCGGTGGACGTTTACCGGGGCGCGGATCGAGCATGACCGCAACGAGGGCAGGTGCTCGACCCGGGCCCGAGGGAGGCACGGTGCTCACCATCCGTCACCACGACCAGATCCACCGGGAACGCGGTGGCTGGTTCGACGCCCGTTGGCACTTCTCCTTCGACACCTACCGTGACTCCGACCAGATGGGTGTGGGACCGCTGCGGGTCTTCAACGACGACCGGATCGTGGCTGGTGCGGCCTGGCCGATGCATCCGCACCGCGACATCGAATCGCTGACCTACGTGGTGGAGGGGCACTTCGAACACGCCGACTCGCTGGGCAACGGCGGCCGGTTGGAACCGGGCGCGGCCCAGGTGATGAGCTTCAGTCACGGCGGCGCCGAACACTCCGAGCGCAACGCGTCGAAGACCGAGCCGCTGCGGTTCATCCAGTTCTGGATCCTGCCGGCCACGCTGAGCGAGGAGTCTTCCGTGGTGCAGCGCCAGTACACCGTGGCCGACCGCACCGACCGGTGGTTGCAGATCATGGGCCCACCCGGCGAGGAGGGTCTGAACCTGCGTCAGGACGCCCGGGTCGCGGTGGCCCGACTCAGTGCCGGCGGCCAGTTGGTGGCCTCCTTCCCGGCCGACCGGGACGGTTACCTGTACCTGCTCGACGGTGCCGGCGAGCTCGACGGACAACCGGTCACCACCGGTGACGCGGCCCGGATCCACGGCGTGCACGACCTTGCCGTGGAGGCGTCGGAGGACACCGAACTGATCCTGGTGGACGTGCCGGCAGCGCACCGTCCGGTCGGGGTGTGGGCGGCCCCCTGACAGCCGACGCCGGATGTCTCGACCCTCATCCTGCGGGAGAGGGGTTGGCCCGCCCGTGCGGGTGGGAACGAGTGTTCGTGACACGTCCGCACAACCCGGAACACGGCGGTAACCCAACGTGTTTGCCCGGTGGGAACCGTGCCGACGCCGGCGGGTGGGAGGGGGTTGGGTGGTGCGTTCGGAAATCGAACTACGTCAGGATTGCCCGGGTCGGTATGGCTCGACGGGGAGGCAGACCCGGCCGCCGCGCACGCTGTCACCGGCCGATGTCGACCTTCGGTTCGAACCGGCACCCCGGGGTGATCCGGGGCGCACCTGGTTCATCGCGTTCGTGGCGGGATGCTGTCTGATCCTGGTCGGCTGGATAGCGTTGGCCGCGACCACTCTGCCCAGCCACTACCTGACCCGACAGTGGCGGCTGGCCTGGATCGGGTTCGACCTGGCTCTGCTGGCCGGACTGGCGGTCACCGGGTGGGCGGCCTGGCGTCGACGGCGGATCATGGCGGTGGCCGCGACGGTGACGGCCACCCTGTTGTGTGCCGACGCGTGGTTCGACGTGGTGTTGTCGTGGGGAGGGCCGGACCGGTGGGCGGCGCTCACCCTGGCGCTGGCGGTGGAACTACCGCTGTCCGCGCTGTTGTTCGGGGCGGCCCGGCGGGTACTGCGCACCGGATCCCATCCGGTCTCGACACGGTCCTGAGCTGTCCTGAGCTGTCCTGAACGGGCCTGAGCGGGCCTGCACCGGTGGATGCGGTCGGGCTCGGCCGCTCCACTTGACAGATGATGATGGAAACGGTTTTCATTAGGTGTGTCGCGCAGAGTCGAACCTGGTGATCCGACCGCGCCGGTCCTTCGTTTCGACCGGGCCAGCGTGGCCTACGACCGGCACCCGGTGGTGGAGAACGTCGAGGGCGAGATCCGGCCCGGCCAGGCGGTGGCCCTGATCGGCCCGAACGGCGCCGGCAAGTCCACCCTGATCAGGGCGGTGCTCGGCCTGGTGCCGGTGGTCACCGGATCGATCACCGTCCTGGGCCGTCAACCGGTCGATGCCCGACGCGACGTCGCCTACGTGCCGCAGGCCGACACCCTCGATCCGCGGTTCCCGATCTCGGTCGGCCAGGTGGTGTTGATGGGCCGGTACCGGGCGGTGGGCTGGCTGCGCCGCCCCGGCCCGGTCGACCGACGGATCGCGGCCGAGGCCCTGGACGCGGTCGGGTTGGGCCACCGCGCCAGGGACCGGTTCGGAGCCCTGTCCGGCGGACAGCGCCAGCGGGTGCTACTGGCCCGCGCGATCGCCCAACAGCCCGGGTTGCTGCTGCTGGACGAGCCGTTCAACGGGGTGGACTCGGTGAGCCAGGACGCGCTGCTGGAAGCCCTGGGTGTGCTGCGTAACCAGGGCGCCGGCGTGCTGTTGAGCACCCACGACCTGGCCCTGGCCCACCTGTCCTGCGACGAGGTGTGCCTGCTCAACCGGCACCAGTACGGCTTCGGTCCGACCGCGGCCACCCTGACTCCCGAACTGCTGCGCACCACCTACCACGGGCACGCCCTGGACCTGGGTGGCGAGAACGTGATCGTGGCCGGTTGATGGTCCGGACCCTCGCCGGGGTCGACCCCCGGCACCGCAGGTCCGCCGCGCGACCGACCGTGCTGGTGCTGGTCGTGGCGGTGTTCGCCGGGATCCTCACCGGATGCGTGCGGGCAGCCGCCATCGACGGCAACCCCGACGGCAGACTCCAGGTGGTCGCCACCACGCCGGTGGTCGCCGACTTCGTCCGCCAGATCGGAGCCGACCGGGTGTCGGTCACCGAACTACTCAGGCCCAACGTGGACCCGCACGACTACGAACCCTCACCGGCCGACCTGGTGGCGCTGCACCGCGCCGCCGTGGTGGTCGCCAACGGCGCCGGCCTGGAGTCCTGGCTGATGCCCACCATCGCCAACTCCGGGTTCGACGGTCTGCTCGTGGACGCCAGCCGCGGGGTGAACCTGCGCCGACCGGACGGGCAGACCGACCCACACATCTGGCACGACCCGACCAACGCCGCGATCATGTGTCGCGACATCGCGGCCGGACTGTCCGAAAAGGATCCAGTCGGGCGGGCCGGGTACCAGGCGAACCTGGCCGCCTACCTGGGCCGTCTGCACCAACTGGACACCGAAGAGCGGGCCCGGATCGAACAGATCCCACCGCAGGCGCGTCGGCTGGTGACCAACCACGACGCCTTCGGCTACTACGCCCGGCACTTCGGCTTCACCGTCGAGTCGGTGCTGCCCAGTTTCGACACCTCCGCCGAACTGTCCGGTCGGGACATCGAACGGGTGGTCAGGCAGATCAGGCGAACCGGGGCCAGGGCGGTGTTCTCCGAAAGCTCGCTGCCGCCCCGGATCGCGCGAACCATCGGCGCGGAAGCCGGCGTGCGGGTGGTCGCCGGTGACGGCTCGCTGTACGCGGACTCGCTCGGCCCGAAGGGGTCACCGGCGGCCAACTACCTGGACATGGAACGACACAACACCGAGGTCATCGTGGCGGCGCTGTCGGGGGAGTCGTCGTGAACACCGTGCTCGGGCTCCTGGTCGACCCGTTCACCCTTCCGTTCATGGCCCGCGCGTTGGCCCAGGCGGTGCTGCTCGGTGTGCTCGGCGGCGTGGTCGGGGTACTGGTGGTGCTGCGCCGGTTGGCGTTCGTCACCGAGGCACTCACCCACACGGTGTTCCCCGGTGTGGTGGTCGGCTTCGCGGTCGGCCAGACCGGCGGTGTGCTGTGGGGGGCGCTGGTCGCCGGGCTGGCCTCCGCGGCCCTGTTCACCGTGCTGGCCCGCCGTGAACTGGTGACCGAGGACGCCTCGCTGGCGATCCTGCTCACCGGGTTCTTCGCGGTCGGGGTGATCGTGGTGTCCCGGCGGCGCTCCTACACCAGCGACCTGACCGCGTTCCTGTTCGGACGGATCCTGGCCACCGACACCGGGCAACTGGTCGCCACCCTGGCCGTGTTCGCCGTGGTGGTCGCCGTTCTGGCCGCGCTGCGCAAGGAACTGTTGCTGCGCGCCTTCGACCCGCAGGGGGCGACCGCGATGGGCTACCCGGTGGCCCGGCTGGACCTGGTGGTCAACCTGCTGGTCGCCCTGGTGGTGGTGGCCGGAGTGCGGGCGGTGGGCACCGTGCTGGTGGTCGCGTTGCTGGTGGTACCCGCGGCGGCGGCCCGACTGCTCACCGACCGACTCGGCCCGCTGGTCGCGCTGGCCGCGCTGCTGGGCGCACTGGGTGGCTGGCTGGGACTGGCGGCGAGCTTCGAGGCCTCCCTCGGGTACGGGGTGCGGTTGGCCTCGGGCGCCACCGTGGTGCTGGCCCTGGTGGGGCTGTACCTGGCCGCCCTGCTCACCAGCGTGCTGACCGCCCGCCTGCCCCATCACCTGCCCCATCACCTGCCCGGGCGGGTGCTCGGCCGGGTGCTCGGCCGGCCACCCGGGCGGGCCGGCGACCGAACCGGCAGCCAGGCGGTGAGCGGCCGGTGAACTACCTGAGTCGGGCCCTGGTGGAGGCTGCCCTGGTCGGCGGGTTGTGTGGCGCGGTGGGCGTGCACGTGGTGCTGCGCCGGCTGTCGTTCTTCACCATGGCCATGACCCATGCGACCTTCCCCGGAATCGTGCTGGCCGCCATTCTCGGGGTGAACCTCTACCTGGGCGGGGGAGTGTTCGGCGTCCTGATCGTGTTGGTCGTGGTGTGGCTGACCAACCGGCCACGGGCCGACCAGGCCAGCGTGGTGGGGGTGGTGCTCTGCGCCGGGTTCGCCCTGGGCGTCGTGCTGATGTCCGCCCGGGACGGGTTCGGCCAGGACCTGTCGGCCTACCTGGTCGGCTCGATCCTGACCGTGTCCGACAGCGACATCCGGGTGGCCGCCCTGGTCGCCGGGGTGGTGCTGGTGACCCTGACCGCACTGGGCAAGGAACTGGTCTTCGGCGCGTTCGACCGGGAGGCCATGGTGGCCCGTGGTTACCCGGTGCTGGCGTTGGACCTGGTCCTGCTGGTGCTGGTCGAACTGACCGTGGTCACCTCGGTACCCACCGTCGGTACGATCCTGGCCGTCGCGTTGCTGGTGGCCCCCGCGGCCACCGCCCGGCTGTGGTGCCGGGGGGTCGCCGGAATGACCGCGGTGGCGGTACCGCTGGGCGTGGCCAGCGCGGTGGGCGGTGTGCTGCTCAGCCAGGCCGTCGGTGTCGCCGCCGGCGCC
>DATCWR010000470.1:0-12942 GCA_036566245.1 Mycobacteriales bacterium | reverse complement strand
TGAGCCACGGGCACGTCCACTTTGTAGGCTGCATCTACGTAGATGGAGTCTACGTCCCCTCCGGGGGGCACCGTCTGTGACGGCCGTGTCAGGGCAGCCGGCGGCGGCCGGCGAAGCCCAGGTCACGGCGGTGGTACCAGGCGAGTTCCTGGTCGCCCTCCAACCAGCACAGCAGCACCGGCACGTCGTCCAGGTCAGCGGGAAAATCAACCAGCAGCGGGGCGAAACCCTTCAGCTCCGCCCCGGTCTGCTGCACCTGGGTCATCAGGTCGTCGAGTCTGGCCTGCGCGGCCTTGAACTCCGGCAGGCCGCCCAGCGACGTCGGTGTCCCACCGGGTGCCAATGCGGCGGCCAACTCCGCCGCGTCGGCCCGTACCGCCACCATCTCGTCGAGTACCGGCCGCAGCCGGGCCAGTTCGGCCCGCGCCTGTGACACCGTGAACAACCCCATACCGCAAGCCTGCCACCGGTACCACCAGGCCCATCCTCGGGCCCCGACGTGAACCAGGACAGGTGTCGCACCGTGGTGTGTCGCATCGACGATGGCGAGTCACACTGGTTCCACCGGTACCAGGAGACCACTCCAGGGATGTGATGGCCGTGACAGGTCGACGACCGTCCCAGCTCACCACCATGCTGTGGCTCTACGTCGGCATCGACGTGGCGATCCTGCTCTACACGAGAACGGTAGGAGCAGGGCTCAACGAGAGTGTCCGGTTACCCGGCCAGATCCTTTGGCTGGCCATCGACCTGATGCTTGTCCGCGCTGTTGCGCGGGGCCACCGGGCTGCCCTGTCGACACTGGTGGCCCTCACCGCCGTGCCGATGGTGCTGCTGGTCCTGTCGTTGACCGAACTGACCGGTTACGCGGCCGGGCTGCTGACCATGACTGGGATCCAGTTGCTCGTGCTGACCAGCTCGACAATCCGACGTCACACGATGCGGGTCAGGCGCCCAGGCCGTGCCGAACACCCGCTGGTGACCGACCACGACCATCCAGGCAGCCAGTCGACCGGATGACCGGGACACGGTCTGCCGTCCTGCTCCAGAGATCGTCCACCCGAGGTACGGGGTGGTGCGGCGCGGCAGCAGCTCGGTGATGTCACCGTCGGGTGACCCGTGGAACATCACGACCCTGCTGGTCGGTGAGCCAGCGGATCCACGGGCCAAGCGCCACCCCGGCCGGCGGGCGTACCTGACCACCGTCGGCCGCGCGGCGGAGGTTCACCGGTTGGCGTAGACCCGCCGGGGTGTCAACAGGACCGCGGTCCGGTGCTCCTCGGCCATCACCGCGTCGTAGGTGTCCCAGTCGTCGTGGGTGCCTCCGGCCGCGGTGAAGATGTCGCGGAGCAACCCGGGCACAGAACTCGGGTCGAGGCCCTCGCCGGGGTCGTCGGGGCCCACCAGGTGCACCGGCCCCTCGACTCCCACCCACTCCCAGCCAACCCGGGCCACCACGGTCGCGTGGGGTCTGACCCGAAGGTTCGCCAGTTTACGAGCCGACCCGCGCACCACGAACCCGACCACCGGCCGCCCGGTCACCGGGTGGCCGAGCACGCCGGCGTTCACCACCGAGGAATGGATGGTGCCGTCGGCGTTCAGGGTGGACACCACGCACAGACCGTGCTCCCGCGCGCCCAGCGCGGCGAAATCCGACAGGTCAGTCATGACAGCACGCTATCGAGAGCCGGGGCCTGTCCGACGGCCGGTGACCTGTCGACGGTCAGGTGGGTGACGTCGTTGAAGCCACGCACCACCCACCGAGGACCGGTGACGACCACCTGGGAGATGGACCCGTTGTCCGCGCCGGCGAAGGCCAACGTCCGCGCACCACTGGCCAGGGCGAGGATCTGACCGATGACGCCACTGTGGGTGAACACCGCCACCCGCTGGTCGGGATGGTCGGCGGCCAACCGCTCCACCGCCGCACCCACCCGGGCGGCGAACCGGTCCGCCGGCTCGGCACCGGGGATGACATCCCACCGCTGTTCGGTGCGCATCCGCTGGGCGATCGGGTGGTTCTCGGCGACCATCCGACGGAACAGACCGCCCTCCCACTCGCCCAGGTGCACCTCCCGCAGGTCGGCGGCCACCCTGGGGGTGATGCCGAGTTGGCGGGCCAGCATCCCGGCGGTCTGCGCGGTGCGCCGCAGCGTGGTCACGTAGATGGCGTCCAGATGTTCCGAACCCAGTCGCCGGGCCACGCACTCGGCCTGCGCCCAGCCGCGCGGGCTCAGGTCCGGGTCGCCCTGCCCGTCGACCAAGGGGAACGGCTCACCCGCACGTGCGGGCATCGACTCGCCGTGGCGGACCAACAGTAGTTCGGTGGAACCGGGCGGTCGGCGGAAACGGACCTGGCGATACTCGACCTCGACCTGGCCTACCGATGTGGTCACCTTCGGGATGTTATCGGCGGCTGTCCACCTCCGCGGCCACCCCGTCGTGGTCTGGTCGGGTCGCGGCCCGAACAGCACGGTGGGCATTGGTGCCAGATGCTCAGCCGGCGGCCATGGCATCGATCCGGGCGACCTCCTGGTCGGTCAACGAGAAACCGAACACGTCGAGGTTCTCGTTGATCCGGTCGGGATGCACCGACTTGGGAATCGCCACGATGCCGTGCTGTAGGTGCCATCGCAGCACCACCTGTGCGGGTGTCAGGCCATGCGCCGAGGCGACCTCGAGCAGGACCGGGTGGTGCAGGTCGGTGCCGCGAAACGGGCTGTAACCCTCCACGACAACACCGCGGGCACGCAACGCGGCGAGCAGGTCGGGGTCATGCTGTGAGGGACTCCACGGGATCTGGTTCACCGCCGGAGCCTGTCCGGTGGCGGCGATCAGTTCGTCGATCTGCGCCAGGCTGTGGTTGCTCACCCCCACCGCCCGGGCAAGACCCTGGCGGCGGGCGTCGAGAAAGCGGCGCCAGGAGTCCACCCCGGCCCGACCCGAGGGGGGCCAGTGGATCAGCCACAGGTCGACGTGGTCGGTGCCCAACGCGGTGAGGCTGGCGGTGATGGTCTGCTGTTCCCGCCCGGCCTGACCTGGCGGCATCTTCGTGGTGAGGAACACCTCGTGGCGTGGTACCCCGCTGTCGCGCAGTGCCCTACCCACCTGGGACTCGTTGCGGTACATGGTCGCGGTGTCGATGTGCCGGTACCCGGCCTGCAACGCGTGCCGTACCGCCTGGTAGCACCGGGTCCCGGTTGCCTGCCAGGTGCCAAGACCCAGGATCGGCATGGACACCCCACCGGCCAGCGGCACCGCCCGTTGGTTCATCAGGTCCACCACCGCATCCTTCCCCACGGGTATCCGGCCACACCTGAGGCGGTGGGGAAACAAAGCCCGGTGCACGGTACGGTGTGTCCGATCCGGACTTCTCGACCGGTGTGGCCGACCGCGGCAACGCCAGGCTGGTTCCGGCGTCGGGCAGCGGGACGTGCGCCGAGGAGACGGGTCCGTCCGGTACCCCAATGCCGAGGAGAGGAAGCCGATGACCGGTCCCGAGGGCGTCGTGGACAGCCCGGTCGACTGGGTCGCCGAGCACATCCGCCAGTACGAGGACAGCAACGGCACGCAGGGTCATCTGTGGCGGGGTCTGCCCACTCTGCTGCTGTCCACCAGGGGACGGCGTTCGGGGATGTGGCGGCGCACCGCGTTGATCTACGGCCGTGACGGTGACAACTACCTGGTGGTCGCATCGAACGGCGGTGCGGCCAGTCATCCACTGTGGTACCTCAACCTCACCGAGCATCCGCTGGTACGTCTGCGGGTGGGCGCCGACCGGTTCGAGGCCCACGCCAGGACCGCCGCCGCCGCGGAGAAACAGCGTCTGTGGCCGGTGATGGCCAGCGTCTTCCCCACCTACGATCGGTACCAGGCCAGCACCGGACGCGACATCCCCCTGGTCGTTCTGGAACCCCACCGGGTGTGAGCGTCGTTGCCGTACCGAAGGCCGGTAAGGGATCCGGATTCGACCCGGACGGCACGCCTGTTCCGCCTCTGATCCACCCTGTTGCCACGGGTGGTTCGACCGCCCGTTCGGCTGGGCCGGGTCTGGTGTGGGAGGAACATCTGACCAGGTCGTGACCGACCCCTGAATGAAACCTGACCGAAACTTGATCGGAACCCCGGCTCCGGGCTGACCCACCACTGAGCCGACACTGAGTTACGACCGGGATCGTTGCCGCATCAGGTACTCGTGCTGGGCTGGTCCGAGGTGAGACCGTCGGCGCCACCCTCGCGGGTACGACGTGCTGCGACTCGGCGTGTCCCCTCGAAGCAGCGTTGCCAGGCACCTGTCATGCCCAACGTGGAGGGGACAACGATGGCGCCACAACGCTTCGCGGATGTGTTCCGTGGTGCGGGGGCGTACGGGATCGTGTCGTCCCCCTCCCTGCTTCGACCGACGTGTGGTTGGCCGCACCACGATCGTCGGCGACCCCACAGACAATGACCGCGATCGGCTGACCCGCGATCGAGGGTGACCGGTGGTGTGGCCCGCCGGCTGCCCGCCCCGCGCGACATCGACCGCCACCGCCACCATCCCCGGTCGCGACCGGGTGCGTGGTGTCAGCGCGTTCTGACCGACGGCCCTGAACCGCCATCACACCGAGCCTGCCTGGCCGGATGCGGCATGCCCGCGACCGACCGGGTGGCTGACTCCTGCCCCCGGCACCCCTGGAAAGGGTGAGAGGACCAACGTGGTTATGCACCGTCCAGTCGATCCAGGCCCCCGTACCGCCAGGCGCGGCCGGGGTGTTGTCGCTGTTCTGGCCAGCGTCATCGCCGTGCTGGTCGCCGTCGGGCTCGGCCTGACCGTGGCCCTGATCTCCCACGCCCAGTCTGTCGCGGCCGCCACACCCGCCGATCTTGGGGTGGCCAAGGATGCCTCGTTCGGTGCGGTCCGGCTCGCCGGCGTGGAACGCATCTCCCCGATGGACATGAACGACATGCCGACGGTCAACGGCAGCATGGTGGACATGGGCATGGACCACGGCGACGTGCCGGCCGGGAGTATCGCCCTGATCTGCGACGTGGTTCTCACCAACACCCAGTCCCATCCGGTCAGCGTCTCCCAGGAGCAGTTCACGCTGCTGCGGGCAACCACCGAGGGCGCGGTGACCGTCAAGCCGAACAGCACCAACCTGGCCGCGGCCAGCAAGCTGCCGCCCAGTGCCTCGATCGAGGCGAAGGTCACCTTCATCGTCCCCGAGGACGGCGCGCCACTGCGGATGGTCTTCGACGACACCTCGGCGAAGACCTCGCTGCTTTTTGACGCCGGTCGTACCGACCAGGCGCCGGCCGATTCCGAGCACCACCACCACTGACGCCACGGTCAGTCCTGCCCCCGCTGCTGGCATATCCAGAACACCGTGTTCTGGAGACCTGTCCCTCGATGGAAGAGGTCGTACATGTCAAGACCCGAACCAGGTACCAGGCCTCGTCTGCTATGGACGATGCCTTCTGAGATCCTCGCGCTTGCCGTGGTCCTGAGCTACGGCGTGGGCGCGTGGATGGTCACCCTGAGCCATTTCGGGGTGACCGCCGGACTGGGTGACAAGTCGCTGGTGATCCAGTGGCTGTCGGTGAGCACGGTGGCGTTGCCGCTGGTGCTGGCCGGAGTCGCCGTCGCGTTGCGCGCCACCCGTGCCCTGTCGACCAGGTTGTCCCCGGCGGGTGGATCCGCCGAGGCCAGCGTGGCCGCGTTGATGCGGGTGCTGTTCGCCGCCGTGGGCGGTGCGGTGGCCTTCGCCGCCGCCGTCCCGGTGTACGAGTGGATCACCGCCGCGGACACCGAGGGGTCGCTGCCTTTGGCGGCGGCGACCGCCCAGAACACCATGCTGGCGTTGGTGGTCGCCCTGCCGCTGGCCGCGGTGGCCGAACGGCTGGGTGCGTTCTACGCCCGCCGGGCGACCAGCGAGCCGGAGATCGTCGCCGACGAACCTCGGCGGCGCGGGCGCATCACGGTGCTGGCCACCGTGGTGTCGACCGGTCTGCTGACCATCGGCGTGGGCAGTGTGCCCGACGTGGCCAACGCCGCGGACCCGGGTTCACCCTGTCCGATCGACGCGCCGGTGAAGCACTTCGACATCTCCGCGATCGACATCAAGACCCCGCTGAACCGCAACGGTGACAACAACCCGGCCGGCAAGCTGTACATCCTCAACAGCAAGATCGCCGCCGCCCGGGCCCAGGAGGCCTCGCAGCAGGTCTCCACCGGTCTGCGTGACGACCCGATCCAGTCGCTGGCGATCCGCGCCAACGAGGGTGACTGTGTGGAGATCAACTTCACCAACAGCGCCAACGGTGGCAACTTCGGTTTGCACATCGACGGGTTGGCCTTCGAGATGGGCTCCTCCGGTGACAAGATCGGCAACAACGTCGACTCGTCGGTGCCGAAGGGTTCGTCGGCCACCTACCGGTACTACGTGCCCAACGACCCGGCGATGGAGGGTGCGCACTACATGCACCCCGGTCCCGGGTTCCGTGACGCGATCGGTAACGGCCTGTTCGGTGAACTGGTCGTCGAGCCGCCAGGGTCGACCTACCTGGACGCCAACGACGCCACTCCGTTGGAGTCGGGCTGGGAGGCCATGATCGTACCGGGGAACGGCCAGGCGCCGTTCCGTGAGTACGTGCTGATGTTCCACACCATCGGTAACGACAACCAGGTCATCTACGACAAGAACGGGCAGGCGTTGCCGCAGGTCGACGACCTGACCGACACCTACCGGCCGGGTGCGTTCGCCATCAACGACCGGTCCGACCCGTTCCGGCACCGTGTCGAGGTGAACCCGAAGGAGGAGGCTGACGGCTACAGCAGCTACCCCTTCGGTGACCCCTCCACCCCGATGCCGCGTGGTTACCTGGCCGACCCCACCAAGATCCGTCTGACCAACCCCGGTGGTGACAAGTTCCACGCCTTCCACCTGCACGGTGGCGGTATCCGGTGGCGTCAGGACCCGGTGGCCGACCCGACCTGGAACTACGCCGACACCGGTCTGCAGAAGGACCCGGTGACCCAGGAAACTCCCTCCATGCGTAACGATGCCCAGGCGATCGGCCCGGGTGAGTCCTACAACCTGGAGATCGAGGGTGGTAACGGCGGTGTGCAGCAGGCCGTCGGTGACTTCCTGTTCCACTGCCACATCGTGAAGCACTACGTGGCTGGTATGTGGACGTTCTGGCGGGTCTACAACACGTTGCAGCCCAACCTGGCCGTTCTGCCCGGGCGTACCGCACCGCCGGAGGCCGTCACCAGTGCCGCGCTGATCGGTAAGACGTTCAACGGCACGACCATCACCGCGAACAACCTCGCACAGTGGGTCACTCCCCAGTTGCCGCCGCAGGGTGTCCGACAGAACGACCAGGACTCCGCGGTGTTCGACTGGACGATCGACAACTCCGACCCGACCCACCCGTTGGTCCTCAACGAACCCGAGGACCTCACCGAGATCGCTGACTCGGCCAAGGTGATACCCGGGCACCCCAACCTCCAGTTGGGTGACACCCTGGTCGGGGACAGACCGGTTCTGATGTTCGACCCGACAAACGGCCGGCCAGCGTACCCGATGCTGCGGACACAC
This sequence comes from Mycobacteriales bacterium, assembly GCA_036566245.1. Lineage (GTDB taxonomy): Bacteria > Actinomycetota > Actinomycetes > Mycobacteriales > DASULA01 > DASULA01. Next base: position 5,359 of record DATCWR010000470.1, on the reverse strand, counting down.
GTCGGTCAGCGACCACCGTTCGCCCCGAACGGGCACTCCGGTGCTCCCTACCTCGGGGAGACGGCCAACGCGGCACCTACCGGCGCTGTTGACCCGTTCGCGGGACGACAGGACGGTATCTGCCCGGACAACCGCACCATCCGGCACTACAACGTTGTCGCCATCACCAAGCCAATCGCCAAGAACGCGATCGACGTGGACAACGAGGGCGAGATCTACGTGCTGGCCAACCACAAGGACGCCATCTACGCGGGTCAGTACTCCGACGACCCGCTGGCGATCCGGGCCAACGCCGGTGACTGCATTGCGGTGACGCTCACCAGCGAACTCAGCGACGCCACAGCGTTCGGTGGGTTCTCCAAGGTGAACATCCACATCCACCACGTGCAGTTCGACGTGCAGGGCTCCGACGGTGTGATCACCGGCTTCAACTACGAGACGGCCGTCCGTCCGTACAAGGCCGAGGACCCGCAGATCACCGCCTCGGCCCTGGCCGGCTCGACCAGTCTGGCGCTGTCGAGCACGTCGAAGTTCCAGGTCGGCGAGTACATCGCGGCCGGTATGGGTACAAATGACATTGAGATCAACCAGATCACCGCGATCAACGGTCTGACCGTGACTCTGGCCAAGCCGCTGACCAAGACCCACCCGGCCGGCCAGTGGGCGGGTACCGAGTTCGTACAGTACCGCTGGTACCCCGACGTGGTTCTGGACAACATCTTCTTCCACGACCACGTTGACGCCATCCACAGCTGGATCCACGGCCTGGTCGGCATGCTGATCATCGAGCCGCCCGGTTCCACCTACCACGACCCCAAGACCGGGGCCGAGGTGGACTCCGGAACTCTCGTGGACATCCACACCACCAGCCCGTTGTCTCCTGGACTGGTGGATGGCAGCTACCGCGAGTTGGCACTGTGGACGATCGACGACAACAACGTCGACCAGCTTCCGTCCACGTTCAACCTGAGAAACGCACCACTGTCGGACAGGAGCGACACGAACGAACGGTTCAGCTCCTGGAAGTACGGTGATCCGTCCACCCCGTTGCCCCAGCTCTACCAGGGTGACACGTTGGTGATCCGGACCATCAACGTCGGGCCGAACGAGGACTCCATACACTTCGACGGAGCCACGTATCTGCCCGAGTTCCGAATGACCGACGCCAACGGCAACCACATCGCCCAGGAATCCTCGACGCTGAGTTACAACGACAGCGAGCGGTTCAGCCTGGTGCTCGGTGGGGATGCCAGCGGTCCGTCGAACAAGCCTGGTGACTACCTGTACTTCAACGGTGATGACAGGCACCTCCAGGACGGCGTGTGGGGCATCATTCGGGTTCTCGACGGCGCCAGCCCGAACCTCCAGCCGCTGCCGAGCAACCCGAACATCGGGGGAACCGCGCAGAGCCACGGCGGTAGCACCGGGAGCAACCCGCCACCGACCCCGAGCCCGGGTAACCCATGCCCGGTCGGTGCTCCGGCACACACGTTCAATGTGAGCGCGGTGGACCTCCCCTCGGGTAACACCATGCGGATGGCCTACGTGCCCAGCTCGATCGCCAAGTCGGTGGCTCGGGGCTCCATCCACCCCGAACCGCTGGTGATGCACGTGTCGGCCGGGGAGTGTGTGACGGTCAACCTGACCAACCTGCGCAACAACGCGCCGGTCGGTTTCATGGTTGACAAGTTGCTCAAGGACCCGGGCTCGATGGGCGTCAACGTCGGGTACAACACCGAGCAGAACACCCTGCCCGGTCAGACCCGGCAGTACGTCCTGTACGCCGCCAGCGACCGTGTCGGTACTGCGACCATCGCCGACATGGCCAGCAACGACGGTGCTGACGGCACGGCCATCCCGCTCGGGGACTCTCCTGGACAGATCAGCCCGTCCTCGAGTGGTTCCGACCTGATCGCCACCAAGTTCGGTGGTTACGGTTCGATCGTCGTGTCCGAGGCGGGAGCAACGTTCACCAACCCGGTGACCGGTGCTGCCACCGACATCGGCTCGCAGGTTGACGTCCACGTCGCCGGCACCCCCGGCTACCGCGACCTCACCGTGATGATGTTCGATGACGACCCGCAGATCGACCAGGACCACATGCCCTACCCGACATTCGCCGAACAGACTCGGTCGTTCGTCAACTACCAGGCTGGCACCAACTGGCAGACCCGGAGCGACGACTCGAACTCGTTCGACGGAACCCAGCCCACGCCGTTGCTTCGTGCCTACGCCGGTGACCCGGTGATGGTGCACGAGGTGATCGCGCCTGGATCCGAGCAGGGTCACGTGTTCACTCTGGGTGGCATGTCGGCTCCTCGGGACCGGTTCATTCCCGGTGCCGAGCGGACCGACAACCAGGGCCTGGCTCCGTGGGCGAGCTTCGACGCCAAGGTCATGGGTGGCGCCGGTGGCCTCAACCACGCCGTGGGTGACTTCTACTACGGTGACCTGGCTCGGCCGTTCGTTCAGGTCGGCCTGTGGGGCATCTTCCGGGTCATGTCCGACTCGAGCTGCCCGATCCAGCCGCTGGACGGCAGGACCTGCCTGGGTGACTGACTGCCCGGGTGGTAACTGAGTAACCCGCACCATCGAAGGGACCGGCGTCGCCTGGCGGCGCCGGTCCTTTCCTTGTCCGTCAGTGCCGAACCTCCCCCGACGGGAGAACGGGACGACACCGGCGGTGGATCGCTCTTCTATCACCGCCTTAACGTTGCGTTAGCACACCGGGCGGCATCGTGGAGACCAGCACGACGCGTGCGGCCTGTCCCTGACCCAGAGCCGTTCTCGCCCTGCTGGCACGAGGTGTGCGGCACGCCTCGTGCCGGCAGGGCGGGCGGGAGCCTCCGATGTATGGATCCTGCATCGGAGACTCCCGCTTCGGCTCTGTCTGCCGGTGGGTGACCGGGATGCCCTGATGCCAGGCGGTGCGCACCGCAGCCTGGCTGGCCGAGTGCCCGGCCGGGGCGTCAACTCATCCGCAGGACGACCTTGCCACGGGTGTGGCCGCCCTCGACGTGGCGGTGGGCGGCGGCAACCTCCTCCAGCGGATACACGGTGACGCTGGGCAGGGTGACCACACCCGTGCGGAACCAGTCGACCACCTGCCGCAGCCCCGGTGTCGTCCGGCCACCAACGCGGTGGAAGCCATACCTTTGGGCACCCTCGGTGTCGATCGTGGTGCCGATCCTGTTCCGGTCGGCGACCAGTTCCAGCGAGACCGCGGTGGCCGTACCGCCGATCGCGTCGAGTGCGGCGTCGACCCCGTGTGGCGCCAGTCGCCGCACCCGGTCGACCAGGCCCGGCCCGTAGGCCACCGGGATCGCCCCGAGGGAACGCAGGTAGTCGTGGTTGCCCTCGCTGGCGGTACCGATGACAGTCGCCCCCCATGCTCTGGCTATCTGGACCGCCATCGTGCCGACTCCGCCGGCGGCGGCGTGCACGAGTAGGGTCTCGCCCTGCCTGACCCCACCGATCTGGGTCAAGGCGCTGTGGGCGGTCTGTCCGACGGTGGCCACTCCCCCGGCCACGTCCCACCCCATCGACGCCGGTTTGGCCACGGTGTCGGCTGCCTCGATGACCACCAGGTCGGCGTAACACTGCGCGGTGGCCGAACCGAGCACCTCGTCACCAGGGGCGACACCCTCGACCCCGTCGCCGACCTGGTCGACCGTGCCGGCGTACTCGTTGCCCAGACGCAGCGGGAAACGGGCCGGTGCCAGTGCGGCGAAGTACCCGGTGCGTTGTTTGACGTCGACCGGGTTGACGCCCGCGGTGTGTACCCGGATCCGCACCTGCCCCGGGCCGGGGGTGGGTTCGGGCAGTTCGGCCAGGCGGAGGACCTCCGGTCCGCCGTACCGGTCGATCACGACAGCACGCATGGTGGTACCGCCTTCGTGGGTTGTGTTGGCCCCGACGTGGTGGTCACGTTCGGACCTGCGTCGTCAGGCCTGGTAGGCCGTCGGGTGGTGGCCGGGTCGCGGGTGGACGAATGTCACCGCTGTCTGCGCGGGTGGGCGCTGTGGCCGCGGTCCTCCATGGCTTTCACCAGGGCATCCCGGGAGGTGTTCATGGCATCGGCCAGACGGGCTCGGTCGCCGACCGACAGGTGTGAGAACGCGGCATCCTCCAGTCGCGCCCACGCCTCCCGTACCGCCGGGCACAGAGCCAGGCCGGCGTCGGTGATGGTGACGTCGAGCGCCCTGCGGTCGGTGGGCGAGGGAGTGCGGGAGATCAACCCGGCCCGCTCCATGGCCTGAAGGGTCGCACTGGTGGTTGACCTGTCCCGGTACAGATACCGCACGATGTCGCTCTGCGGCAGGGGCCCGTACTCCTCCAGGCGCAGCAGGATGAGTTCCTGCGGTGGGGGCACGCCGATCCTGGCCAGCAGCGCGGTCCCCAACTGTGCGTGGGCTCGAAGCAGGCGCAGCAGGGCCGAACCGACCGGGGCTCCGGGCACATGGACGCCTGGGCGCCGCCGGTCAGCCTGTGGTTCGGGAGCGTGGGATTCGGGCACGGAGCCATGCTAGTCATTTGATGGCATGCCATCAATACCCACTATCTGCGATCCCTTCCTGTCGTCGGTGGGTACGACCCCGCGCAACCGCAAGGTGCGTCAGTCTGGGTTGACAGATCGGTCTTGTCAATCCAGACTGACAACCATGGAAGCGGAGGATCTCGCGGCGCGCCTCGCGTCACACGACCCTGCCGTCGGGCTGCGGGCGGTGGGAGCGCTGCGCCGACTGGCCGAGCAGGTCGAGGCGGCCGCGGTGGCGCGGGCCAGACAGCAGGGCTGGTCCTGGGAACAGATCGGCGACGCCCTGGGTGTGTCCCGCCAGGCGGTGCACGCCCGGTACGGAAAGTGAGGCGACAGTGTTCACACAGTTCGCGGCAGGTGCCCGCACGGTGGTCACCTCGGCGCTGGAGGAGGCCCGACTTCGCGGCGACCGTCGCATCGGCACCGAACACCTCCTCCTGGGACTGCTCCATGACCCCGACTCGGTCGCGGCCCGTACCCTCGGCGTTGACCTGGCCACCGCGCGGCAGGCCCTTGACGCCCTGGACCGGGCCGCTCTGGCCGCGGTCGGCATCGACGCCCACGGCGTCGAGCGGGCGCCGATTCCCACCTCGCGTAAGCGCACGCCCCTGACCTCCGCCGCCAGGGCGGTCCTCCCCCGCGCGGTGGCCGAGGTGAGCCGGACCGGCGGCCGACAAATCGGCACCGAACACCTGTTGCTGGCCATCCTCGACTGTCACCGGCCCGATCCGGCGGCAGAACTGATGGCGCAACTGGACATCGACCGCGACGCGGTACGCGAACGACTCCGGCAGCCCGGGACCTGAGCCTCGGGTGCCGATC
>DATCWR010000467.1:0-4604 GCA_036566245.1 Mycobacteriales bacterium | reverse complement strand
CGGAGACCAGGGTCCTGATGTAGACGATGCGCTCGCCCTTCTTGCCGGAAATGCGCGCCCAGTCGTCCGGGTTGGTGGTGTTCGGCAGGTCCTCGTTCTCCTTGAACTCGTCGACGCACGCCTGGAGCATGTGCTGCACCCTCAGGCCGAGCTGGTCGTGCTCGAGGAAGTCCTTGATCGCCATCTTCTTCGCGCGGTCGACGATGTTCTGGATCATCGCCCCGGAGTTGAAGTCCTTGAAGTACAGAACCTCCTTGTCACCGTTGGCGTAGGTGACCTCGAGGAACCGGTTCTCCTCGCTCTCGGTGTACATCCGCTCCACGGTGCGCTGGATCATCGCCTGGATCGTGGCCTCCCGGCTCTGGCCGTGTTCGGCCAGGTCGTCGGGGTGGATCGGCAGGTCGGTGGTGACGTACTTGGAGAAGATGTCGCGCGCGGCCTCGGCGTCGGGCCGCTCGATCTTGATCTTCACGTCCAGACGCCCCGGACGCAGGATCGCCGGGTCGATCATGTCCTCGCGGTTGGACGCGCCGATGACGATGACGTTCTCCAGACCCTCCACGCCGTCGATCTCCGAGAGCAACTGGGGCACGATGGTGTTCTCCACGTCGGAGGACACCCCCGAGCCACGGGTGCGGAAGATGGAGTCCATCTCGTCGAAGAAGACGATGACCGGGGTGCCCTCGCTGGCCTTCTCCCGGGCCCGTTGGAAGACCAGCCTGATGTGCCGCTCGGTCTCCCCCACGTACTTGTTGAGCAGTTCGGGGCCCTTGATGTTGAGGAAGTAGGACCGGGCGTGTCCTTCGCCGCGGACCTTGGCGACCTGCTTGGCCAGTGAGTTGGCCACCGCCTTGGCGATGAGGGTCTTACCGCATCCGGGCGGGCCGTAGAGCAGCACACCCTTGGGCGGGCGGAGCTTGTGTTCGCGGAACAGGTCGGCGTGGAGGAACGGCAGTTCGACCGCGTCGCGGATCTGTTCGATCTGCCGGGACAGGCCCCCGATGTCGGCGTAGCCGATGTCGGGTACCTCCTCGAGAACCAGTTCCTCGACCTCGCTCTTGGGGATCCGTTCGTACACGTAGGCCGAGCGTGGTTCCAGGAGCAGCGAGTCGCCGACCCGCAGTTGCTGGCCGATCAGCGTGTCGGCCAGGTGCACGATGCGTTCCTCGTCGGTGTGTCCGATGACCAGTGCCCGGTCGGCCACCCCGTCGGAACCCTCGAACAGTTCCTTGAGCATGACGACCTCGCCGGCCCGCTCGAACTCGCGCGCCTCGACCACGTTGAGGGCCTCGTTGAGCATGACCTCCTGGCCGCGACGCAGCTCGGCCCCCTCGACGTTCGGGGACACCGCCACCCGTAGCTTGCGGCCTCCGGTGAACACGTCGACGGTGCTGTCGGGGTAGCGGCGTAGGAAGATGCCGTAACCGCTGGGCGGTTGGGCCAGCCGGTCGACCTCCTCCTTGAGCTGGATCACCTGGTCGCGTGCCTCACGCAGCGTGTTGGCCAGCTTCTCGTTGCGCTCGGTGAGTGCTGCCACCCTGCGCTGTGCCTCGGCCAGGCGTTCCTCCAACGCCCGAACGTGTCGGGGCGCCTCGGCCAGCCGGCGACGCAGCAGCGCGACCTCCTCCTCGAGGAAGGAGTTACGCGTCGTCAGTTCGTGGTTTTCCTTCTGGTAGCGCTCGGCGCGGTGGTCCGCGTCCTCTCTGTCGGTCGCCACGATCACCCACCTCCCGCGGGTCGGCAGCGGTAGGGCCACCCTACACAGAGCTGCCCGGTGGTAGCCGGTTCACGCTACCCATACGAACCCCGGATCTTCTGCCTGCCTACCCTGGAGGACGTACACCGAACACGGGAGGTTCTGTGCCGAGCGAACCACTGCGGGTCCTGATCGATCAGGATCTGTGCACCGGCGACGGGTTGTGCGTGCAGTACGCGCCCGAGGTCTTCGAGCTGGACATCGACGGTTTGGCCTACGTCAAGGACGCCGCGGGCAACCTGCTCACCGAGCGTGGGGCCTACGCCGACGTGCCGGGCAAGCTCGTCGCGGAGGTCATCGACTCGGCGCGCAAGTGCCCGGGGGCGTGCATCCACGTTGTCCGGGCCTCCGACGGGGTCGAGGTCGCCGGACCCGACGCCCAGGAGTGAGTCCGTACCTGGTCACGAGTCGGGTGTCGGACCGGCCTGCCAGGCTCCCCATGTCCCCTGCTCGACCGGGACCACCGCGCTGCCGGGACTGGCGGGGGCGCCCCGGTCAGCGTCGGCCTGGGTGACCTGGCCGGTGGGTTCGGGCCGGACCGCCCGGGGTCGGGCTCCCTTGGACGGGCGCCGTTGTCGTCGCGGTGCGACCACTCCGGCGGCGAGCCGGCGTGAGGTGATCAGGAACGCGGTGTGGGCCACCATCCGGTGGTCTGGCCGCACCGCCAGGCCGTCCACGTGCCAGGGCCGTACCAGGGTCTCAAATGCGTACGGTTCGGTGAATCCGCCATGATCACGTAGACACTCCACAAACCGTGACAATTGTGGAACAGTAGCCACGTACCCGACCACCACTCCCCCGGGTGTGAGGGCGCCGGCCACGGTGTCGACCAGTTCCCAGGGCGCGAGCATGTCCAGCACGATGCGGTCGAGGTCATGCTCGGTCGCCTCGATGGCGTCGCCGACCCGCAGGGTCCAGGCCGGCGGCGGGCCGCCGAAGAAACGTTCCACGTTGGTACGGGCCACCTCGGCGAAGTCCGGTCGCCGTTCGTAGGAGGTGACCCGGCCGTGTTCCCCGACCGCGCGCAGCAGCGAGCAGGTCAGTGCACCCGATCCGGCGCCAGCCTCCAGTACGTGCGCGCCCGGGAAGATGTCGCCCATGGCGATGATCTGGGCGGCGTCCTTGGGGTAGATGACCTGGGCGCCACGCGGCATGGACAACACGTAGTCCGACAACAGCGGACGTACCGCCAGATACTGCGTGCCACCGGTGGCGGTGACCACAACGCCCTCGGGCCGGCCGATCAGGTCGTCGTGCGACACAGCGCCACGGTGGGTGTGAAACGCCCTGCCCGCCTCCAGTACGACGGTGTGTAGGCGGCCCTTGGGATCGGTGAGCTGGACACGGTCACCGGGGCGGAACAGTCCGCCAGGGCGGTGGGTCAACGCGGGTTCTCCTTTGACAGGCCAGGGGCGCCCCGTCGCCGTTGTAGGGTGCGGGCCACGTCGGCGGCGGTGAGCACTCCGACGGTGCCCCCGTCCTGTCCGACGACCAGGTACTCGGTGGCCGGTGTGCGGCGGAACGCCTCGAGCACGTCGGTGCCGACCAACCCGTAAGGCACCCGCATGCCCGGCTCGAGTGGTCGGGACACCTCCGAGACGGTGGTCCACGGGCGACGTTGCTCGGGCAGGGCGCGTACGTGTGTCTCGGAGACCACGGCCACCGGTCGGCCACTGGTGTCCACCACCACCATCGCACCCAGTCTGGACTCCCAGGCCCGGCGCAGTGCCTCGGCCACCGGAAGGTTCGCGGGTACCTCCAGGGTGGGCCGAACCAGGTCGGCCACACGCAGCCTGGGAAGCCGGTCGTTGATCGTCGCGGCGGCCAGTGACTGGTTGGCGCCGACCCAGATGAACGCGGCCAGCAGGGCGCTGACCGTGGTCACGGCCAGGTCGCTGATCCCCAGGGTGGGTTGGCGTCCGGCGGTGAACACGGCGAACAGCACCACCAGCGCGGCCACCCCGCGACCGCACCAGGCCGCGACCCGGGTACCCACGAACCGGTCGCCGGCCGCCCGCCACACCCCGGCCCGCAGGACCCGGCCGCCGTCGAGGGGCAGCCCCGGCAGCATGTTGAAGATCATCACGGCCAGGTTGCTGCCGGCCATCAGCACGGTCAGCAGCCGACCCACCGAACCGGTGGTGGTCAACGGGATGAACGCACCGCCGAGCCCGGCCAGCAACAGCGACACCAGCGGTCCGGCAACCGCGACAAGATACTCCTCACCGGGCCGTCGCGGTTCGTCGCTGATCTCCGACACCCCGCCAAGCAGGAATATGACCACCCGTCGGACCGGCATGCCCAGGGCGATGCTGACCGCGGTGTGGCCCAGTTCGTGGGCGAGCAGGGACAGCGCCAACATGACGGAGAAGCCGAACGCCACCAGGTACGCGCCGCCGGGCGTGATGTCCGGCACGGTTCGCTGGACCAACCCGGCGTAGCTGAACGTGATGATGGCGGCGATCAGTAGCCACGACGGTGCGAAGTAGATCGGCACGCCGAAGAACCGGCCGACCGGCACGCCGGGCCCCGGTGGGCGGCGTTGCTCGGGCGACGCTGGGCGCGGCGGCTCGGACACGTTCCGATGCTACGTGGGACAGCCGATGATCACCGCCGCGGGTTGCGGTGGAATACCGTTGCCTCATGACGGTCACCGGCGGTGCGCCCTGGCCATCCGGGGACGACAGTGTGTCACGGTCCCGGCGTGGTGGCCGGCATCGGCCCGCCGACGAGTCCGTCGACGAACCGGATCCCTCGGCGCGGTCGGCGGGGTGGCCGGCCGGGCGGGCACCCTGGTACGCACCGGATCAGCAGGCACGGTACGAGGAGCCGCCGCCGCAGCCACAGC
>DATCWR010000443.1:0-26156 GCA_036566245.1 Mycobacteriales bacterium | reverse complement strand
GGAGCCCTTCGGTGCTGGGCGCGTCGCTGGGGTCGGCCGCGGTTCTGGTGACGGTGGTGCAGACACCGGGCCTGAGTCACTTCTTCGGGTGCACCCCGCTCGGCCCGGTGGGATGGCTGACCGGATGTGGTGCCGCGCTGGTCTCCACCGCCGGCACCGTGCTGTTGACCCGACCGGTCGCCCGGCTGGAGCAGCCTCCGACCGCCCCACGGCGGGGCGCCCGGCATGGCGTCTGGCAATCGGCCGAACAGCCGGCTGGCCGACCGTAGGCGGTGTGTGCGTGGCGCCCAGGCGTGCCGACGCCGGGAGCACCCCGCGTGGCGTGCGAGAATGACCGGGTCGTGGCGAGAATCCGTGGGGGCGAGTTCGTGAACGAGCGGGCGACGACGACCCGACACGTGCAGTTCTGGACACCGATCGCGTTGTTCTCCGCAGGCATCCTGCTGCTGTTGGTCAGATCATGGCTGCCGGTTCCGGTGCTGCGCGACGGGTTCCTCGCGCTGGCCTACGGGTCGTTCACCCTCGCCCTGTTCGAGGGGGTCGAGAGCATGCGATCCGCGGTGACGGGTTGGCAACGCCGCGGCTGAGCCGGACGACGCGGCCACGGCCACCATCTCACCGTCAGTACCGCATTCCAGCCCCGGTTTACCCTGGGACATCGGCCTGGGCGAGGCGGTGCTCTACGGATCGGTGCCCAGGCCCCGCGACGAGGTGACCCCGGGCATGAGTCGCACCGCCCCGGACTCTCAGCAGCGGGTCTCGGCGGTCAGGGTTGGTCCTCGCCGCCCCGGCGCCACACGGTGTTCGGAAAGGTGGTCCGGACCTGAGCCGCGAAGTCGGCGAAGTTCTGTCCGGTCAGTCGGTCCTGCCAGCCGACCAGCAGGGCACCGAGTTCACCGCCCGCACCGTCCACAGAGGTGTACAGCCACGCCTCGCCCATTCCGGTCAACCCGGCCGGGCGATGGTTCACGTAGATCATCTCGCCGGCCTTACCCACGGTCAGTCGACCGCCTGGACCGGCATACTCCACAGGTCCGAAGCGGCGGTGCCCGGCCGGTTCGTCGCCCTTCCACCCGGCCCGGCACAGAGCCTGCACCAACCGTTCGTCCAGGCCGTCACCGTCCTGACCCGGGCCCGGCCACGGGTTCACCAGGGCGACGAACCGGTCATCGCCCCGTAGTGAGTACAGGTCCTGGTCGGTGGCTATGGCCCAGCGCAGTGAACTGTCCAGGTCCAGCACCCGGGCGATGTCGGCCAGTGCGTGTGTGGCCTGTCCGCTGCGGGCGTACCCGCGGGCTCGGACATAGAGCGCGCTGGCGTTGCCTGGTAGCAGCTGCACCGCCACGGTGGCCGCGGCCACCGACTCGTCGTAGAGGCCCTCCTGGAGCGCCGCCACCGCCCGTTCGTACCAACCTGACCCGTACTCGGGAAGTTTGTCGGTGAGGTGGCGGAAGATCGCTAGACCGTCCTGGAAGTGCCCGTCGAGGAAGAGCAACCGCCCGTACCGGCTCAGCACCAGTCCCGGGGCGTAACCGAGTTCGGCGCAGCGCAACAGTTCCCGGGCGGCCTCGGCCGCGTCGGCCGGTCCGACCAGCAGGGCACGCTGGAGATGTGCCGCACCGAACGCCGGATCGATCCGGATGGACTGGTCGAAACTCTCCAGCGCCAGGTCGGGCCGGTCATCGGCCAACGCGGCCAGACCGCGTTCGAACCACAGTTCGACCGACGGTCCGGTACCGGTGGCGATCAGTCGGTCCAGTTCGTCGCGGGGTCTGGGTGTGGGCAGCGGGAGTTCCTGGACCGCGGTCCACCCGGTGCCGCCGCCGGGTAGTGCGCACAGGGTGCCGTCCGCGCCGACCAGCAGCACCGGGCAGCACAGCCGCAGCGCATGAACCAGGGCGGGCAGTGTGTCGGCGTCCAGGGCGTCGTGCCGGGCCAGGATGGTGTCGACCACCGGCCGGATCTGGTCCCGGTCACCGTGGCCCGAACCGAGGTCCAACACGTCCAGGGCCAGCGACACCACACCACCGGACGGGACCGCGAACGGGCCGACGGTCGGACCCCCGGCGCCGTCGGGAAGCCGGACCGACAGTGCCAGCGCCTCGAGCAGCTCACCGAATCCGTTCACCACGTGGTCCACCCGCAGGGTCACCCCGTGTTGGTTGCGCACACACACGCTCACCGGGCCCGACCCGACGTGGGCCACCGCCGTCCATCCGGACCGGACGAACAGCGACTCGACCAGTTCGGCCCGCCGGTCGACACCGGGTGGGGGAGACGCCGGCCGCGCCGGTTCGGGACGACGAATCCGCCGCCAGTTCCCCTGTTCGTCCTCCAGGTGGACGGCGGCGTAGCTGGCCGAGATGTCGTCCACCATCTGTGGCCATGTCGTGGTGGTGACCCGGTCCTGCCAGTGACGTAACAGCGTGATCAGTCGGTCGGCGTGCTCCGGGCGGTACACGCCGTCCACCCGAAGGTGGGTCGAGGTGGTGCCGTCCGTCACCCGGACCAGGGTCTCCTCCCCGTTGCATCGGCCGACACTCAGCCGCACCGGACCGTTGTCCACATAGAACGTCTCAAGCAGACCGTGCAGGATCGACTCGTCCGGACTGGGTCGCCAACCCGCCGGGACCAGCTCCTGGGACAGACGCTCCTCCACGTCGTCGGCGTAGCTGAACCCCGGGTTCTGGCCCGGGTCGGCATACGACCGGTCCCACTGCTCCGCGCGGTCCGCATGATTCGCGCCGGCCGGGTCCACCGGCCGTAGCTCGCCCCGCTCGCCGACAAGGAACACCGGACAGATCGTGGTCAACACCCGGACACCGAACGGGTCCTCGGTGCGACCCGCCTGTGCGGCAACCAGAGCGGCCAGAACCTCGGCGAGCCGGTCGGGACCGCCACCGGTCTGGCCGAGGAAGTCGACCACGAGCCGTACCTGCTGGTCGGCCAGATCAGACCACAGCCTCAGACACTCCCGTGGATCGGCGCCCGTGTCCGCGATGACGTAGTCACACCGCAGTAGCCCGCCGGCCCGCTGCGAGGTCATACTGGCGACAAGGGCGGTGTCCACGCCGGTGTCCCACGGCACACTGTCGGACTGCCATCCGGCCTCCGCCAGAGCGGTCACCACCATGGACCGGCGCTGCGCCTGGTAGAGGGTGAGCTGTTCGGCGGATGGCATGACGATCCTTGTCTCGACGGTCGCCACGGTTGACCGGGGCGCTCGCCGGTACCTCGGTGAGCTGGCCAGCGGCCCGTCGTGCGGGCAGCGGGCCGTTCCCGGTCGGGGCTGCACCGCACCGCGGTCCGTCGAGGCTACCGGAGTGCGGACCGGTGCCCGGGCAGTCGGGTCGTGGACCGATCTGGGCCCACCTTCGCCGCCGGGATCCGAACCGGTGATGCCCACCGGTTCGGATCCGGTGCCTGTCACCTCAACAGGTTGACGGGCACCGCGTCGATCTTCACCCGGGTGCTCTTCTTCGGGGTCGGCGGCTTGACCTCGATACCGTAGGCGGACACGTCGATGGTGGCGGTGCCGGAGTACCCCGCACTCTTGGCCGAGATCGTCTCGGTCACCCGGACCACCCGCTCGTGCTCGTCGATCCAGACGTCCACCTGGGTGAGGGAGTCCGGCATGGCGTCGAGGATGGACCTGAGATGGTCGCGCTTGGTCGAGGTGGAGCCCAACAGCATGGCCACCGGTCGCAACACGCCCGTGTAGTGGGTGACGTTGTCCTGGCCGTTGATCGACTCCACGCCCTTCTTCGTCACGTCGACGATCGACCTGGCCTGCACCAGGAAGTACGCGGGGTCGTTGGCCGGAGGTCGAAGCAGGTGCACCGACTGCACGTCGGTGCGGTGGACGTTCGACCACGGTCCCCTGGTCGCGTCACCGGTGGTGAAGTAGATCTCCTGTGGCTGGAAGATCTCGTGAGCGGACCGGACCGGTCCGTCCGATATGGAGATGTCCAGCTCGCCGATGTGGTGCCTCATGTCGTACAGGCCGTCTGTCGTCACCTTCGCCGGCTGTCCGTCACCATGTACGGTCGAGGTCATCATGACCTTCACGTTGCTGAGCAGGGTCGCGCTCAGCGCGAACGCCACGACGTGGTTCAGTGGCTTGGCCAGACCGATCGGCTCGGCCGGGGCCGTGGTGGTCGGGGTCGCCTTCGGATCGGCCTGTGTTGATCCGGAGCTACACCCGGCGGCCAGCGCACCACACATCAAGAGAATCGGGATGACCCGCCAGCGCCGCACGATGCCTCCGACGAATGGGATGGCGGCGTACTCACCCGGGTCAGTGTGGGCAGCCTTGACAATGCCTTCATGTGGAGTTGGGCAGGGGCGCCCGTTCCGGCTCGGATCGTATATGAGAAGATGCGCGGTCGACCCACACTGTTTGATTCCTGACCGCGATCTGACGGTGAACTGTTCTGGTTCTCATCGTGGAGCCTGGCGCGGTCAACTGCGACACGCCCGATGCGCCGACGGGTGGGTATGAGTTGGCGGGCCGCGGGGTATGCCAGCGGCAGACATCCGCCCGCCCGGGAGCCGACATGCAGGTGAAGACGATGCGCCGTCGCATTGACCAACTCGGACAGAACGCCGCACTCGACCGGTTCGTCGAGCCGCTGCGGCAGACCGTGCACGCGGTGCTGCGCGATCGACGGGTCAAGGATGCCCTGCACGGGGTGTGGTTGGGACATCCGCTGCATCCGGCGCTGTCCGACCTGCCGATCGGTATGTGGACCTCGGCCGGCCTGCTCGACCTCACCGGCACCAACCCGCGCACCGCCGCGGCGTTCGTGGGAGTCGGCATGGCCGCGGCGGTGCCGACCGCCGCGGCCGGGCTGGCCGACTGGTCGGAGTTGCACACCGACCAGCAACGGGTCGGGCTGGTGCATGCGGCGGCCAACTCCACCGCCCTGATCCTGTACGCGGCGTCGCTGGTGAACCGGATGCGCGGCAACCGGGGTCGGGGTCGGATCCTCGGCCTGTTGGGCTACACCGCGGCCAGTGTCGGGGCCGGCCTGGGCGGGCACCTGGCATTCCGCCTCTCGGCCGGGCCGAACCACGCCGAACGGGTTCCCCGGGTGGCCCCGGAGGGCTGGCAGGACATCTGTTCACTCGACGACCTGCCCGAACGCCGGCCGGTGCGGCACGAACTCGGTGACGTCAGCGTGGTGGTGGTCCGGTCCGGCCCGGATGTCTACGCGCTGGCCGGGGAGTGCGCCCACCTGGACGGTCCACTGTACGAGGGCAAACTGAGCGGCTGGGACACCGAGCCGTGCGTGACCTGTCCCTGGCACGGGTCTACCTACCGACTGCGCGACGGTGAGGTGGTGCACGGCCCGGCGACCGCGCCGCAGCCGGCCCTGCGGGTGCGGGTGCAGAACGGGCGGGTGCTGCTGCACGCCCCGTCTGATGTGCTGGCCGGCGTTGCCGGTGAGGCACCGGTGATCGAACCGGTGCACTGACCGCGTGCCGCCCGTACCGCGTGAGTCCGAGGCCGGGGCCTGATCCGGTGGGGCCGGCGGTGGGAAAGCGGCCCGCCCGCGATGTGGCGCGGGCCGCTCCCCGGTTGACGTGGGTCAGGCGGTCAGGTTGATCTGCTGGGTCGGGTCGGTGGTGTCAGTGATGTCGTAGCTGGCCGAGAAGGTCGCGCTGGTGGCTGCCGTGGGGCAGCCGGCGGTGCCGGTCACGTGGATCGGCACGCTCGTCCCGGCGGAGAGGTCCAACCTGGGCAACGTGCTGGCGTTTCCGGGCAGCAGCGGCCCGGTGATGGTGGCCGGCCCGTTGGGTGCAACCGTGATGGTGCAGGAGGCCAGCCCACTGATCTGGGTGACCACCCCGGCCTGCGGGATGGTCAGGGTGCCGGTCGACCCGGTCGGGTCGAACTGCAACGCGATACTCCACGGACCGTTGGTGTTGTTGCTCGTGGTGGTGGCCGTGGTGAGGAAGACGTTGGTGGGGCAGGCCCCCGGGTTGTCGAAGGTGGCCGGGGTCAACGTGGAGGTCACCGGTCCCGACCCGTTGTGGTTGGCCGGCGCGGCCGGCACCGCACCGCTGGTTGACGACTGGTGACAGCTCACCGTCACCGAACCCACGGTGAACGTCGCGCTGCCACCGGCCGACAACGAGGCGGAGAACTGGTGACCAGCCGGGGTGACCGTGGTGGAGGACAGCGTCAGTGCCGACGCCGGTCCGGACAGGGCGACCAGCACCGCGAACAGAACGGCCGGCACCGAGGTCAGCGCGGCGATCCGGTGCCGTCTCCACCCTGACCTCGGGCGGAACGCACCGCATGCGGAGTCCATGGGAGTCTCCTTGCTGGATGGGCGAATGCGGTGTGCCCGGGCGCGCGGTGATGAGGGTCCTCATGATCCAGAAAGCTGTTGTGTTCTGGACGCTTTCGTGAAGATAAGCCGGACAGGTTTGCCGGTCAAGGGTGGAAACATGACAAAGGGGAGCCGATTAACCGGCTCCCCTTTGAAATGTGGATCAGGGGGTGAAGCAGGGATTGTTTCCCGAGGCCACCGCCAGGTGCAGACCCGGCAGTGTGAAGGTGCCGGCGTTGGTGGACAGTGCGGTCTGCTGGAAGTGGTCGATGTGAACCGAGTCAGCCTGCTGGCCGAAGAGGTTCTGCAACCCCTGTGCGCCGGCCGGACCCTTGTCCAGGGTGGAGGCGTCCCGACCGATCTCGATGTTCTGGAACGACGCGTCACCGTCGAGTTGGGTGAGGTCGATGAACAGGTTGTCCGCACTGACCGGCTTGGTGGCGTCGGCACCGGCGGTGATCCGCAGCGTGATGTCGCCGACAAGCGGCAGGCTGGTGACCACCGACTGGCACAGGTTGGTGATCTCTGCGTGCCTGATGGCGGAGATCACCACCGGATGCGGGACGGGTGATTCGCCCAGTGACTGGTCGATCGAGCCGAACTGGACGAAGCCGGTGCCCTCCAGGCTGTCCCCGGAAACCTGGAACGACTGGCCGGACACGGCGAACGAGGCGGCGATCGCGCCGTTGGCCATGAGCACGACGAGCGCTCCGGCGGCAGCAGCAGAGGGAACGGCGGCGAGGGCGAACCTCCGCCATCTGGTGCGACCCTCGGTCGGGGTCGCAGGGGTGTCTTCCATCTCTCTCCCTTGTGGCGAGGTACTCCCGACTACCTCTGGTCCAGAAAAATCATGACTTCTGGATAGCGCGTCACAGTAAACCCGCGAGTAACATCCGTCAAGCAATACGGAGGTGTTTGTCTGCTTTGTCCATCAGTAGGGGTTCGAATGCGTTCACTGGCGGCCATGACGTGGCGGTGCCGCCGTCCGGTGCCGAGACCGCAGGGCCGGTGCGCGGGTACGGCGTGGGGGCGTGGTCGTGGGCCCGGGTGCCCGAATGCCGGGAGCGGCAACGACGACGGTGCGGTGCCGTCCGTGGCGCATCCACGAGGTGCCGGCGGTATCGGTTGCGGTACCGGTTACGACGTCGGCCGTGGCACCCGGCCGGAGATCCGGTATTACATCTGGTGCGGCACTGCGGCACCACGACCAGCGGCTTCAGGTCACCAGCCGAGGTAACTCTCACTTCTCGCCGGCGTATCGGGAGAGCAGATGGCGAGCACAGACATCGGAAACTGGACAACCCGCGTCGGGCGTGTCAGCGGCAGGGCCCGCCAGGGCTTCCGACGATGGCGGCGCGGTCGGCCGTTCTGGGGTGGGTTGTTGACCATCCTCGGCGGTGTGGAGATCCTGCTACTCCCGTCGCTGAAGTTCCCACTGGTGGTACAGGTCGGTATCGCCGGCGTGTCCGGCCTGCTGGCCGGCATACTGATGGTGGTGATGGGGCTGTCGGTCTGGATCGCTCCGCACTATCGGGTGTTCGCCGGTATCGCGACGATCCTGCTGTCGCTGGCATCCTTTCTCACCTCGAACCTCGGTGGCTTCCTGATCGGCATGCTGCTCGGCCTTGTCGGTGGCTCACTGGCCTGCGCCTGGGCCCCGGTCACACCACGGCCGAGTGGTCCGGCAACCGGCCCGGAACCCGGTCCCGAACCCGCCCTGGATGCCGACGCGCCCGATGCTCCGCTGGTTTCTGACGATGCCGCCGCCGCGCCCACGCCCGCGTCCGGTGAGCGTGGCGATTCAGGCGCGCCGGTAGCCCCGAACCACCCGGCGGAGCGGGAGCAGCCCGCGGAACCCGGCGGGTCGACGGAACGGTCCGACGGACCGTCGTCGGAACAGCGGAATCCTCCACCGTCGGCCGAGGACGGGCCGTCGGTGGAGCAGGGGCACGTGGCAGGGCGGGCTCACGGGGCTGGCGCTCCGGGCCAAACCAGTGGGACACCGGGCGAACCCGGTGGGGCTCCGGCCGCCGGCGGGGGCCACCCCCCGCTCACCCTGCTCGGTCCGATCCTGCTCGCACTGGCCCTGCTGTTACCGCTGACTGCCGACTCGAACGGGCTGGGTTCGTTACCCAGGCTGGTCGCCGCACCGGTGCCCACGGTCAACGCGGCCGTGCCGGTGATGCACGCCGACACGGTGGACATGTCCGCGTTGACCTTCGGGGGCGTGGTGGTGGTGACCACCATGCAGGGTCCACTCCGGACGCTGAAGTTCTCCATGGACCAGGTGGTGATGCACGGCTACACCCTGGACGTTCCGGACGGACCCGACGGAGGCGCCGTTGGCCTGTCGGTGGGCACCCTGACCCTACGGTCCGGTGTGGACCTCTACACCACCAGCATGTCCGGCCTGTTGGCCGGGGCGGTACCGGTCACCTTCACCCCGGACGCCCCGCCGCCGGTGGTTCCCTCGGCGTTGAGCTTCACCGACTTCACCTGCGAGCAGGTCTTCGTACGATCCGACAGCCTCGACGCGGCCGGCCTGCGGGAGGCGTCGGGTAACACCTGACGACGGTGGACGCCTGGGGTGATGTTCGGCCGCACCCGGCCCTGAGAGCCGGACCGACCGCACGGTCGGTCCGGCCGACTCGGCGGATGATCAACCCTGCCGCGCCGGAGTCACCCCCGAACACTGGTCGAAGCTGCCCACGACGTCGGTGTCGCGCAGCACGGCGCCGGCCCACCGGTACCGCTGCCCGAAGGATTTCGTGCTGGAGCGCCGGGAGAAGGACAGGGTGAGCCGGTCGCCGCGCCGTACCGGGATCGGATGCTCGACCGGCAGGTAGCAGTGTTTCCAACTGTCCGAGGTCATGCCGTATGCGATCTCGTCGCCGGAGATGTCCATGGTGACCGTGTCGGACAGGTCGGCGATGAAGTAACCCCTGAAGCCGGTGAACGCTCCCTCGTGCCGGATCAGGAAGGACAGGGTGACCTGGTACTCGTCGGATTCGTCGACGGTGAACTCGTACGCGCGGGCCAGTCGGGGGGTGGCCAGGTGTGCGCTCCACGGCACCACCGTGTCGTAGTAGGTGTCGAACGGGCCGGCCGTGCCGGGCAGGGGTGGTTGGTCGGTGTTCCCGAGCGGGCCGCCGCCACGGCGCACCGCCTCGTGTGCCCGCGTCGCGGCGACCGGTACCAGGTAGGTCTCCACCCGTCTGGGCACCAACGTTCCGCCGTCGGCCAGAAACCGGGACCTGGCGTCGGTGAGGATCCGCACGCATCCCTCGTTGTCGGCGAGGTTGCCCAGTGTCTCGGACACGATCACGTCGGCGCGTTCGGGAAGTTCGATGTCGAAGGACATGCCGTGTACGGGATGGAACCGTGTGCCGTGGCCGGCCGCGGTGACCCGTTCGACCGCGGTGTCCAGGATGGACTGGTTGAAGTCGATGCCGTAGACCCTCGCGGCGCCGGCCTCCAGTGCCCACTGCGCCAGGATGCCGGTACCGGTGCCCAGATCCACCACGACGGCGCCGGGAGTGACGACCTCTCGGATCGCCGCCCGGAACGCCGCCATCCGTAGCCGGTCGCCCAGCAGCAGCGCATGGAAGTCCTCACCCCAGTCGGTGATCCCCTCGGATGCTGGTGGCCAGGGCTGCTCGACCTGGTAGGAAGCTCCGGTCGTGGACGTCACCTCGACACCTCCCGCACGGCCAGGTCGCCCTCGGCCGGTCCGGACACCTGGGCACCGGTGGTCAGGTCGTAGGTGGACCGGTGCAGCGGACAGGTGATCCGCAGGGTCGTGGCGTTGACGTGTGCGTAGGCCAGCCGTCCCCTGCGGTGCGGGCACTCCGCCGCGACGATGAACTCCCGGTCACCGACCGATATCCGCACCTCCTCGTTCGGTAGCTGCTCGATCCGAACGGCCTGGTCAGCCGGTCGCGACACCATCGAACCTCCTCGCCCTGTCCACCACGCTGTCCACCGCCGTGCCGAGTAGCCGGGACAACAGTTGTGCGCCGATCCACACCCTGGTCGCGTCCAGCCCGCGCTCGACCTCGTACTCCCGGATCGCGGTTTGCATTTCCTTCATGTGGAAGTTGTCGATGTGCATGTGCTCGGTGTAGTACTTCCCGTTCTCGATGTTCAGGCGTTCGCACGCCGTGGCCAGGTAGGAGAAGGCGCTGGGGATGCTCGCCTCCAGGTAGGCAAGCGCACCGAGGAAGTACTCGATGTGCGGCGCCCGACTGGTGAGCCAGTAGAAGACGTTGAGGAACGCGAACGTCTCGTCCGCGGTGCCCTCGACGATCGTGTCCAGATCGGTGGGCAGGTCCAGTTCGTCGAGCAGCCTGAGATACAGGTACGAGTGCGCCTGCCTGAGGTTCCCGCAGCCGAACTCGTCGATCAGCACCCGCATCACGGCCATCTGTGCCTTGATCGGCACCCGGGCGACGGCCGGGAAGAAGTTCTGCGCCTCGGTCAACCCGTCGGCGGCGAACTCCCTGACGTAGTGGCGGAACTGTTCGTAGGTCGCCTGGTCGGCCAGGAACCGCGAACTGTCCGAGCCCAGGTTCTCCACGGCCAACAGGTCGTCGAGTCGAGCCACCCACTCGGACCGGGACGACACCGGGTCGGTGGTCGACTCCAGTTCGGCGACCAGCCCACCGATCCAGGGTCGCTCGATCTCCTCGATGCGCGCGTAGATCTCGGCGCTGGGCACCGCGCGGTTGTACCGGAACAGTCTCTTGAGGTCGCTGTCACCGACCTGGACGTTCATCCCTCACCTCGCAGGGTCTCCGCGACCCGTCGGTCGTCCGCGATCACCCGGTCGTGGCGCAGACGGGTCTTGATGGCCAGGTACCAGTCGTCCCGGAGCAGGCCGTACTCCGCGCACGCCGCGGTCACCCGCGCCGCGGTGTCCCGCGACGGGCTCCTGGCCAACTCGGCGCACAGACCCGGCTCCAGGTTGGCCAGGGACAGCACGTAGCCGTCCACCGGAATGTCCGCACCGAGCAGGTCCTCCCGGCCCTGCCACACCGGCACCCCCGGGCCGGCGTCCAGGAGCCGTCGGGTGAGGTCGGCGTTGCCGCCGGAGTCCTTGACGGCCACCACGGTGGGCAACTGGCAGACGCGCCAGAGGGTGTCCAGGTCAAGCTCGTTACCGGACACCGCGGACTCGTGGTACACCACGACGGGCACCGGGCTGGCGGCAGCGACGTCGGCGTAGTGCCGGTACATCTGTTCCTGCGAGATGTCCGGTCCGAACGGGGTTGACACCACCACGGCCCGAACACCCAGCGCGCCAGCCGACCGAGCCCGGTCCATCACCGACGCCGTGGTCGCGCACAGGATGCCGGCCAGTACCGGCAGATTTCCGGCGTGGCGGACGGTGTGGTGGACCATGTCGTACCACTGGTCGAAACTCAGCGCCCAGCCCTCACCGGTACTGAGCGCCGGCACCAGTCCGTCAACGTGTGGAGCGACCGACCCGATCACCGCGACCACGCCGGCTTCGGAAACCGACGCGTCCGCGGTGATCGGGGTGATCAGCGGCACCATCAGCGTGTGGGGCATCCGGTGCTCACAGTCTCGCCGGATCGACCAACAGCGCCAGCGACGCCTGGTAGAGCGACTCGAGCCTGGCCGGGAACCGGATCCGCCCCGACTCCGGTGCGCACGGTGGGCGGACCGGTGCGTCCGGAACGGACAGCAGGCGGCTGTCGAGCGTGTAGAGGATGCCGTGGCGGTTGACCACCATCGCTAGCATGAGACGGTCAGCCGCGTCGAGTCCCGTCGTCTGGTCCCGGCTGGCCGCGGAGATGTCCTGGTCGCCGTAGGGGAGTCGGTCGAACCGCAGCTCGGTGTGCAGGTTGTCCATGAAGGGGTAGTACCGATCCTGGGTGTCCCGCGGGTACCCCCACACGATGTCGTCACACCGCCCGACCTGGTCCAGACTCATCGCGATCCGCCCGTCCATCCGCTCGGCGAAGAACGACGCGCAGGCCCGCCGCACGTTCTCGTCGGTGCTGTTCATCCCGAGAAAGACGGTGGCGTCGACGAACTCGTCAGCGTGCATAACGGTCCAGCCGGGCCCGCAGTTTGTGCATCGCCGTGGTGAACATCGCGGGATCGCGGGCCAGTGCGACCCGGACGAACTGCTCCCCCCTGCTCGGCTGGCTCCAGTAGAAGAAGGTGCCGGGCAGTATGTACACGTTGTCCTTGGCGCTCTCCCGCTGTAACTCCGACGCGGTCAGTGTCGGGTGCGTCAGCCGGAACCAGGCGACACTCACCCTCGAAAAGGGTGGTTGATACTCCAGGGCCGAGCCGAGCAGCGTCTTCTCCGCGGTGGCCCGGTTGGTCTCGAGGAGGTCGAGAACCGAGGCCATCCGGTCCTTGGCGGAGTCCTCGACATAGCAACGCAGCATGTTCAGGACGAATGGTGAAACGTTGAGCAGTACGCTGGTGTGCAGGTCGTAGACGGCGGGGTAGATGTCGTCGCTGGGCGTCAGCATCGCGCATTTCGCGTCCTGCACAGGCCAGGTTTTTCCGGTGTCCTCGATTGCCAGGTACGAGACTCCGGAGTTCTCCAGCAGCTCGTACACGTCGAACCGGGCCGCATCGCTGAACAATGTGAAGGCAGCGAAGCAGAAGTCGATCAGCAGCAGTTTCCGGTGGTCGCGACAGAACCGGACGACCTCCTCGAAGCCCCGGCGTCCGTGCCGGAGCAGACTCGAACCGGTCGGGTTGTTCGGATCGACCAGGAACAGCGCGTCGGTTTTCACGTGCCGGTGCAGGTTGTCGTAGATGCCGTCGACGTCGGCGAACATCGCCTCGTCGATCGGGTAGAGCGGCACACCCATGTTCGCCAGCACGTCGTGCAGGTTGTCGAAGCAGGGTTCGATCAGCGTGACGGACATCCGCTGCTGCTTCAGGTACATCGCGGCCACCATGGTCGAGATGGAGGCGGCGTAGGACAGCATGGTTTTCTTGCTGGTCAGCGCGGTCTTTTGGCCGTGTAAGCGAAAGAACGCCTCCACGAACCGTCGCTCATAGTCGGACTGAAGGCCGTTCTCCGCCTGGTACCACAGATCCGGAAGCTGGGCGACGATCGCCCGCTGGGTTTCGGACTGGCTCTGGTGCGTGTGCGCATCAGCCAGGTTGAACCTCATTTTCAGGGCCTGGATCTCGTGCTGTGTCAGATCCGCCGCCTGACCGACCAGCGTACTGTCGAGCACGTTGTTCTTGGACATTGGTCACTCCCGATATCTGTACCGGTGCGGACAGACTCGGACGGTAGACGCCGCCGGCCGGCCGATCGGCGGCCGAAACAGATCTGACGCCAGGAGATAGCTGGATTATTCTGACCTGATGAGCAGGCACCGTCGAAACGCAGTGGAAGACCAAGACCCGAATGTGTTGTACGATATTTCCTGGCAAGGACCCCGCCGTTCGGTGGCGACCTTGCCCGCCGGGTTTGGGTCGCCAGTCAAGATCACTGCTTTCGGTTGATCCATCCGGGCAACGCTGCCGGACGCCCATCATCGCCAAGCCCCCCACCCTCCGCTGCGTGAGCGGACCGTCCCGTCAATAGCAGACTGCCATACGAGATCAAGGACCGGCAAGGGCTTTGATGGATGAGCTGATCATCCCCGCGATGGCTGGTTGGTTGTCGAACGGCGTTTGACCGTACCCATGCCGACGGCACGGCGGACCCCGTTGATCACAAACATTCGTAAGAAGCGACCACCCACGTGCGCGGACGCCTGATCACAGTGCCCTGACATGCCCACGGCAGCCGGAGAGGAAGATCAGATATGGTTCGTGAGAATGTGCCCCCGGGTCGCCCGTATCACCTTTCCGTTGTGCCGGGTGGGCGGTCTGACGGCGGCCGCACCACCCACCCGGCCCGGTACCGGAGTCGGGTCAGTGCTCCAGGACCAACTCCACCTCGAGTTCGAGGGTTATCTCCTTGGAGACCAGCAGACCGCCGCTGGCCAGCGGCATGTTCCAGGTGAGACCCCAGTCCTCGCGGTTGACCTTCCCCCTGGCCGAGAACACGGCGCGGTCGTTGTCCCAGGGGTCCCGCGCGTAGCCCAGGTAGTCGATGTCCAGGGTGACGGGTCTCGACACGTCCTTGATCGTGAGATCCCCGGTCATGCTGCCCGACGTGCCGTCCCATCGCACCGAGGTCGACTCGAAGGTGGCCGTCCCGAACGTCTCCACGTCGAAGAAGTCCGACGACTTCAGGTGCGTGTCACGGGTTTCGTCTCCGCTGGAGACAGTCGTCATGTCGATCTCCACCGACACCCTGCTGTCCTGCGGGTTCTCCGCGATCCGCACCTCCCCCCGGACCCCGGTGAACCGGCCGCGCACCCTGGTCAGCATGAAGTGCCGGCCCACGAACCCGACCTCGGCGTGACCGGGGTCGACCTTCCACATCCCGGCCGCAGGCAGCTCAACGCCGGACACGAGCCGGGTCGGCGACGTAGCTTCGGTCATCGAGTCAGTCTCCTTCAGCGCGATATTGTGTGCGTCTGCACGCACCCTATCAGATGTGTGCCGACGCACATAGTCCACTATGCTGGCGACATGAACGAGCGGGACCGAGCTGGTGTCGAGGCGTGGCGCGCGATGTTGTTGGCCTACAACGCCGCCATGCGTGCCATCGACGCGGAACTCGAGCGCACCGGCAGCATCCCGCTGACCTGGTACGACGTGTTGCTCGAACTCAACGCCGCGCCTGGCCGCAAACTACGGATGCAGGATCTCGCCGGACGGGTGGTGCTCAGCCGGAGCAGGGTCAGCCGGCTGGTCGACGACATGGTCAGGGCCGGGTTGGTCAGCAGGACCCGTGGCGAGGTCGACCGGAGGGAGGTGTGGGCGAGCATCACCGAACGGGGCAGGGAGGACCTCCGGGCCACCGCGCCGCGCTACCTGAGTGGCATCGAGCGGCACTTCTCCTCCCACCTCAGCGACGAGGAGAAGGTCGTCGTCGCGGTGGCGCTGACCAAGGTGACCGCCGCGCACAGCCCCGGTGGTTGCACACCAGAACCGATGGAGGCCCGGCCTCCGGGCAGAAGAGGAGCCACGGGATGACCGACACGGTGGACATGAGCGCGGCCAGGTCCGACGATCCCCGGCTCCCACGCTCGCCAGACACCATCGTCGTCTACTCCGACCTCAACTGCTCGTTCGCCCACGTGGCCGTGCACCGTCTACACGAGACGAGAGACCGCCTCGGCCTGACCGGTCGGTTGCACCTCGACCACCGCGCGTTCCCGCTGGAGCTGTTCAACGTCTCGGTCAACGAGCGCCCCGGGGTGGACTCGGAGATCGCCGTGGTTGGCGCGGTCGAACCGGACGCGGGATGGCGGCTGTGGCAGGGACCAGACTGGCGGTACCCGGTGAGCATGCTGCCCGCGCTGGAGGCGGTGCAGGCCGCCAAGGGACAGGGCTGGCACGCCAGCGAACAACTCGACCGGGCGCTGCGCAGGGCGTTCTGGGCACAGGGCCGCTGCATCACCATGCGACATGTCATCCTCGACGTCGCCCAACAGACCGGGGCGGTCGACGTCGGCGACCTGGCCGCCCGGCTGGACAGTGGGTCGGCACGGTCGGCGGTGTTCGGTCAGTTCGACAGTGCCCGCGATCGCCGGGTCATCTGTAGCCCACACATCTTCCTCGCCGACGGGACCAACCTGGCCAATCCCGGCATCGAGACGCACTGGGTGAACGGCGGGTTCGGGGAGGGCTACCCGGTCATCGACTCGGACGACCCGACCGTCTACGAGGCGCTACTCACCCGAGCCGCTGACCTGGCCGGCCACTCCGAGAAGGCAACCGCATGATGTCGACCGCCCAGGGGCTCCAGACCGTCGCCGACCTTGGCTCGGCCGAGCGCTGGCTCGCGGTGTTGGTGACCCGACGCCCGAACGGCGAACCTGGTGTGGCTCTGGTCAACGCCGGCATCCTGCCGCACCCGGTCACCGGTGAGAGGGTGCTCGGCTTCGTCGCCCGCGGCATGACCGCGAAGCTGACCAACCTACGCACCACCCCCAGGGCGACACTCGTCTTCCGGTCCGGATGGGAGTGGATCGCCGTGTCGGGCGCCGTCGAACTCGCCGGGCCGGACGATGAGCTCCCGGGCCTGCCGCGTGGGGACCTCCCACGGCTCCTCCGCGACATCTACGTCGCCGCTGGCGGTGTGCACCCCGACATGGACGAGTACGACCGGGTGATGGCCACCGAGCGGCGTACCGCCTGCCTACTCAGCCCGACCCACTTCACCACCAACCCTCCCGGCACCGAACACAAGGAAAGGGAAGAGGCAGAATGAGCCACCCGGTCGCCACCGCCACCCGCCCGGAGACCCGACCCGGGACGATCCAGATCTGGTCGGACCTGCTGTGCCCGTTCGCCCATGTGGCGATCCATCGTCTGACCGTGGCCCGGGAGCGGCTCGGGCTCACCGGCCGGGTTCACCTGGACCACCACGTGTTCGCCCTCGAACTGTTCAACGGCCCGCACCCCAGGCCGGGCACCGACAGCGAGGCGGTCGGCCTGGGCCAGATCGAGCCGGGCGCCGGCTTCCGGCTGTGGACCGCGGCGGACTGGCTGTACCCGTCCACGGTTCTGCTGGCCGCCGAGGCGGTACAGGCGGCCAAGACCCAGGGCCTGGGCCCGTCGGAGGATCTCGACCGTGCCCTGCGCACCGCGTTCTGGACCAACTCGCGTTCCATCGGGCACCGTGGCGTGATCCTTGAGGTCGCCGAGGAGACCGGCACGGTGGACGTGTCCGCGCTGGCCGAGGCACTGGACTCGGGTAGGCACCGGGCCGACGTCATGGCCGACCACGCCGTGGCCCAGACCGACGCGGTCAACGGCAGCCCCCATCTGTTCCTGCCGGACGGTTCCGACGCCCACAACCCCGGCATCACGGTGCACTGGGAGGGTCCGTGGGCGGCCGGGTTCCCCGTTGTGGACAAGCATGACTCCACCTGGGCCGAGGACATGCTCACCCGCGTCAGCAACGGCTGACCCTGGCAGTACCGGCGCCCGCAACGTGTGCCGTCCCGTGCCGTGTGTGGCCGGCCCTGGTCGGCCACGCCGGCCGGCCGCACCGGACGCGCCACCTGCTGTCCTGATACGACCTTCCCGAACGGTTCCGGTAGATCTCTGCACTTCTAGTGTAGATTTCTTGCCGTCCGAGTAACGGTGAGGTGGTCGCTGGCATGGCGGGGGTGGGGCCGTCCGGGGCCATCGATGGTCGAACCGCGCGGGCCATGCGGACCCGCCGGGCTGTGGTGGACGCCCTGCTGGCACTGCTCGACGAGGGAGACCTCAAACCCAGCGGTGAGCGGGTCGCCGATCGTGCCGGGGTCTCGCTGCGGGCGCTGTGGACCAACTTCAACGACATGGAGACGCTGTACGCTGCCGCCGCCGAGCGCCTACTCGAACGTCAGCGCGCCCGGTTCAGACCGGTCGATCCGGCCCTGCCGCTGTCGGCGCGGATAGTCGCCTTCTGCCGGCAGCGGGCCCAACTGCTGGAGTTCCTCGCTCCGGCCGCCCGGTCCAGTCAACTGCGGGAGCCGTTCTCCGGCCAGTTGCGGCGCAACCGCGACCAGCAGTACGCGATGGGCCGCAAGGAGATCGCCCAACTGTTCGCCGTCGAACTGGAGGCGGCCGGCGGGCAGGCCAAGGTGGTTCTCGACGCGCTGTGTGTGGCGACCACCTGGCCGGCGTGGTCGGCACTGCGTGACCACTTCGGACTGAACGTCCGAGCGGCACGGGCGGTCATGGAGTGCTCGGTGACCGCACTACTGGCCGACCGGACCGACTCCTCGTCGACCTGAGGACCCCCGGCCGATGCTCCGCCGTGGCGGGCGTCCGAACTCACCCATCCTTCTCGGCGGTGACCAGATCCCGCATCGCCCGTCGGTTGGGTTTGCCCACCGAGGTGAGCGGGATCTGGTCGATGATCCGCACCTCGCGCGGGTACTTGGTGGCCGCCAGCCGGGCCCGGGCGAAGTCCACCAGATCCTCGGGCGTCACCTCACCCGATGCGTCGACGGTCACGAAGGCGACCACCTCCTCGCCCACCCGCGGCTCGGGTCGTCCCACCACGATCGCGCCGGTCACCGCAGGGTGTGAGACCAACACCTCCTCGACGTCACGCGGGAAGACGTTGAACCCGCCACGGATGATCAGGTCCTTCTTCCGGTCCACGATGGTGAGGTACCCGTCGGCGTCGAGCCGGCCGATGTCCCCGGTGTGTAGCCAGCCGTCGGTGAGCGCCGTGGCGGTCTGCTCGTCGTCATGCCAGTACCCGGGCGTGATGTTGGGCCCACTGACCAGGATCTCGCCGTCCTGCCCGACCGGCAGGTCCACCCCGTCGTCGGCACACACCCGGACCCGCACCCCGGGGACCGGGATCCCCACGGTGCCCAGTCGGCGGGCATCCGGCGGCATCGCGCTGAGCACCGCACTGGACTCGGTGCACCCGTACCCCTCCAGCACGGTCGCCGAGGGCACCCGACGTTCGAACTCCAGGGCGACCGCGGCAGGCAGCGGGGAGGCTCCGCAACCCACGTGGCGCAGCGAGGACAGATCGTGTTCCTCCAACGGCTGCGTCAACAACATCGCGAGCATGGAGGGGACCACCGCGCAGGTCTGCACCCGGTGCTGTTCGACCAGGTCGACCCACCCGGCCGGGTCGAACCATCGCATCAGGACACTCGTGCCCGGTTCGGTGGCGTGCAGGCCGGCCACGGTGACCATCAGGCCGTAGGAGTGCGACAGCGGCAGCGGAAGCAGCGAACGGTCGACGCCGGGAACGTGGCTGATCTGCCGGATCGCCGCGGTGCCCCGGCACAGGTTCGAGTGGGTGATCATCACCCCCTTGCTGCGTCCGGTGGTGCCGCCGGTGTAGAGCAGGGCGGCCAGGTCGTCGTCCGCCCGGTCCACCACCGAACCCGGCTCGGCCTCCTCCAGTTCGGCGAAGGGCACGGTGTCGGTGTCGACGTCGGTGGCACCGACCACCACCAGCCGCACCGGTAACCCGTTGGCGGCCGCACGTACCTTGGGCAGGAACTCCGGGGTGGTCACCACCGCGACCGCCCCCGAGTCGGTGAGCACGTGCCGTAGTTCGTCAGCCGAGACCAGGAAGATCACCGGGGTGGCCACCGCGCCGGCCCGCCAGATTCCGGTGTAGGTGATGCCGACCTCCGGGCAGTTGGCCATCACCACCACCACCCGGTCGCCGGGGGTGACGCCGAGCCGGACCAGACCGGCACCGACCCGCGCGGCCCGGGTGGCCAACCCGGCCGAACCGTGCCAGGCGCCCTCGAAGTACAGCGACGGATGGTCACCCAGTCGTTCGAGTGACCGCTCGGCGAGTCGCGCCAGGTTGTCTGCTCCGGTCCTCGGTCCAGTCTCGGGCATGGCACCCTCCTGTCGGTGGTGACCGATCCGTGGTCGCGGGTCTGTCGGTGTGGGTCCGTTCGTCCTGCTCTCGCTCGTTCCTCGGGTTGCTCGTCGGGGCCGGGCGCCGTGGCGCACGGTGCCGTGAAGGTCAGGATCTGCTGGCCGCGTCCTCGGACGAGGTGTGTCGGGCCAGTTCCTGGCGGGCCACCGACCGGACGTGCACCTCGTCGGGTCCGTCCACGATCCGCAGCGTGCGGGCGTGCGCGTACATGCTGGCCAGCGGTGTGTCGTCGCTGACCCCGGCCCCGCCGTGTATCTGGATGGCCCGGTCCAGCACCGAGCAGACCACCCGGGGAGCCACCACCTTGATCGCGGCGATCTCGGTACGGGCACCCCTGGTCCCCACGGTGTCGATCAGCCAGGCGGTCTTGAGGACCAACAGCCGGGCCTGTTCGATCTCCATCCGGCTCTCCGCGATCTGCTGGCGCACCACACCCTGGGCGGCCAGCGGCCGGCCGAAGGCCACCCGGGACGCGGCCCGGTGGCACATCAGGTCCAGGGCCCGTTCGGCCATGCCGACGGCCCGCATGCAGTGATGGATGCGGCCGGGGCCCAGCCGCGCCTGGGCGATCGCGAACCCACCGCCCGGCTCGCCGAGCACGTTCGACACCGGTACCCGGACGTTGTCGAAGCGGATCTCACAGTGTCCGTGCTGGTCCCAGTATCCGAAGATGGGCAGCGGCCGCACCACGGTGACCCCGGGGGTGTCCCGAGGCACCAGCACCATCGACTGCTGGCGGTGGGCCGGCGCGTCCGGATCGGTCCTGCCCATCACCACGAACACCGCACAGCGCGGGTCGGCCGCGCCGGAGGTCCACCACTTGTGGCCGTTGATCACGTACTCGTCGCCGTCCCGGACGATCGAGGTGGCGATGTTCGTCGCGTCGGAACTGGCCACCTCGGGTTCGGTCATGGCGAACCCCGAACGGATGGTGCCCTCCAGCAGCGGATCCAGCCACTGTTGTTTCTGCTCGGCGGTGCCGAACATGTGCAGGATCTCCATGTTGCCGGTGTCCGGGGCGGCGCAGTTGAGGGCCTCGGGCGCCAGGGTGACACTGCGGCCGGTCTCCTCGGCCAGCACCGCGTACTCGACGTTGGTCAGCCCGGACACGTCGGGCAGGAACAGGTTCCACAGCCCCCGGGAACGAGCCTCCCGTTTGAGGTCGCCGACCACCGGCGGCAGGTCGTTGGCCCGGCCGGCCTCGGTCAACTCGCGGCGCTGTGCGGCGTAGGTCGGCTCGGCCGGGTAGACGTGCGAGTCCATGAACTCGCGCAGTCTGGCGAGCAGGTCCTCGGTCTTCGCCGAGAGGGAGAAGTCCACCCGGTCCTCCACGGTCATGGTGTGTCGGTTGCGGGAAACTTACCGCACTGTGAGTGCAGAAATGGTGTTAGTGTCCTTTCGGGCGGAACCTGAGGTTCACGCCGGTGCGCGTCTGGTGAGGAGGAATCCCGGATGGCCGTGGTGCAGACCGTGCGTGGACCCGTCGACACCAGCGAACTGGGCACCACGTTGATGCACGAGCACGTGTTCGTACTCACCGCCGACATGCGCCACAACTATCCGGGGGAGTGGGACGAACCCACCCGGGTGGCCGACGCGGCGGCCAGGCTGGCCGAGTTACGTGACGTCGGGGTGGACACCATCGTGGATCCAACCGTGGTGGGGCTGGGTCGGGACATCCCGTTGATCCAACGGGTCTGTGCGCGGGTGGATCTCAACGTGGTGGTCGCCACCGGGATCTACACCTACCAGGACGTGCCATTCTACTTTCGCTTCCGTGGTCCGGGCGTGGCCCCACACCTACCCGATCCGATGGTCGACCTGTTCGTCGCCGACATCACCGAGGGTATAGCCGGCACCGGGGTGCGGGCTGGTCTGCTCAAGTGCGCGATCGACGAGCCGGGCATGACCCCGGGGGTGGAGCGGGTCATGCGCGCGGTGGCCCGGGCGCACCGGATCACCGGTGTCCCGATCACCGTGCACACCCACCCGGGCTCCCGGACCGGCCTGCTGGTGCGCCGACTCCTCGACGAGGAGGGCGTCGATCCGCGCCGGGTGGTGCTCGGACACAGTGGTGACAGCATCGACGCCGACCACCTGTCCGACCTCGCCGAGTCCGGTTTCCTGCTTGGCATGGACCGGTTCGGGCTTGATCTGGAGATCAGTTCCGCCGACCGGATCGGCATCCTGGTCGAGTTGGTCCGGCGTGGTCATGTCGGACAGTTGGTGCTCTCCCACGACGCCTCCTGCCACCTGGACTGGGTCGATCCGGCCCTGTTGACCGCACTACCGAACTGGAACTACCTGCACCTGCACCAACACGTGCTGCCCGAACTTCGCGCCCGCGGCGTCACCGACGAGCAGATCAGGCAGATGCTGGTGGACAACCCGCGCCGTTACTTCGAGTTGACGGGGGCGTACTGATGACACCGACGGCGCCAGCGGCACCGATCCAGCCGTTCGACCTGACCGGTGTCGTGCGTGGCCCGGACGGGGTGCGCCGCTACAGCGACCTACCCGAGTCGGTGCTGGCACTGCTGCGGGTCAGCGTGGACCGTGACCCCGACGCCGAGGCCGTGGTGGAACTGGACGGGCCTCGGGTCAGCTACCGCGAGCTGTGGGACCGTTCCGCGCGGGTCGCCGGTGGTCTGCGCGTGCTTGGCGTGCGGGCCGGCGACCGGGTGGCGATCCGCCACGGCAACGGCCTGGCCTGGGTG
Organism: Mycobacteriales bacterium; assembly: GCA_036566245.1. Lineage (GTDB taxonomy): Bacteria > Actinomycetota > Actinomycetes > Mycobacteriales > DASULA01 > DASULA01. The sequence continues at coordinate 3,621 of DATCWR010000443.1, read as the reverse complement.
CTGTCCTTCCTGGGCACCCTGATGGCCGGCGCGGTGGTGGTCCCGGTGAACACCCGGTTCACCGAACCGGAGGTGCGGCACGTGCTGACCGACTCCGGGGCTGCGCTGGTACTCGGTCCGGACGGACCGCTGCCCGACGGGCCACCGCGGGTGGTCGAACATCTGGGCCGGGCCGACCTGGCCGCCATCTTCTACACCTCGGGGACCACCGGCTTTCCCAAGGGGGCGATGACCACCCACGAGAACTTCTGTGCCAACTCGGAGAACGCCCTGCGGGTCGCCGGTATCCCCACCGACCCGGGTGTGCGCAACCTGGTTTCGGTGCCGCTGTTCCACGTGACCGGGTGCAACAGCCAACTGCTGCCCACACTCCAGGCCGGTGGTACCACCGTGGTCATGCCGGCCTTCGACGTGCAGCGGTTCCTGCGGGCGATCAGCGAGGAGCGCATCCGGGTGGTGACCTCGGTGCCGGCGATCTTCTGGCACGCGCTGAACCAGCCCAACCTCGCCGAGTTCGACCTGACCGGGGTGGGCTGGGCCAGTTACGGCGGTGCGCCGATCGCACCGGCACTGGTACGCCGGATCATCGAGGGGTTTCCGGCGGCCCGGGTCGGCAACGGGTTCGGGCTCACCGAGACCGCGTCGATCTCCACCTTCCTACCGCACGAGTACGCCCACACCCACGCCGAGTCGGTCGGGTTCGCCGCGCCCACCGTGGACCTCGCCGTGGACCTGACGGTGCGACCGAACCCGACCGGGACCGACCGGGACGGCGATGTCGGTGAACTGCTCATCCGGGGCAGCAACGTGGTGGCCGGGTACTGGGACCAGCCGCAGGCCAGCGCACAGACCTTCGCCGACGGATGGTTACGCACTGGCGACCTCGCCCGGGTGGACGAACAGGGCTTCACCTACATCGTGGACCGGGCCAAGGACATGATCAACCGGGGTGGGGAGAACGTCTACTCCGTCGAGGTGGAGAACGTGCTCGCCGCCGCACCAGGCGTGTTCGAGGTCGCGGTGGTCGGCGTGCCCGACCCGATGATGGGGGAGAAGGTGGGCGCGGTGATCGTGCCGGTTCCCGGGCGGCCGTTCGACGCCGGAGAGGTGCTCGCCTTCGCCGCGGACCGGCTGGCCGACTTCAAGGTTCCCCAGTATCTGGCCCTGCGGGACCAACCGCTGCCCCGCAACGCGGGCGGGAAGGTGCTCAAGCCGCAGCTACGAACCGGGACGGTCTGGCCGGACCCGGTGCGCTGAGTGGTCGGCCGTCGGTGGGTTGACGGTGCGCCCGCCGGCGGCGACGTCCCGACCCTGCCGACACGCTGGAGACAACATGGATGACCTGTTCTCGGTGCGGGGCAAGACCGCCCTGGTCACCGGGGGGAGCCGGGGAATCGGCCTGATGATGGCCCGCGCCTACGTCGAGTCCGGCGCCCGGGTGTACGTGAGTTCTCGCAAGGCCGACGTGTGTCAGCGGGTCGCCGAGGAACTGTCCGGCGTGGGCGAGTGCCTGGCCGTGCCGGCCGACCTGTCCACCGAGTCGGAGTGCCGGCGGCTGGCCGAGGTGGTGGCGAGTCGGGAGGACCGACTGCACATCCTGGTGAACAACGCCGGCGCGACCTGGGGCGCGCCGCTCGCGGAGTTCCCGGCCGCGGCCTGGGACAAGGTGCTGGACCTCAACGTCAAGGCGCCGTTCTTCCTCACCCGGGCGCTGCTGCCGCTGCTGGAGGCCGCGGCCACCCCCGAGGATCCGGCCCGGGTCATCAACGTGGGGTCGATCGACGGGCTGCGGGTACCGAGTCTGCCGACCTACTCCTACTCGGCCAGCAAGGCCGCCCTGCACCACCTCACCCGGGTGCTGGCCAACGAGTTGGGACCACGCGGGATCACCGTGAACGCGGTCGCTCCCGGGCCGTTCGAGACGAAGATGATGGCCCACACGTTGCGCGAGTACGGCGAGGCGATCGCCGCCTCCACACCGTTGCGGCGGATCGGCCGGCCCGAGGACATGGCCGGGGTCGCGTTGTACCTGGCCGGCCGGGCCGGCGCCTACGTCAGCGGGGTGGTGATCGCGGTCGACGGTGGACGAACCCTCGGCGGGTAGGGCGTGCACCGGGCGGGCGTTGCCAGAACGTTCGTCGGAAGGGTTGGACGGACCGTCGGGGTGCCACGCACGCCGAGGTCCACAGAAGACAGAAGGGGTGGGCCACCACGATGAGCACCGCGACGCCGGACAGATCCGGCCCGACAGAGGAGGAACTACGAGACCGGGTCCGGGCGTTCCTGGCCGAACATGATCCTGCCTCGGACGAACCTCTGGACTTTCTGCGGGCACGGTTCGATGCCGGTCTGGCCTGGGTGCACTTCCCCGAGGGGCTCGGTGGGCTCGACGCGCCGCGCGCGCTCCAGGCGGTGGTCGACGAGGAGTTCGTCAGAGCACAGGCCCCCAGCAACAGTCCGATGCGGAACACCATCGGCCTGGGTATGGCCGCGCCAACCATCCTGCGGTTCGGCACCGCGGAGCAACATCAACGGTTTCTGCGGCCACTGTGGACAGGCGAGGAGATCTGGTGCCAGCTCTTCAGCGAACCGGGCGCCGGATCCGACCTGGCCGCACTGGGCACCCAGGCGGTCCGCGACGGCGACAGTTGGGTGGTCAACGGGCAGAAGGTGTGGACGTCCCTGGCGCACCACGCCCGCTGGGCCATCCTGCTCGCCCGCACCGACCCGACCCTGCCCAAACACCGGGGCCTGACGTACTTCATCTGTGACATGACCGCCACCGGGGTGGACGTGCGCCCGCTGCGTCAGATCACCGGAGAGGCTGAGTTCAACGAGGTCTTCCTCACCGACGTGGTGATCCCCGACGCGCACCGGCTCGGTGAGGTCGGTGACGGCTGGCGGGTCGGCCAGACCACACTGATGAACGAACGGGTCGCCATCGGCGGTGGGGCGGTGCCCCGCGAACAACTGGTCACCGCCGTGGCCCGCACCTGGCGGGAGCACCCGGAACTGCGCAGCCACGGGTTGCACGACCGGCTGTTGCGACTGTGGGTCGAGGCTGAGGCGGCCCGGTTGACCAGCGAGCGGCTGCGCCAGCAACTCGCCGTCGGGGCACCCGGCCCGGAGGGATCGGCGGTCAAGTTCACCTACGCCCGGTTGAACCAGGAGATCTCCGGCCTGGAACTGGAACTGCTCGGCGCCGACGGGTTGCGCTACGACGACTGGACCATGCGCCGGACCCAGCGGATCGACTTCTTCGCCCGCAGCCCCGGGTACCGCTACCTGCGGGCCAGGGGGAACTCGATCGAGGGGGGAACCTCGGAGATCCTACGCAACATCATCGCCGAGCGGGTGCTGGGACTACCCCCGGAGATCCGCGTGGACAAGGACGTCGCCTGGAAGGACCTGCCGAAGTGAGCGCGAGCGTGGATCTGCTCCACACCGACATCGAGGAGGAACTGCGCGCCAGCGTGCGGGCCCTGCTCGCCGACCGGTGCACGCCGGCCGCGGTGTTCGCCCGGTGCGAGGGCGACGAGCCCTACGACCGTGGGCTGTGGCGGATGCTGGCCGCGGAACTGGGCTGCGCCGGGCTGGCCGTTCCCGAGTCGGCCGGCGGCG